>NZ_JBHXRD010000016.1:0-189008 GCF_042717325.1 Streptomyces sp. NPDC058637 | reverse complement strand
CTTCCGAACCCGCACCACCCGTCGGCCGTGCTCCGCTGTCACACGGTGATGTCTCAGTAGGCGCCGAACACGTTGTCGATCGAGCCGTACCGGTCGGCGGCGTAGTTGCACGCGGCCGTGATGTTGGCGACCGGGTCGTAGCTGTCCGTCGACGTACCGGGCACGTGGTAGGCCTGGAAGGTCGGGTCGATCACCTGCAGCAGGCCCTTGGACGGGATGCCCGCGGCGGCGTTCGAGTCCCAGTTGTTGATGGCCATCGGGTTGCCCGAGGACTCGCGCATGATGTTGCGGTGGATGCCGTCGTAGCTGCCGGGGATGCCGTGCTCGGCCATGACCGCCAGCGACTCCTTGATCCAGCCGTCGAGGTCGTTCGTGTAGGTGGCCGGTGCGGCGGCGGGAGCGGCCACCGGCTCCGCGGCGGGCGCACCCTGCGCGGCGAGCGCGGTGTCGGTGCGGTCCGAGCGGTCGGCACTGTCGGCGCTCTGCTCGGCGCGGTCGGCGGAACCGGACGCCTTGGACTCGGCCTTGTCCGCCGTTGCGGCCTTGTCCGCCGACTTGCTCCCGTCCTTCGCGCCGATCGTCAGCTTCAGACCGGCGTGAATGAGGTCGGGGTTTGCGCCGACGACCTTTCGGTTGTCGTCGTACAGCGCCTTCCAGCCGCCGTCGACGGAATGCTCACGTGCGATCTTGGAAAGGGAATCGCCAACGATCACGGAATAGGTGACGGGCGCGGACTTCTGTGCGGCAGTCGCCTTGCCGGACACGGCAGTCGACGTGGCCGACTTTTCGGCGGCGACCGGCTGCGCCGGGGCGGCGAAGGCTCCGGTCGCGCCGAGCACGGGAAGGGCCAGAGCGGCGCCGCCCGTGGTCACGGCGATGATGCCGCGGGTCAGCGAACTGGTCCTGTAACTACGGTGCTTACCCATTCCGGGCATGGTGAATTCCTCTCCGCCGCCTGCGAAGTGAGCTGTCGGGTTCGGGCTAGAGATGCCCGGCCGCACGTGAATGCGACTTCACCCCGAGCCGTTCCGGATACCGGATCGGCGCTTACCTGGGTCCCCCGCTCCTGCCGTACGAGATGTGGTCGGGTTCCCGGACGGCGGCAGGATTCGGCGTTCCATCCGGAGTGAGGGTGACCGTAGGCGAGAAATAGCGAAAGGAACAAGCCCCGAATTGGTGATCACAATTCACTCGCAAGATCGATTCACGGGAATTCATGTAATCCACCCCACACCCGCGAAGCCAACCTTCTTGGGGCACAAGGGAACCGGTCGACATGTCGATGCGCCCGGGACGCGCGGGAGTGACCCTGGTCACGGGGTCCGAAAAGGGCGATTTGCGCCCTACTGGAAGCTCGCGGGTCGCACGAAATGGCCTCTTACGGATTACAGGAGGAATTCCCAGTAATGCACCAAACCGGGCATACGGCTCACTGGTGCGCTTCCGGGCATACCGGCGGCGACCGCGTGGAATCGATCAGCGCATGACCGACAGCGCGCACCCCGACCCCACGAGCCCCCGGAACCCGCGGAGCTCCACGGACCCGCAGAGCCTCACCGACCCCCGGAGCTCCACGGACCCGCAGAGCCTCACGGAGCCGCAGGCCCCCGCGAACCCGCGGATCACCGTCCTGCCCGTCCAGGCCGGTGATCCGCCCTTCCGTATCCTGCAGATCGACGGGGAGATGGTCGGCCGGGTGACCTCGATGACGGACGTGCTGTTCGCGGCGCGGGCTGCCGGCATCACGGTCCACGACCTCGACGACCCGGCGGCGGTCCGGTGGGTGGGCGGCGGCAAGCTCACCTGGAGGCCGCACTGAGCCGATCCCCGCACGCGGCACACGGGCCCCGCCCCGGCGCCGCGACCGGTGCCGGGCGCCTCAGCCGCCCGGCGGTTCCCCCGTCCAGGGGTCGAGGCCGGCACTGCGGCGGGCCCGCTGGACGACCAGGCTCACGAAAGCGTGCGACTTCCGCCTCCTCACCCTGTCCACGCTGAGGGGTACGGAGTCGAAGCCGCCGGCCAGCAGTCTGCGGAGGAACTCGGCCATCCCGAAGCGGTACAGCGCGAAGGTCGGCACGGTGTGCCGGCCGCAGACCACCACGGGCCAGCGGTCGGGGTCGTCGTCCGTCGTCAGCCAGCACAGGATGTCCGCCTCGGTGGTCGTGCCCCAGGCGAGCAGCGCACCGGGATCGAGCACCATGTCCGGGCCTGCCGGATCGGCCCAGATCTCGTCGGCCTCCACCCGCCACACCTCGCGGACGGCACCGGTCCCGTCGGCCATGGCATCGGCCGGGCGGCTCCCGTCGGGAGTGTCGGCGGGCAGTGGTCGGTGCACGGCGATCACATCGTCGACGTACCCCTCCCCGTAGGCCCCCATGAAGGCCTTGTAGTCGGCGGGGAAGGAAGCACCCCACCGCGCTTCCGCGACGGCCCAGTCGACCTGCTCGTCGATGCCGTACGTCGTCGGCAGCAGGCGCTCCAGCGCCTCGATGGGCCGGGGTATCACCGGCCGCCCCCTCGCGCGCGTACGCCGCGTAACGCGCGTCCGGGCACCGGAATCCGGCAGCTCACGCTCCGTCCCCTCACCTGCGACTCCCCGTCTGTCCCGTGGGAGGACCTGCTCCTCCCACAGGCCCAGCGACGGGCGCGCCCCGAACATCACACCCACCGGACCGGTCGGACGGCGGCAGGCGTGGCGAGGCGGGCGTGACGACGGCCCTGGCCGGCCCCGCCGACGATCAGCCCCTCCAGCCGGCGCAGGTCCTCGGCGGGGACCGCGAGGTCGAGTGACGGGAGCCGGCGGAGCAGCACGTCCAGCACCGTCTGCAGCTCCGTACGGGCGAGCGCCTGCTCTGGACAGGAGTGTGCGCCGGCGCCGAACGCCAGGTGGGCGGTGGGCGTGCGGTCGAGCATCATGCCCTCGGCACCGTCGAACACGCTCCCGTCGCGGGCCGGGGCGGCCCGTCCGCGGGACGAGTCCCCCGGCGCCTAAGGTGTGGCACATGCAGTCCTACACGATCGGGCAGGCGGCGCGTCTCCTCGGCGTCAGCCCCGACACCGCGCGCCGCTGGGCGGACGCCGGCCGGGTCGCGACCCATCGCGACGAGAACGGGCGCAGGCTCGTCGACGGCCGTGATCTGGCCGCGTTCTCCGTCGAGGTCGCCCAGGCGGGCACCGGCGACGAGGAGGCCTCGTACACCTCCGCGCGCAACGCCTTCCCCGGCATCGTCACCGCGGTGAAGCTCGGTGACGTCGCGGCCCAGGTCGAGATCCAGGCGGGCCCGCACCGGCTCGTCTCACTCCTCACCCGGGAGGCCGTGGAGGAGCTGGGCCTCGAAGTCGGTATGCGGGCCACCGCCCGCGTCAAGTCGACCAGCGTGCACATCGACCGCACCTGACCGCCGCACCGCCCGACGCGCCGGGCGTTCTCCGGCCCCCGCGGTGCGCCGGCGATCCGGCGTTGTCAGACCGACGTCCTACGCTCACGGCATGAGCGTCTCCCTCTACTACACGGCCCTCCGCACGGAACCGCTGACCGCGTCCGAGGCGGCCTCCGTCACGCGCATCGTCGCGGCCCACGCCGCGTCCTTCCCCTACGAGGACGAGGACAGCCTGCACGTGTACGAGCGGGGCGACGGGGACGAGGGCCAGATCCTGGCGGGCTCCACCAAGATGCCCTCCGAACCCGGTCGTCTCCTGCCCGTGATCGCCCATGTGCTCGACTCCGTGACGGAGTTGCGCCGTGCCCTCGACGGGGCCGACTGGCGGGTGCACATGGACGACCTGGACGTCCCGTGGGACGCGAGCGAGGGTTACGTCCTGCCGGGGATGCGCGACGCGGACCTGATAGCCGAGCTCGGCGGTCCCTGACGGGCGGGCCGCTCCGTCAGTCCATCAGCCCGGCGGCGATCGTCGCGCCCAGTTCCCAGCACGCCTCGATGTCGGCCTTGGCGGGCTCACCCGTCACCGTCACGGCGTCCGCCGCACGGCGCCAGCCCAGGCCCGTCGTGATCGACTCCATGGCCCGCACGGCTCCGGTGACTTCGTTGCCGCCGTGCACGTAGTAGCCGAAGGGCCGGCCCTGCGTCGAGTCCAGACAGGGGTAGTACACCTGGTCGAAGAAGTGCTTCAGCGCACCGGAGAGGTAGCCGAGGTTGGCAGGGGTGCCGAGGAGATAGCCGTCGGCGGCGAGCACGTCGGACGCCGTGGCGGCGAGCGCCGCGCGGCGTACGACCTGGATCCCCTCGATCCCGTCCGTCGTGGCGCCGGAGACCACTGCCTCGAACAGCGCCTGACAGTTCGGCGAAGGGGTGTGATGGACGATCAGCAGAGTGGCCACGCTTCCGAACCCTGCCGTCCCCCGCCTCAGGCCGCAAGCCGACTCCGCGCCCGGCTCCGCACCCAGGACATGACGCGGGCCGATGTTCCGGCATCGCCGGCCCTCTCGTACGGGCGGGCCTACGGACGGGCGGGCCGACGGACGGACGACGGTGCGACGCGGCGGTGCGACGCGGCGGTGCGACGCGGCGGTGCCATGGCCGGCAGACGCGGCGGTGTGACAGCCGCCCTACCGCATCGGGACCGGCCCTGTCCCGCCCGTGCCGCGCGTCCGCCTGGTCGCGGCGGCGACCGAGGCCAGGAGTTCCGCGTCCAGCAGGGACGTATCGCCCAGCCGGGTGGGCGCGGCGTAGGAGTTGAGTACGGCCTTGGTGACCCGCAGGGCGGCCTCGGGGCGGCGGACTATGGGCTTGGCCCAAGCGCGTACGGCCTCGTCGAGGGCGTCCTCGGGCACGACGCGCTGCAGGACGGACAGGCCGTACGCCTCCGTCGCGTCGAAGGCGCGTCCCGTGAGGATGAGTTCGCGGGCGCGAGCCGCTCCCACCTCGTGGATCAGCCGGGGAAGGACACCGCCCCAGGCGGTGGGCAGGCCGAGGGCCAGCTCCGGCAGCCTGAAGCTCGCGGTGTCGGCACCGACCCGGAGGTCGCAGGAGAGGGCGAGGGCGAGGCCTGCGCCGATGACCTTGCCCTGTACGGCGGCGATGGTGACGGCCTGGCTCGTGGAGAGGGCCTCGCAGACCCGGCGCGCCTTGTCGCCCGCGATGCGTATGCCGCGCCCGGTGGGGTCGTCGTCCAGCCAGTCGGCGAACTCGGTGCGGTCACCGCCCAGGCAGAAGTCCTCCCCCGCCGCGCTCAGCACGAGCACCCGCACCTCGGGGTCCGGTACGGCCAGGACGTCGAGCAGGCCGTCCAGCATCGCGCCGCTGACCACGTTCCCGTTCTCGGGATCGTTCAGTTCCACGCGCAGGACGGGCCCCTCGCGCAGGGTGCGCACCGGGTGGGCGGTCTGCCCCTGGGGCTGGAGGAAGGCCGGCATCGAGAGCTTCATATCGCGACACCCAGCGAGGTGACCCGCCTGAAGACCATGCGGGAGGCGAACTCGGGGGGCGATTCGGCGCGCAGCGTGGGGAAGCGGCGCAGGAGCTGGGTGAGCATGGAGCGGGTCTCCAGTCGGGCGAGGGCGGCGCCCAGGCAGTAGTGCGCACCACCTCCGAAGGTGAGGTGGCTTCCGGCCCGGAGGATGTCGAAGGTGTGCGGATCCGGGTTGCGGCGTGGATCATGGTTGGCGGCACCGTACATCACGTGCACCATGGTGTCCTTCGCCACCCGGACCCCTGCCAGCTCCGTATCGGCGGCGGCGACACGCGTGTTGATGTGTATGGGCGGGTCGTATCGAAGGGCCTCGTCGATGGCCGCCTCGATGTGTTCGGGGTGCTCCCGCAGCCAGGTCCAGCGGCCCGGTTCGTCGAGCAGGTGCCACACCACCGACGAGAGCAGCGTCGCGGTGGTCTCCAGCGAGGCGATGGTGATGAACATGGTCAGCCGGTAGAGGACCTCGTCCGCCGCCTCGCGGTCAGGTTCGAGCTCGTCCCAGGTGCGTATCCAGCCGCTCAGCACGTCGTCCCCGGGAGTGGCGCGGCGCTTCCGGATCAGCTCGGTGAAGTACGCCCGCAGCCGTAGCGTCGCCTCCGCCGAGACGGCGAGCTGGCTCCTGCTGGGCAGCAGCTCCTGTGCGTACACCTGGTCGTGGGTGATCTCCAGAAGGTGCGCATAGTCCTCCGGGGGGAGGGATAGCCACGCGCCGACGGTGCTGATCGGCAGCTGTTCGCTGACCGTCCCGGCGAAATCGGCGGGTCCGGTACGCAGTTGCTCCTCCAGCCCGTCGAGGAGGCGGCTGACGTCCCGGTCGATGTCCGGGGTCATCCGCTCGATGGTCCGACGGTCGAAGAGATTGCCCAGGCTGCGCCGCTGGCAGGTGTGTTCGGGGGCGTTGAGGCGCGAGAGGGTCTTCGTCATCTCCTGGGTGGCTGGTGCTTCCCAGCGTTCCGTGTACGCCTGCCGCTCCTGCCACGCGAAGTCCGGCGCAAGCCATTCGCGTCCGCGAAGAACCTGGTTGCACGCGTCGAATCCGGTGACGAAGTACGCGCCGCCCCAGGGGGCGGGTACGACGTCTCCCATGGATCTGAGCTCACCCAGGAGGGGGTAGGGGTCGGCCTGTCCGGCCGGGGAGTTGAGGCGCCGGAGAAGTGAGACAAGGGTGCGTCGATCGACGGGGGGTCTGACGGTGCCACTGATGGTGCTCACGCAGAGAGTCCTTGCCTTGACGCCTGGTTACCATCAAGAACCTCCCCTCCGCTTATCAGCACCATGCATGAATCGGTGTTGCCCATGTCACAGTTGGGGCGGTCGGCGTCACCGCGACACGTGGTGATCGTGTGAAGCATGTGCCGCGGTGACACCGGAGGGCTCAGACCCGGAAGACGTCCAGGAAGGAACTCCACCATCCCTTGGGCTTCTTCTGCGGCTCCGCGGCCTCGCGGTACACCGGCGCAGGGCCCACGCGATCGACCGTCAGAGAGGCGGAAGTGCCCTGTCCGCTTGTGGAGGTATGCCGCATGGCGCTGGGCGTGAACCGGACAGGCAGGGTGACCAGGGCCCGGTGGAACGGCCCCGGACGCCATTCCGCTTCCGAGGCGGGGCGGGCCAGCGTCACGTCCGGCAGGACGTTGAGGATCTTCTCGATCGCGGTGAGGGCGATCAGCTGGGCCGGAGACTTCGCCGGGCAGACGTGCGGACCCGCGCCCCAGGCGAGGTGGGCGCCCTTGCTCAGCGTCCGCCGCGCGTCGGTGAGCGCGGGGTCACTGTTCGCTGCCGCGAAGCTGATCAGCACGGGAGTGCCCGCCGCGAGTATCGTCCCGCCCAGGTCCACGTCCCGGACCGGGAAGTGCGTGGCGTAGTTGGCGATGGGCGCGTTGTCCCAGAGCACCTCGTTGAGCGCGTCCTCGACGAGCATCCCGGAGCCTGCCCGGTCCGACCCGGGGCCGTCCGCGGACAGCATGAGGAGCAGCGCGTTGCCGATGAGGTTGCGCTCCGGCTCGACACCCGCACCCATCAGCATGACGAGCTGGTCCTTGAGCTCCTCGTCCCGCAGGCCCGCCGGGTGCTGGATCAGCCAGGACGTGATGTCCTCGCCGGGCACCCGCCGCTTCAGGGCGACGAGTTCCATCAGGCAGGCCGTCAGTTCGGCGTTGGCCCGCAGCACGTCCTCCCCGTCGAAGATCGCCGACATGTAGCGGGTCAGACGGTCGCCGATGTCGCTGGGGCACCCGAAGAGCTGGTTGAAGAGCAGCAGCGGCAGGAGCTTGGCGTACTCGTTGAGCAGGTCCGCGCTGCCCCGCTCGATGAACTGGTCGATGAGGTAGTCGGCGATGCGCTCGACGTCCCGGCTCAGCCGGCTCGCGTTGAGACGGCCGAGGCTCTCGGTGACCGCTTTGCGCAGGCGAAGGTGCTCGGTGCCGTCCGTGAACAGGCAGTTGGGCCGGTAGGCCATCATCGGCAGCACGGGGCTGTCGAGCGGGACGCGGCCTTCCTGGAGGGCGTTCCAGCGCCGGGAGTCGCGGGCGAAGAGGGCCGGGTTCTGCAACACGCGCAGGGCCGCCTCGTGCTCCACGACCAGGTTCGCCTCGACGCCGGGTGCCAGCTCGATCGGCGCCACGGGGCCATGCGCCCTGAACGCGTCGTAGACGCGGTGGGGGTCCGCCGCGAACTCCGCCCCGTACAGGGACGTCTGCCGTCCCTGGTGCATGGGGCACTCGGGGGGCGGGTTGTCGTCAGTGGCTCTCGGACGAGAGTCCATGTGTGCTTCCTCTGCAAGATTCGCGGGCCGTGGCGGGCACCGCGGTGGACGGCGGAAGGGAACGGTGTCAGGCGGCCCGGGCGAGGAGATGCCGGACGAGCGTGATCAGTGTCCTCGCGGACGAGTCCCGGTCCCGGGCGTCGCAGTACACGACCGGGGTGTCCGGCAGGAGGTCGAGTGCTTCACGCAGTTCCTCCTCCTCGTGCCGGGTGTCGGGATCGAAGCTGTTGACCGCGACGGCGTACTCCAGTCCGTACTTCTCGACCAGGTCGATGACGGGGAACGTGTCGGCGAGCCGGGCGGGGTCGACGAGGAGCAGGGCGCCGAGCGAGCCGCGCGCCATGTCCTCCCACAACTCCACGAACCGCTGCTGGCCGGGTGTACCGAAGAGGTACAGCACCAGCTCGTCGCTGAGTGTCAGACGGCCGAAGTCGAGCGCGACCGTGGTGGTCTGCTTGCCCGGCGCGCCCCGGAGGTCGTCGATGTCGGCCGCGGCCTGCGTCATCCGTTCCTCGGTACGCAGCGGCTTGATCTCGGAGAGGGTGCCGATGATCGTCGTCTTACCCACGGCGAAGTGCCCGATGACCAGGATCTTCACCGCGCGCTGGACCGCGTCCGGCACATAGATGTTCTCAGCCGAAACGGGCCTGGAGTCCATGCAACACCTCCTCGAGGATCTTCTTGTCAACCAGTTGAGCGGGGGGCGGCATCTTACGTCGCAGTAAGTGCCCCTGATCCGAAAGGTCCTTCAGCAGGAGGCGAACCACACCGACCGGCAGTTCCAGCCGGCCGGCCACCTCGGCCACCGACAGGTAGCCGCCGGAGCACAGCTCCCAGATCGCCCGGATCTCCGGGCTGGGATTCCGGTACGGCTCCTGGTCGGGAGCGATGGTGACCAGCGTGACGAGGGTCAGCTCGTCCGCCTCCGGCAGTCCGCGTCCGCCGGTGATGACGTAGGACCGGACGAAACCGCCGCTGACCTGCTGTTCCTCGCCCGGCGACGTCACGTGCCGCTTCCCGCACTCTGGCGCGGAGGTGTGGACATCGCCTTCCCCAGCGCGCTGACCAGCTGCTGCATGCGGAAGGACATGGCCTCCATGTCCACGTCGGCCACCGCTGCCGCGGCGAGGTAGGCGCCGCTGCCCGCCGCTATGAGGAAGATCCAGCCGCCCTCGTACTCGAGGAGCGTCTGCCGCCATCTGCCGGGCGACTGCCGTCCGACGAACGGGGCGACCGCCCGGCTCAGTGACTGCATCGAGCTCATCGCGGCGGCGACCGTCTCCGCGTCGTCCCTGCCGATCTCGTCGGAGCTGGCGAGCAGCAGGCCGTCTGCGGAGACGAGGATCGCGTGCTGAGCGCCGGGTACCTGGAGTACGTCGTTGAGCACCCAGGACAGATCGGGGTTCACTGGATCTCGGATCCTTCCGTGGTCGTCGTGTCGCGCCCGGACCGGGTTCCGCGCTGGAACGCGCCCAGCCGGGATGCCGTGGCCTCGTTGCCGGGCACGGGCTCGTGCTCGGAGCCGGCCGGGGGCACCACGGAGACGGGGCTCTGGCGGCGGCGCTTGGGCAGGCCGCCCGCGGTGGTGTCCTTGACCACGGGCCGGGCGGCTGCGGTCTGTGCGGCCGAGGGGAACAGCGGGGTGGGAGCCGGGGCGGGGGCCTCGTACGGCGAGGGCTCCGGCGCCTCCTCGCGGTACACCTCGTGGGCGGCCGGCGGGGGCACATCACCGCTCAGCAGCTCATCGGGCAGGAGAACCACTGCGCGCACGCCTCCATAGGGGGATACCGAGTCGACCGAGACCTTGAATCCGTATCGGGCGGCCAGCAGGCCGGAGACGGCGAACCCGAACTGCGGGGGGATGCCCAGGCTGGAGACGCTGATCGCGGCCTGGGGGGCGAGGAGTGCCGCGGCGCGGTCCTTCTCCTCCTGCCCCATGCCGAGACCCGCGTCGTCCACGATGAGACAGACCCCCCTGGGGACCGCCTGGATGTTGATCTCCACGGGGGTGCCGGGCGCGGAGTAGTTGGTCGCGTTGGCCAGCAGCTCCGCCAGCACCACCGCCACCGGCTCCACCGCCCGGCTGACCACCGAGAAGTTCACCTGCCCGTTGATCCGCACCCGGTCGAACTGCCGGATACGGCCCTGGGCGCTGCGGGCGACGTCGTAGGCCGAGGCGACGGTCTCCCGGCGTCCGAGCCAGCCGCCGCACAGCACCGCGATGCCCTGCGCCCGCCGTCCGAACTGGTTGTTCGTGTGGTCGATGGCCATGAGATCGGCGAGGATCTGTGGGTCGTCGCCATACTTCGTCTGGGCCTTCTCGATGACCAGCTGCTGTTCGTCCGCGAGACCCTGAAGGGTACGTACCGCGGCTTTGAGGACTGTCTTCGTCTCCTCCTCGGCGTCCTTTCGGACTTCGGACAGCTCCGCGTCGTGACGACGGGACAGGTCGGAGTTCACCGCCTGGAGCTGTTCCCGGTGCTGCAGCAGCGTCTCGCGCTCCCGCAGCAGTTGAGCGTTCTGTCTGCGCAGCCCGACGTTGGTCACTCGAGCCCGCAGGACGGCGCCCACAGCGACGAGTGCGACCAGCGCGACGACAGCCAGTGCCCAAGTGGTGGGGCCGTTGGGAAATGTCATGAGACTCACTTCAAGTGCCATGGCTATGGATACGTCTTGGTACCCGCTCGGCATGCCACAGACCGGGGCTGGAAGTACCACGGTGCGGGCACGGCCGGGAAGGCCACTCCAAAAGTGGAACCACGGATTGCATCCCTCGGGATGCCCCCCACACCGTCAGCCCAACTGGAAGTCAGATGATCTTATCATCGTGCGTTTAGGTAATTCCCTGTAGCTACCGTGCACTTACGGTCGGAATGGCCCCTCGGGGCGCCATGAAGACAATGTGAAGGTTTCGCGACAGTCGCGCCCGGCCGCCTTGCCTGGGCCGGGCGGCCACCACGGAAAGTGAACGCGAGCCGCCCTGCTCGTGGACTCCGCGCATCATCGGGAGGCGGAAGCGGAAGGCGCGGGGGCAGCGTCCACCGACCATTCGTCGTGAGCGGCACGGGCGGGGCGAAAAGCCGGTGATCCCTGGGAACAGGGTGTCCGGGAAGCCGAGTTGCCGGGGAGGCTCAGTTCCATGACGGACACGTGGTTCGGGCGGGGCGCCGTCCTCGCGGTGGCCCTCCTCGCGGTGGCCGCAGCCCTGTGGGCACCGCTGCACGAGCACCGGGCACGACGCCACCGCCGGCTCGGATACCGCGTCGGACTGGACAGCGCCGTGGCCGCATCGGGGCCGACGGGCATCGGCCACCTCTTCGCCCCCTCCCATGTCTCCGGGGACCAGACGCTCGTGCACCTCCGGATCGCCAACGAAGGCCACCGGAGCATCGCGCGGGGCGACTACACGGGCCGGGACCTGCACGGGCTGGCCGCCGAGTTCACCGACCGCTTCGTCCGGGGTGTGTCCGTCGTCCCGTCGCCCGGCGCCGAGAGTCTGACGGAGCACATCACCCCGGCGGCCGGACTGCGGTACGAGGGCGGCACCCTGTGCCTCCCCCGTGTCCCACTCGCCCCCGGCCACCACTTCGACCTGCTCGTCCTGCTCAGCGGCGGACAGGCCGGCGGCGGCGTCCGGGTCCTCGGCGGAATCCGGGACGGCGAGGTCCGCCCCACTCCGGAGCTCCCCTTCCCCGGACCGGCGCCGGTGTCCAGCCGTGCCGCCCGACGTCTCACGGTGCTGCTCACGGCCTGCGTCCTCGCCCTGGCCTCGGTCGTCGTGGTGGACGGTGCGGGGCCCGCCTCCCTGTGGCCGGTGCTCGCGGTCATCGGCGGGACGTCGGTGACGACGGCCCTCCTGGCGCTCCGGGGCGCGGGGGCACCGCCCACGAGGAGCTCCGCGCGCTTCCAGGACCTGGACGCCCGGGAACGCACGGCGGAGCGCCGGCAGATCGTCCTGCTCCTCGGGGCGTCCCTGATCGGGTACGGCGTCGCCTTCCTCGCCGGGCGGTCACTGCTCGGGCAGCCCGATCCGCCGGGCTTCGAACCGTCGGAGACCGTGCAGCTCATCGCGGCGGTCAGCGGACTGCTGTCGGCCACGGCCCTGGGGGTGGCCGGCATCATCAAGGCGATCGGCTACCTCACGTACGCACGGGCGGACATGGTCCGCGCCCGCGCCGCCCTGCCGCCACCTGCGGCCGGGCCGGAGCCCGACCCCGCGGCGGAGGCCCCGCCGGGACTCGCGCCCACAGAGCCACCTGCCTGAGCCCTGCCCCGTCACGGGTGGCGGCACCTGTCCGCAGGTACCCGGTCGAGGCCCACCGGTCGGGTCACGGTTTCGGCCCGCCGGCCGGTCCTCGCACGGCGTCCGTGCCAGTCTCCGTGAACGCTCCGGACGGCCGCGAGGGCCAACCCCGCTTTTATCGCACCCGAGTTGCTTATTCTTGCAGTGCGCCGCTCATCCACTCTTTCTTCACGCATCTGGAGTTCGCCATGTCCCGACCGGGCAACGACGCCGCCGCGCTGCACATCGACACCAGCAAGCCCCATCCCGCGCGGATGTACGACTGGTTCCTCGGCGGCAAGGACAACTACCCGGTGGACGAGGCGATGGGCCGCCAGATGCTCGCCGTGGAGCCGGGTGTCCCGGTGATGGCGAAGGTGAACCGCGCGTTCATGCACCGCGCCACCCGCTGGCTGGCCGGCCAGGGCATCCGGCAGTTCCTCGACATCGGTACGGGGATACCCACCGAACCCAACCTCCACCAGGTGGCCCAGCGGGCCGAACCCACCGCCCGGGTCGTCTACTGCGACAACGACCCGATCGTGCTGGCCCACGCGGAGGCGCTGCTGAGCGGCACCCCGGAAGGTGCCATCGACTACGTGCAGGCCGACGCCCGCGACGTGGACGCCATCCTCGAACACGCGAGCAGGACCCTGGACTTCACCGAGCCGGTGGCCCTCTCCCTGATCTCGCTGCTGCACTTCCTGAGCGACGAGGACGGCGCGTACGAGCTGGTGGACCGGCTGACCGGAGTCCTCGCGCCGGGCAGTCACGTGGTCATCTCCCACCTCACCGCCGACTTCCACCCGGAGGAGGCCCGCAAGGTGGACGAGATGTACAGGAAGAACACGCTGACACTGGCGCCGCGCGACCGCGCCCAGTTCGCCGCGTTCTTCGAGGGGCTGGAGGTGGTCGAGCCCGGCATCGTGGCGGCCGAGGCCTGGCACCCCGAGCTCGGCGACCCGATCCCCGGCCAGGAGGACATCGTCAGCGCGGGCTACGTGGCGGTGGGACGCAAGCCGTAACCTGCCGGGTCCGCGGCGGTCCCGGGCGGATGCCCGGGACGCGCGCGCGGGACGCCGGTGCCGGGACCCACGCGCGCGAGGTTCCCAGGACGTACGGCCCTCAGCTGAGCCGGAACACCGGGCCGCGTGGCGTGAACGGCAGCGAGGCGCCCTGCGGAATCAGGAAGGCGTGCTCGCGGCGGATCCGCAGCGTGTCGCACCAGCCGTCGGTGATGACGAGCACGGGAGCCGCCGCCGGGAAGTCGTCGGCCCGCCGCAGCAGGTCGATGCCCGGTTGGAGTTCGGTCCCGCCCCGGCCGCGCACCCGCACCCGGCCCGCGATCTCGGCAGGCGGCAGGTACCCCGCGTCGTACGCCGCCGCGTCGCAGAACACCACCCGTGCCGCCGGTACGTCGCGTGCCTCGGCGTACGAGGCGATGGCGCCGAGGGCCTTGCCGAGCAGGGCGCCGCTCATCGAGCCTGAGGTGTCGAGCACGACACCGAAGGTGCAGCGGGCCGTCTCCTCGGGCGGGAAGTACCGGCCCGCGCGCGGGATGTCCGGGGTCGACGCCTGCCGCCGGGCGGGGCGGGCGTAGGAGCGTACGGGCTCCGGCCGGGGGACGTACTCGTCGAACCAGCGGGCGAGGCGCGCGTCCCACGGCACGGGCGGGTGGGCCAGTGCCCGGATCTCCTCGACCAGCCCTGCGGGCAGCAGTCCGCGCTCGCCGTAGCGGTGCAGGTCGAATCCCTGGACGAGGCCCCGCCGGTAGAATTCGTCCAGGTCGGCGTACGGGCGGGCGCCGGCGTGCGGCAGCGGCTCGCCGAGGATGTCACCGGCGCCTCTGCCCCGCAGGGTCGCGAGCCGTCGCCGGCGGCGCAGGTCGCCCACGATCCGGTCGTACACCTCCTCCGCGGACAGGCCGCGCAGCTCCGGGTCGTACAGCAGGCCCTCGGGCATGTCGCCGACGCGCATCTGCACGAGCCAGTCGTTGACGACGTAGTCGGCCGCGACGTTGAAGAGGAACGGGTCGCGGCCACCTCGGCGTTCGCCGTGGCGCAGGGCGGCGTGCAGCATCTCGTGGGCGAGCACGAACCGCCATTCCCCGTCGGTGAGTGCGCGCAGCGGGTTGACGTAGATCTCACCGGCTGCCGAGCTCACCGCGGCGATCTCGATGCCCTGCGCGCGGGCGAGTTCGGCGTCGGCCACGACGGAGAGTCCCGCGGCGAGGCCGCCGAGCAGCGGGTACGAGGACACGAACCAGTTCAGCGCGCGGTCCCAGGGCTGCTGCGGGGTACGCTCCCCGGTCTCCCGGTCGAGGCGGCCGCCCGCCGCGTCCATGGTGGTGGAGACGCTGCGGGTCAGCGCGCGGGCGAAGGCGGTCTCCCAGTCGGGGACGGTGGTGTTCCACGCGTTCCAGGTCGTGAGCACCTGGTCGGGGTGCCCGCCCGCGGTGCCGCACCGCTCGTAGGCGGCGGGGATGCCGTCGCGTCGCCAGCGGGCTGCGAGCTGTTCCTCGTCACCGGCCGGGTAGGACGCGGGCAGGTGGTCGGGGGGACGGCCCATCGGGAAGGTGAGGAGGAAGCGGTTGACGACGGTGCAGCGGGCGGCGAGGTCGTACCTGTCGGGCTGTACGCGCGGATCGTCCTCGGAGGCGGGCACATGGCCGAAGCCCAGATGCAGCGCGCAGTGGGCGAGGACCCAGGCCCATTCGGCCGGCTCCGCACGCTTCGTGGGGTGTACGTGGACGGCGCCGCCCGAGGTGACGGCCGCCAGTCCCCCGGCCGGGGTCAGGGCGCACTTCGGCTGCCGGCAGACGGAGAACGCGACCGCGCCGAAGGCCGGGTTCCGGTTGAGGAGCACGAGCCCCGCCGCGAAGGCCTCGGCGGCCGGGTCGGGTTTGTCACCCTTGTTCTTCCCGCCCTTCCCGCCCTTTCCGGCCGTCGCGTTCATCGCCGGGCCTCGACCAGCCGGGGCATGTCGCGTGCCGCCTCGACGAGGAACCAGGCGGGCAGCACGGGCCGGCCGTCCGCGTCGTCCGCGATGACGGTCTGCGCGACCTCGACCGAGATCTCCGCGAGCCGCACGAGCAGCGACTTGGCCCGGTAGGAGGTCTGCCGCATCGACTCGGAGACGTGTTCCTTCTGCCGTGGGAGTTCCTTCACGAGTCGTCCGCGGAACGCCTCGGCCAGGTAGTAGAGGAGGTCACGGTCCTCGATCCGGGCCGGCCAGGAGGCGTCGCCCTTGAGGATCGCCTCGATGCCGAAGGAGTGGCGCACGATCTTCGCGTATCCGCAGAAGGAGACGGCGTGCGCGGGTGTCAGCGTGCCGTGCACGATCACCTTCAGCGTCTCCTCGCCGATGCCCGGGCCGAAGGAGTGCAGGGCGTCGGACAGCATGTGCCAGGAGCGGGGCGTGGAGAAGGGCTCCTCGGTCTTGGGCGGCTGCGACCACAGGTGGTCGGGGCGGTCGGTGACGTAGTCGGTCACCCAGGGATGGATGCCGTTCTCCCCCGCCCACACCAGCCAGTCCGCGGCCGAGGCCCGCAGATGGACATGGGTGAGCCGGTTGACCAGGGCGGAAGCGATGGGCCTGGCCAGCGCGTTGTCCGTGGCGCGGTTGCCGGCCCCGATGACGATCGAGCCGGCGGGCAGCTCGTACGATCCGATCCGCCGGTCCAGGATCAGCGAGTAGAAGGCCTTCTGGACGTCGGGGGACGCGGCGTTCAGTTCGTCGAGGAAGAGGCAGTACGGCTCGTCGCGCGCGATGCTCTCGGGCGGGCAGAACACGGAACGCCCGTCCCGGATCTGCGGCACGCCGATGAGGTCCTCCGGTGCGAGCTGCGTACCGAGGAGACTGACGCACTCCAGTCCCAGCGACTCGGCGAAGCCGCGTACGAGCGACGACTTGCCGATGCCGGGCGCACCCCAGAGGAACACGGGCCGCACGGTGGCGAGTCCGAGCAGCAGGTCGGGGATCTGGGCGGGAGTGACGGTGACGGCAGCCTGCACGCGGGGGCGTTCCTTCGGACGTGGGAGATCGGGCCCGCCCAGTATGGGAGGCCCCTCGGACCGCCGCAGCCGAATATCGGGGCCGTCCGCCTCCGGCGGCCGCCGGAGTGCGCGCCGCCCCATGGGCGCCCGCGGACCGGGCGGCGGTGCGCGTACGTCACCCTCGCGGAACCCCCTGATCATGCTGCCGGGGCTTCAATTAAGGTGACCCTGATATCAGATGTTCAGCCATGGGCCTGGGCAGAAGCCGGACCCCGTCCGACCCGATCCGGGCGTTCGGCCCCGGACCGGGCCCTTCGCGCCCCGTCCCCGGAGTTCGCATGTCGCA
This sequence comes from Streptomyces sp. NPDC058637, assembly GCF_042717325.1. Classification (NCBI taxonomy): domain Bacteria; kingdom Bacillati; phylum Actinomycetota; class Actinomycetes; order Kitasatosporales; family Streptomycetaceae; genus Streptomyces; species Streptomyces sp. NPDC058637. The sequence continues at coordinate 172,191 of NZ_JBHXRD010000016.1, read as the reverse complement.
CGGCCCCTCGCCCGTCCTCACCGCGGCTCCCCTCAGCCGCGAGGGTCACGTCGGACTCGGATCGGGCGCGGAACTCCGTGAACTGCTCGGCACTCCGCATCCGATCGTGATCGAGAAGGTCAGGCAGCGGCTCGACGCCGAGGACCTGGCGGTGCTGGCCGAATCCCCGTTCTGCGTCCTGTCCACCTCGGACTCGGCCGGGAACTGCGACGCGTCGCCGCGCGGCGACGTCCCCGGATTCGTCCATGTCGTGGACGGGGCGACGGTCGCCCTGCCCGAGCGCCAGGGGAACCGCAGGGGTGACAGCCTGCGGAACATCCTGGAGAACCCGCACGTCGGCCTCCTCCATCTCGTCCCCGGGGGCAAGGAGGTCCTCCGGCTCAACGGCCGGGCACGCGTCCTGACGGACGCGCCGTTCTTCGGTCTGATGGCGGTGCGGGGCCGGCGCCCGGACCTCGCGATCCTGATCGAGATAGACGAGGTCTTCAAGCACTGCCCGCAGTCACTCCAGCGCTCCGCGATCTGGCGGCCGGAGACGTGGTCCACGGCTCCGGGGCCCGCGTAGAGCCGGCTGCTCGGACGTCGTTTCCTTTGGCGCGTCCGCCCGGTGAGCCGTTCAGGGCGGACCCGGATCAACGGTGGGTCCCGGACGGCTGCCGTGTCCGCGCGCCCGTCCGGGGCTCCGGATCCACCTGGTCGTGTCCGTGCGTACGGAAGGACGGGTCAGCCGACGTGGCCCGTCTCCACCGGGAAGTCCGGCGGCCAGGGCCTGGACCCGTCGAACAGCGACTCCCGGTCGGTCATCAGCGCGTACTCCGCCTCGCGCCAGTCCGGGATGCTCCCGACGACGAAGCTGTCTCCGTCAGGGTCCAGCATCCAGGTGTACTCGGCGGCGGACGGCTCCAGCCCGTGCCGCTCCTTCAGCACGGAGAACTCGCCGGGAGCGGCGCGCCGGATGTGGACCCCGTTGCGGTAACAGGGCTGGAGGAGCATCAGCTCCACGTGCCCGATGTGGATCTCGATGTGCGTCGTGGTTCGGTCGATCAACGTCGCCTCGCTCTGCAGGTAGAGCTGCCGGTGGGACGGATCGAATCCGACGACCCGGAACAGCCTCCCCGTACGGATGAAATCGGTCATGGTCGAAGCCCTCTCCGCCACTCGGTCACGGACACGTGCGCCGCTTCAGTCTGAACTGTTGTGCGGAAGCTCTCGGCGTCGTCTCGACGCCGTGGGAAGCGACGTCTTCGGGGCCGACCGCGCGGGGCCTGCCCTGTGGGCCCGGCCGGGTAGGGCGGGACGCGCTCCGCGCGGGGCGTCGGCGGTGCGGAGTCGGAGTCGGGGGCCGTCGCGTGCGACGGCCCCCGTGCCGGGCATCAGGAGCAGGTGCGGGTCGCGGCGTGGCCGCCGCGCGCCCTGCTCCGGATCCGGGTGATTCGTACGGTGGCCGGTCCCGGACGGATGCCGGGGCCGCTCCCGCTAGCCGGCGTACGTCTCGAACTCGGCGATCTTCGGGGTGCCGGTCGAGCCGGTGATCTCGAAGGTGATCTTGCTCAGCGAGGTCCGGGGTACGGCGATGACGCCCGCACCGCTGCCGGAGGTCAGGACGGCGCCGGTGTCGCCGTTGACGACCCGCCAGGACCCGATGCTGCCCGCGGAGCCCGCTGCCTCACGGATGTTGACGCTGGACACGGCGGTGGCCGAGGACCACTTGACCGAGACGGAACCGGTCGAACCGGCCGGGGACCAGTAGGTGTTCAGGTTGCCGTCCCGCACATTGCCGAAGCTCGTCCCACTGGCCTTGCTTGAGCCGTCGGCGCCGGCGCCGATGCTGAGGTTGGTCCCGGCGGGCTGGGTCGGGTCAGGGGTGGGGGTGGTCGGGTCCGGGGTGGGCGTGGTGGGGTCCGGGGTCGGCGTGGTGGGCGTGGGGGTCGGCGTCTGCGGCGAGCAGCTGCCGTTCGACACCTTCAGACCCTTGTTGGCACCCGCCGTCTCGGCGACGACGGCCGGCACACAACTGGCGGCGTCGAGGCTGAAGGCGTACGGGATGTTGACCGTGGTGTTGGACTGCGGGTTGGGCCCGGCGGGGTTGTTCTCGCTGCTGCGGCTGGACCAGGTCACGTTGTCGAACGTGTTGCCGCTGACCTGCCAGTAGCCGGCCGCGTCGGTGTAGAAGGTGCCCAGGACGTCCTTGGAGTCCTTGAAGTAGTTGTTGTCCACCTTGGCGCGGGCGCCCGCCCGGGAGTTGATCCCGGACTCGTTGAGCTTCACGTAGTAGTTGTTGTAGATGTGCGCGATGCCGCCGCGCAGCAGGGGTGCGCGGGAGTCGATGTTCTCGTACAGGTTGTGGTGGTACGTGATGAAGCCGTTCGAGAGCTCGGTCTCGCTGGACCCGACGAGGCCGCCGCGCCCTGAGTTGCGCAGGGTGCTGTAGGACAGCGTCACGTACTGGGTGTTGTCCTTCATGTCGAAGAGGCCGTCGAAGCCTTCCGACTCCCCGCCCGACGCTTCGAGGGTGGTGTGGTCGACCCAGACGTTGCGGACGTCGCTCTCCATGCCGATCGCGTCACCGCCGTTGGACGTGGGCGAGCCGGACTTCTTGACGTTCCGGACGGTCACGTTCTGGATGATGATGTTGCTGGACTGGCGGATGTGGATGCCCAGTTGGTCGAACACGGCTCCGCTGCCGACACCGACGATCGTCACGTTGCTGATCTGCTTGAGCTCGATCACGCCCGCGGCGGTGTTGCAGCTGGCGCCCGACACCTTGGTGGTGTTCCCGTGGTTGATCGTCCCCTCGACCTCGATGGTGATCGGGGTGCTGCTGCTGGCCCGGCCGCACAGGGCCGCGTGGATCGCGGTCCCCGTGGTGGCCCGCACCGTCTGCCCGCCCGCACCGCCGGTGGTCCCACCGTTCTGGGTGGCGTAGCCGGTGGCGCTACCGGTCACCGCCGCCGAGGCCGAGGGCATCGACACGACCGCACCGGTCGCGACCGCCAGGGCCGTCGTGGCCAGGGCCGCGTAGAGTCGCAGCGCGACTGGTCTCTTCATGCTCATTTCTCCCTATTAGTTGAGAATTACGAGAACAGATAGATGGCATGCGCATGTCATTCCAGGACGGCGGACCTTCGCGGCTTCCGGACGCGACGGCCGTGGTCGCGCTCCCACCCCGTCGGCCGGACCGCCGGATCACGACGCCTCGGCCAACACGGACGACCCGCCGGAGCCGGTAGCGGCCCATGCGGAAGCCACGGTGGACGCCATGGAGGCCACACCCACCGGAGCGAAGCAGCAGAACGGGGAAAGCGCTTTCTGTCCGCGACAATAGAGCTGCCGCTGTCGGCCTGACAAGGCTCTTGCCGTATGCGGAATGCGCGCTTCAGTCGGCGGGCGCGGGCGTCGTCCCCGTCGACCGCGGAGGGTGAGGTGTCGAGCGGGCGGTGGCGTGTCCCCCTCGGGACCGCACGGCTCCGGGCAGCGAAGTCCGCGACGGAGACGTCGAGTTCACCGCGTGTACGGACGAAATCGGGCCGTTCATCACTTCCCTGGCGCGCGAACGCCTCTTGAAGGGCCCCGTACTGCCCACGCTTCCCGCGCCCTTCGCCGTCTCGCGCAGCGCCTCCGCGATTCCGTCCTGGGCGGTGCCGTGCCGACCGGGGCCGAGCCTGTCGGGGGAGGGCGGCGGCCCGGAGGCAGGCGGTCGAGCAGGCCCGCGACGGGCACGTGTCACTCCGGATCGTTCCGGATGCCCCGCCGAAGATGCCCCACTACCTTTTCGACGCCCGCCGGACCGACCCGTCCGGAACCCGGGGAGCAGCGATGCCGACGACCGTCACCACCACGAGATCGCCGCAGCTCTCGCCGTACCGGAGGACACCATGGCCGGACACCTCGCCCGGATCCTGGTGAAGCTCGGCCCCTGAACCTGGGGCATCTGCGCCGGCAAGCCGTCCTGCCGGCCCCGGCGCCGGTCGCGGGGCGGCCCTTCAGTCAGCGGGAACTGCTCGACGGTGTATGGGAAATGGAGCCGCCGGCCGCGAACGCGGCGTGCCGGTGTACATCCACCGGTTGCGCAAGGCCCTGCGGGTCGGGGGCGGTCCGGACCCGGTCGTCGAATCGACAGGCACGGCGTGTACGGGACCGCCCTCCCCAGGCCGTCAGGTGAACGGCCAGCTCCGCATGGCCAGGTCGGCCACCAGCTGCAGGTCGTCGCGGGTGGCACCGCTGGCGGCCTGGACGGCGATGCCGTTCGCGACGGTCATGAGGTAGCGGGCGAGCAGTCCGGGATCGGTGCCGGGGGGCAGGTCGCCTTCGTCGACGGCTTGCCGGAACCTGTCGCGAAGGTGAGCGGTGTGCTCGTTGCGCCAGGCGACGAGAACGTCGCGGGCATTGCCCCCGGGGTCGCCGGCGGCGAGGGAGCCTTGGACGCCGAGGCACCCGGCGGGGGAATCGGGGTGGGTCGTGGCCCGGACGGAGCCGCCCAGGAACACGGTGGCCACCTGCCGGGCGGTGGCCTCCCGCACGGCCTGGGCCCCGTAGGACGCGGGCCCTTCGGCGTAGCGCTCCAACGCCTTGCGGAACAGGTCGTCCTTGTTCCCGAAGGCCGCGTACATGCTGGTGCGCGTGATTCCCATGGCGCTGGTCAGGTCGGTGAGGCTGGCGCCTTCGTAGCCCTGCTCCCAGAAGACCCGCATGGCGCGCTCAAGGGCCTCATCGGCATCGAAACCCCTCGGCCGGCCGATCGGCGCTTTTCGCGTCATCTCCATGGGATAACCATACCTCTTTCCGTACCGGTCGGTGCAGATGTGCTAGCGTCTATTCAGTACCGATCGGTACCGAACTTCTGGAGGTTGTTGGCATGGGACAGCTCGAAGGCAAGACCGCCGTCATCACCGGCGGCAGCACGGGGATCGGTCTGGCCAGCGCCGTACGTCTGGCGGCCGAGGGTGCACACGTGTTCATCACGGGCAGGCGCAAGACCGAACTGGACAAAGCCGTGGAGACCATCGGCCCGGCGGCGGCCACCGCGGTGACGGGTGACATCTCCGACCTGGCCGACCTGGACCGCCTGTACGACGCCGTCCGCGACCGGGGCCAGGGCCTGGACGTGGTCTTCGCGAACGCGGCCACCGCGTCGTTCGCGACACTGGAGGAGGTCTCCGAGGAGCACTTCGACCAGGCCTTCGGCGTCAATGTCCGGGGGACGCTGTTCACCGTTCAGAAGGCGCTGCCGCTGCTCAACGACGGCGCGTCGGTGATCCTCAACTCCTCGGTGCGCGCCGATGACGGCGTCGCGGCGTTCGGTACCTACGCGGCCTCCAAGGCGGCGGTCCGCTCCTTTGCCAGGACCTGGGCCAACGAGCTCAAGGACCGCAACATCCGGGTCAACGCGATCTCTCCCGGCACCATCGACACTCCTGGACTCGACGCCCTGGTCGACACGTCCGACACACCCGTCACCAAGTCGCAGTTCACCGACATAGTCCCCCTCGGCCGGATCGGGCGCACGGACGAGGTCGCCGACGTGGTGGCTTTCCTCGCCTCCGAGCAGAGCAGCTTCTTCCTCGGAGCCAACCTCTACGTCGACGGTGGCGAGAAGCAGATCTGACCCGGGACGACACCTGTCGCGCGTTCGCCGGCGAGGGCGCCCCGAGCGCGGCCTGGTCCCGTGCCCTGCCGAGGTACGGCAGGTCGGCCGGCCGCTGCGAGGCGGCTCTGCCGACCCCGGTCCTCGACAGGTGGCCATGACCGACCGGGACTTCCCCGACGGTCCTTCGCGCCGACGAGGTTGACGGCGTCGGTGACGGCCGACGCGGTGCTCCGGACCGTACCGAAGCGGCCCCGCGTGCCGCGACTGATGCGCGGCGCGTCGCGCGCGCGTCACCAGCATCGCGAGCGTCCTTCCGGCGGCACGACATCGCCCGTAACACCCACGGCGCGCTTCCCCCATAGCACTCGAACTCGCAGGCCAGACGCCCTTTGTCCGTCTCCGTGCCGACGCCCGGGTCCCGTCGGCGATCTGCCCTGGTGTGCGCATCGAGCGGATCGAGGGACATCGCCTCCTGTGGCACCTGTGCCGGGAAGCCGGCCCGCGGATCAAGGCGGGGGCGTAGACGGGGGCGTCGGACCAGTAGAGGAGGTCGATGTCGGCCTCCTCGCCGCCACGACGTTCTCTCGTCGCCGGAGGAAGGCGTTCAACGGACGCCTCACCCTCGGCGGGCCACCCAATGAGCCATTTCCGACCGCACTCCCGGTGACGATTGGGGCGGTGATGGATTCGATACGCTTTCGGCAGAGCCGGCGGAAGATCGGCACGGGTGAACGGCGCCCGACCCTGCCTGGAGGCGGATCCGCTGGGACGATCCAAGGTGACCGACCGCTCCACCACGCACAGCCCATACCCACCAACACCCCAAGGAAAGAACCGGTTTGAGAAGAAGTTATCTTCTCGGGCATGGATCATCAGGGAGAGTTTCGTCGGGCGGCGCTTGGGTTGGGCATCCCGGACGACGAGATCAGCAGATTCAGCCAGCACCTTCGTTTATCGATCGGGTTGTCCGTGGGTGGTGGCTCTCCGGTCGGGCAGTTCGGCGGGTCGCCCCGGCTGCCGGTGGGTATGAAGTGGCCGCTCGCCGGGGACATTCCGTTGCCGTTGCTCCTTTCGGTCGATTGCGGGGCGCTGCCGGGAGTCGACGGCTTCGACCTGCCGGCGGACGGGACGCTGCTCTTCTTCGTGAACCAGGAGATGGACCATGAGGACAGTTCCGGGAGGTACGCGCGAGTCGTGTATGTACCGGCCGGCACCGAAACCGCGGTCGCGGAAGCCCCTAGCTCCAATTGTGTCCGCGAGGAGCTCGACGTCAGCGCCGAGCTCGGGGCCGAACTGCCCCTCTGGCTCCAGGAGGGCGACGAGGACGAGGACTGGCACGAGTTCTGGGAGGATCTCGATTGGGAGGACATGTCGCCCTTCCAGCAGCAGTTGGTCCGGTATATGGAGCGTGACCTGCCGCACTTGGACGAACTTCGGGCTCTGGCCCACGACCTCTGGCCGTCAGGCGCCGGCCTTGTCATCGGCGGGTATGTCGATGATGCGGTGATCAACAGCATTGCGGAGCAGACCCTCGCGGGACGCGAGAAGGCAGGCGAGATCCCAGCCATTCCGATCGCGAAATGGCCCTCCCGCCTGGAGAAGGAAAAGCACCGGATGGCGAGCGAATGGATATCGCTCGCCAGTGAAGCCCGGGCCTACGAGGAGTACTCCACGAGTTTCGTGATCCGCCACGACGACTTGGCCTCGGCCCGGGTGGACAAGGCACTAGCCGTGACCAATTTCGAGGCCCCGTAACCCAGGTTCGACGCACCTCTCCTACTGGGAGGGGACTGGCGAAGGCTGTCCGGGCGTCCACACCGATGTCCACGACCGGGTCGGCGGGTTGGTTCTTGTTGTCGCGGACGGGAACGGTGGGGCAGGCGTCGCTCCGGGCTGCCTCGACACACCGAGTCGATTCCGACCGGACCGGTAGTTGACGACGCGCTACCCGGGGCCGTGCACGATCTGACCGCGGCACGGACCCACGGCATTCCCGCCGCTCTCTGCGCCGGCGGCATCAAGTGCTGGGCGGGCAGGGCGCATCAGGGTAGGTCCTGGTGTCCGCGTCCCGTTCCGGGGCAAGGGGCTGCGCGGATGGCGTCGGCGCTGCAACCGCGATCACGCCAAGATGCGCAGCCTCGGCGAGTGCGCCATGACCACCCTCAGATGCTGGCGGCTCCTACGGAAGCCCCACTGCAGCATCAACCGGATCACCTGGGAAGTGCCTCCGACGGCAGCAGGAGCAGGGACCTCGACACTCCTTGTCATCGCTGTTCAGAGGCGCCATTCGCTTACCTGACCACCCGCCGGGCAGCCCGCTTCACGAAACGTGAGGTTAGCCCCGATCGTTCATGAGTCCTCGTCGGTTCGCTGACGGGGACTCTGTGCTTGTGAGGTGCGGAATTTCATGGGCTGGGGCAGGTTGGCGGCCCGGCTGTCGCGTCGGGTGGGCGCCGGGTTCCACGGTTCCGGGATGTCGCCGGTTCGTCGGGGCGGTCGGAGTTGCTGGTCAGCCGGGGTTCTGTAGGGCTGCGAGCCGTTGGATCGCGCGGGGTGATCACATCTGTCCAGGGCCATCGGGCGGTGAAGCGGAGCCAGCGGCGGCGGCCGGTGGTGGCCAGCTGGGCGGCGGCAGAGAACAGCCGTACTCGAAGCCACCGGGCCGTTCGGTGCCATCGGAGTCTAGGCCGGTGTCTGCCTTCTTCGGGATCTTCGGCACGGCCTGGTGGATGGCTTCGGTGATGGTCATTCCGACGGAGTACGACAGCCACCGGCCCGGTTTGGAGGACCAGTTGAGGAAGGCGTGGGTGCCACCGGCGGAGTCGGTGCGGATCAGTGTCCGACGGCCCCGTCGTGGGTGTTCGGGGAGTTGGGCCAGTGCGAGTCGCGCTGTTTCGATGTGATCGCTCGCGGTGTTGGAGCCTGCGTTGCCGCAGGATCTTGCCCGGATCATGCACCGCCCGCGGCTTGCGCCACGGCGCCAACGCCGTCGATATCGCGGTGTCCTGACCCAACTTGCGGACCGTCTCGACCAACAGCACCGCACCGGCCTGCAAGACCGTCCCGCTGCCACTGCCCTTGACACGGACGCGCGGGTACAGCCCGATACGCCTACTCACCTGGAGAGCGCTTCTATCCTGCGGCTGACTGGACCCTGGACAAGTCCCATCGTTGCAGTTCAGGAGCACTCTCCGCCTATTTGATCAAGCGTCGGACAACCCACCTCGTGAAAGCCCGAGGCTAGGCGGTTTCGTTTGGATCAAGGTAGGGGTGCGTGAGGCGGGCGGTTCCGGCTGGCACTCTGGAGCGATGCGACCTGGAACTGATGTCACCGAGAAGGGCCTGAGGCATCTGCTCAACGAGTGGGATCCGATCGGCATCGCCGACGAGGTGCGGGACGAGTACGACTGCATGCTCGTTCCTCTACTCCAGCGGCTCCGCAGTGGTGCCGACCAGGCGGAGATCGGTGAGTTCCTGCGGCACGAGTTGGTGGATCACTTCGGTCTCACCCCTCTGCTGTCAGAGCCGGAAGCGATGGCGGCCCGAGTGATGTCCTGGTGGTCAGCTACCGGCGAGACCGATGGCAACGCCTGCGCATAGGGTCGCTTCCTCCGGATCGTCTGCTCGTTGGTCCCGGTGCGCCGTTGACTGACGCGTGAGGAATCCCCAGGTTCGGCTTCCGGTGTCGAAGCGGACCCTCGACCTCGTCGGTGATCTGATACGCCGCGAGCGCAACCGGCTGGGCACACGCTGGCGCAAGGCCCCCGCCGGCACCCAGGCCGTCATCGTGCTCGCAGTCCTCCGCCATGACCATCGGCTCGCGGACATGGCCGGCGGCAACCAGGTCTCCGCATCCACCGTCCGCCGCTGGGTCCAGGAAGTGATCACGTTGCTCGCCGCGCGGGCCCCGCGCCTGGACCGCGCCCTGAAGAAGATCACCAAAGGGGGCGGCGCGGCCGTCCTCCTGGACGGCACCCTGATCCGCACCCACCGCCGCACCGGCAGGGAGAACCGCAGGGACTACAGCGGGAAACACCAGGCCCACGGCCTGCTGTTCCTCGCGCTGACCGACGTCAAGGGCAACCTGATCTGGATCTCCTCGGCCCGGCCGGTCCAGCGAGATCACAGGCGCCCGCCACGACAAGATCACCGCCCACTCCGCGAGGCCGACCTCGGCTTCGTCGGCTTGGACGACCGGCCCGACGACGACCCGGTGATCATCACCGGCCGCAAAGCCACCCGGAACCACCGGCTCACCGCTGCGGAAAAGGAAGCGAACCGTCTGCTCAACCGCGAACGCGCCGCCGTCGAACACGGCTTCGCCAACCTCAAGACCTGGCGCATCCTCACCAAGGTCCGCATGAGCACCCGCCACGCGACCACCCTCCTGCGGGCCGTCCTCGTCCTCGCGAACACCGAAGTCCACAGGTGACCGACGATCCCCCAGCAACAATCACGCTCACGACCGGCACGAGTGCGTCATCGCAGACCCACACCAGCCCCGTGACCTGCGAAATCAGGATGAAACGATCTCGGTGAGTCCCATCTGAGCATGTGCACGGCGGCCTTGGTCGCCTTGTACGCGGGTGTCAGGCGCAGCGTGCACGGACGAGGCATAGACATGTCAAGGGAGAGCAAGCATCATGATTTCTGATCAAGATTCTCATGCCTGCCCGATACCTCCTATTAGGAGCATGATGTCTTTTCGCACGTCCCGCAACAAGCCTCGCGCCCTTGCTGCCCTGGGCGCCCTGGCAGCCGTACTCGCCTGCGGTGTCGCCGTCTCCCCCTCCGCGAGCGCGGCCGCTGTATACCCGACCTGCAACACCACCAAGGCTGTCTCCATCACCTCGGGTCACTCCGTCACGGTTCCCGCCTATGGCAGCTCCAAGACCCTGACCTGCAAGCTGGTACTCAACCAGACCACGGAGAACCCGGCCGTGAAGGCGCTGCAGCGAAGCCTGACAAAATGCGAGGGCTACGCCTACCTTGGCGTCCCGGATGGTTACTACGGCCCGCAGACGTTCCTCGCCGTTGAGGCCCTCCAGGGGAAGTACGGGCTCTTCCAGGACGGCATCTACGGCCCGGACACCCGTGACAGCATGAGGCACTACAGTTCCACGCTGGGCTGCGCCCGCCTCTGACAACGCGATTCAGCGCCTCACGGCACTGGCCGTCCCTCGCCGCTTCGGCCGGGCCTCCGGCCGGAGCAGCGATGCCGCTTGTCGGCGCCGCACCACGGCCGCGCGACTTCCTTGCCGGGCAGCGGCGCGACCCCGCTGTCGTAGTCCGAGGCAAGTCGGCCGCGCCTCCATACCGGCCAGCCCCTTTCGCAACAGCTCGGCACGTTCCTTCAGCTCAAGCCGCTGCTGCACCGTCCACGTCGGCGCATCCGTCATGCCGCGGAACCTAAGCTGCCAGCCGCCGGGACCTCCCCCAGAACGTCCGACCTCGCCCGTGACAGACGATCACGTGCTAACGATCTCACCGTCGACCTGCCCTGCCTTAGCCCATCAACTACCGCCCACACCATGCCCACGACGTGCGATTTCAGGATGGAAACTGCTCAGTGGGCGCGGATCGAGCCGTTGCTTCCGGACCGGGTGCCGAAGCGGGGTGGCCGGTGGCGGGACCACCGAGAGGTGATCGACGCCATCGTCTGGAAGTTTCGGACCGGGGCACAGCGGGTGCAGCTGCCGGAGAAGTACGGCAACTGGCGGGGTGTCCCTACAACCGGCTGCGTATGTGGTCCGCCGATGGCATCTGGGAGCGGGTGTTCACTGCGCTTCTGGCGCAGGCGGACGCCGACGAGGAACTGAAGTGGGTTGTCTCGGTGGACTCCACGATCGTGCGAGCCCACAAGCCTGCGGCTGGAACCCGCGAAAAAGGGGCTCCGGCCGGTGAGCCGGACGACCACCCCATCGGCCGGTCCCCGCGGCGGGCTGACCACGAAGATCCATCTCGTGGCCGACGGCAGCTGCCGGCCACCGGCCTTCCACCTCACTGCTGGACAGGCCGGTGACGCGCCCGCCCTCACCGGCGTGATGGCCCGCCGGCGTATCCCCCGAGGGCGTGGAAGGCCCCGGGCTCGGCCAGAGGCCGTCCTGGCCGAGAAGGCGTATCCCTCGCGGGCCATCCGTGAACACCTCCGGCGGCGCGGCATCCGGACGGTTATCCCCGTTCCGGCCGATCAACGCGGCCACCGCCTGCGGCGGGGCAGCCGAGGTGGCAGGCCACCTGCCTTCGACCGTGAGGCATACAAGCAGCGCAACACCGTCGAACGCTGCATCAACCGCTTGAAACAGTGGCGCGGAATCGCCACCCGATACGAGAAGACAACGGCAATTTACTGGCCGGACTGCACGTCGCGGGCATCTTTCTCTGGTCTGCCAGATGATCCAAACGAAACGGCCTAGCCCTCGTCTCTGACAGCCCGGGTACTGGGGGTTGCTGACGGCTTGCCCTATGGCGGGTGTCCGGGGTGGCTCCGGCCGGGCGGGGACACGAACGCCCCGCCAGCCGTCTGAAGGCTGGGGTGTAGGGGCGGGGGGGGGCCAGGGGTCCGGTCGCTGTCCTGGAGCCTAAAGGTGAGCAGCGGGCCGTCGAGGGTTTCCGTGTCAAGTACGGTTCCGATGTGATGCGCCGTCGCTTCCAGTACCGGTGCCAGGCCGGGGTATTCCTCGCCCGATGCGTCGAGCCGCTCTTGAACCGCGTTCCACCAGGGCGCGGTGGGTGCGGTCTGGTGCTGAGGGCGCCCGGCTCGAACCGCTCGGCGCACTGTCCGTCCCGCCAGTACGCGAAGCCGTTCATAACTGCGGTAACGGCGGAGCAGTAGCTGACGACTCCCGGGGCGGGGGTCGGGGAGGTCGATGACTGCCCAGTTGTAGAAGCGGTGGCCCTTGGCCCCCGGCCCCTGCCCCTGCGGAGAGCTTCTGCCAGGCCCGCTTGGGCACCTCTTGGCCAAGATGTCCGTACGGAACTTCTTCGCACCGGTGGTGACTTCGTGCGAGCAGGCCACCGCGAGGACGTAGCCGGTGCCGCGTTCCTCCCATGCGGCCCGCAGCTTCGGGTTGCCGCCGTAGACCTCGTCGCCGGCAACCCAGGCGGCCTGGTGACCGGCATCCAGGAACCGGGCGACCATACGAGTGACCAGCTCCGGCTTGGTGGCGAAGTGGTTTCCCCTCGGACGCGTCCCGCCAACGGGTGGGTTCTATGCTGTGACCTGCGGCCACCGTCTCTTCGTCAGTCCACACAACGCACGATGACCAACGGTTGTCGCACCCGTCTCCACAACGCGTCAGGGTCGCGCAGTTCCGCCTGCCGTCCTGAGTCAGGAGGACATGTGCAACGTGGCGAAGTCTGGTGGGTGGAGTTCGACGAGCGGCGGCTGGTCGTACTGCTGGCGGCAGACGACGCGGCCAGGATCCGGGCGATGCAGGTCGTCACTCCTGCGGGCGTCGACATCAGCGGTCTGGGCGTCGAAGTGCAGGTAGGTGCCATGGAAGGACTGCCCTTCGAAGGCGTGCTGCGGTTCGCGCTCCCGCGCCCGGGCTCCACCCCCTGCACGTGGCTGACCACCGTGTCCCAGGACGACCTGATCGAGCGGGCGGGCGTCCTGTCCTCCGCGAAGCTCAGCGAGATTGAGGACGCACTCCGTCTCGGTGAACTCGGGTAGGCGGATAGGCCATATCCACCATCGAGATCACGATCCACGGCTGGAGTACTAACGGCTCTAGTTGACCACCGAAAAGTTGGACATTTCCATCAGCGGCCGGACCGGCCCATCCGCACGCAGCATCGGCCAATTCGAACAACGCATCAGCACCCCTGGCCGGACAGGAGTGGGACCACGCTGCGACCGGTACACCGAAGGCCGCGGCGAGCTTGGCCCCCGCACGGAGAGTGCCGCGGGCTCCAGGGATGATGTCGCGAGGCGCGCGATGCATTCAAGTGCATATAGTTTTTTATTAGGCTATTCGTTGTCCATGAGTGATCTCGATTACGCCGACAGGTCCGACTTCGAGGACGCCGACCGAGGCTTCGTCGCCGCCCTCTGTCCGCGGTCATCCGTACGTACGACGGCCGGGTGATCTGGGACGGGGATGCGTACCAACATGACGCTGGTCGAGGGCGACACCGTGTCATCGTCATCGACCCGCTGATCTCCTCCGAGACCGCAGCCGCCGCACTCGCCCTGTACCGCGAGCACCGCGGGAACCGCCCGGTCACCGGGCTGATCTACACCCACTCGCACGGCGATCACTTCGGCGGCTCCCGCGGCGTTCTGCCGCACGGTCACACCCCTGTTCCGGTGATCGCCCCGGCCGGGTTCGCTCGCCATCCGCATCGACGGCACGCGCGCGTGGGACGAGAAGCTCACCATGACGTGGAACGTCACCGACGAAAGCCGCACCTGGCACCTTCAACTCATCAACAGGGCCCTCACCTACCGCAGCACCGGTACCGCCGCGGAGACGAGCGAGCCGAACCAGGCCGCCGATCTGACCTTGACCCTGACCAAGCCGCAATTGCTCGCAGTCCTGGCGGGCAACGGCCTGGACGACGTGCGGGTTCAAGGCAACCCGGAGGTCTTCGCGACCCTCGGCGGCCTGCTCGACACCCCCGACCCCGATTTCCCCGTCGTCACGCCTCGACCACGACGCCCCGCACGCTCCGGCTGCCGCCCCGACCGCCGGAGCCAGGGGCCGCCGGCGGGTGTGCGGATGGCAGAAGCCAGCCCTGCTACCGAGTGGCGTCGCCCGCGATCCACTCCGCGAGTGCGACCAGGGTGGACTCCGCGCTCTTTGCCATGTGGTCCCGCAGGGCGAGGAGTTCCTCGATGGTGTCGCCCAGAACCGGGTCGGTACGCAGTAGTCGCCAGGTCTGCTCGACGATGCTGCCGGTGCCCCGCTCATGGAAGCGCCAGTCCCGGCGCACGATGCCGTGCTCGGCTCCGCCGACGACGAAGGCGAACGCGGAACCCGGATCGGCTCGCACCACCTCGGACCGGGTGATCCATTCGCGCCCGTCCCGGCGGTTGCCGCCACTGAACCGTGCGCCGACCCAGGGGCCGTCCCCCGGCTCGTAGTGCACCGCGCCGGCGCTCGGGCTCCACGTCCCTATCAGTGAGACGTCGCTGATCAGGCGGTAGACGGAGTCCGGCGGCAAGGGGACCCAGCACCGCCTGGCGAAGGCGAAGGGCGCCAGATCGAGACCGGCCGGCGAATTCCGCGGGCCGGAGACGACACTGTCGGACGTGGTGACGCTCATGGCTGCTCCGTAAGTTGTCAGGCGGCCCGGGAGGGCCGGGTGTGGGCCGCGATCGCCCTGGCCCGTCGACGGACGAGCGTCTCGCGGGCTCATGCTGGGGGACGGTGCGTGGGGGCAGCCAGACCCTGCTGATCCGCACCCCAGCAGGGTGAGGCGCGGCTCAGAGGTGCCGCGCATACTCGTTCGCATGAACAAGCACGGGCAGCTCGCCGACTTCCTCCACGCACGCCGGAGCCTGCTGCATCCCGACGACATCGGGCTGCAGACCTACGGCGAGCGGCGCCGGGTGCCGGGGCTGCGGAGGGAGGAGCTGGCGATGCTCGCGGGCATCAGCGCGCCGTACTACGCCCGGCTGGAGCAGGGCCAGTCGCGCAACGCCTCCCGCGAGGTACTCGATGCCATCGCGTCCGCCCTGCGCCTGGATGAGTCCGAGCGGGCGCATCTGCACGAACTCGCCCGTGCGGGGAAGCGGGGCAAGGCCGCACCCCGTCCCCGCCCCGAGCACATCACTCCGGCTACCGGCGCGTTGCTTGCAGCTCTGGGAGGCACCCCCGCCATCGTCATGGGCAGCCGTAGCGACGTTCTGGCCTGGAACGCGCAGGGTCACGCGCTGTTCGCCGGCCATCTCGACCCGAGCAGCCCCGCCGAACCGGGCTGTCGGCCGAACATGGCCAAGTTGGTGTTCCTCGACGCGCACACCCGCGACCTATATACCGATTGGCCCGCCAAGGCCAAGGCCGTGGTCGGCAACCTGCGCCTGACCGTCGGCCGGTACCCGCAGGACCCTCTGCTGGCAGGGCTTGTCGGCGAACTGGTCATGCGCAGCCCGGAGTTCGCCACCATGTGGGCGGATCACCGGGTCCGGGCCTGCGATGTCGCCGATTACGAGATGCACCACCCCACGGTCGGGACCCTGACCGTCACTCAGCAGACGCTGCAGAGCCCGCAAGGAAGCGGTGCGGCCCTGGTGGTCGCCACAGCCGCTCCCGGCTCCCCTTCCGAGACGGCTCTGAAGCTGCTCGCCCACGGCACCGCGTCACGGGAAGCGGTCTCCCCGCGCGCGGACGCCGACGCGAGCACCGACACCGTCTGAACCGAACCCCTCGACCACCAACACCCCGGCACCGCCGCGGCGCGGCTGTCACCTGCCCGAAAACAGTGAAGGAACCCATGTCCCAGCGCATCAGCCGACGAAGCAGCAAGATCATCGCGGCGGCCGCCCTGATGGCAGCCACCGCTTCCGCAGCGGCCCTGCCCGCCCACGCGGCACCGGCGAAGACCTATGCCGCGCCGCTCTCCCACAGCACCGCGGCGCCCGCGGAGCTCCTGAGCGACGTACGGATCACCTCCCACTTCGACCTGGCCGCCGGCCAGATGCCGGAGAACATCGCTCTGCTGCCCGACGGCGCGGCGGACGTCACCTTCGCCAAGGGCCGTCAGATCGCCCGGATCACGCCTCGCGGCTCCCTCGACGTCCTGGCGACCCTGCCCGAGCCCGCTGACGGCGGAGTCGACACGCCCGTCCTGGGTTTCCCCCTGACCACCGGCCTCGTCCACGCTCCGGACGGCACCACATATGTGCTGTACGCGACCGGGACCGCCGACCTGACAGGCTTGTGGCGGCTGCGCCCCGGGCGCGCCCCGAAGCGCGTCGCCGCCCTGCCCGCGAACGGCCTGCCCAACGGCCTGGCCCTGGACCGGCACAGCAAGCGGCTCTACATCACCGACTCGGTGCTCGGCACCGTGTGGACCGTGCCGCTCTCCGGGGGCCGGCCCACCGCCTGGTCGACCGCACCCGAGCTCGCGCCGACCGGCTTCCTCGGAGCCAACGGCGCGAAGGTGCACGACGGGGCGCTGTGGGTGACCAACCTCGACAAGGGCACACTCCTGCGCATCCCGATCCGCTACGGAGACCGGGCGGGAGTCCCGCGCGTGAAGGCAACGGGCCTGGCCGGTATCGACGACTTCGCCTTCACCGGCCGGGGCGGTGAGGTCCTGGCCGCCCTCAACGCCCCCAACAAGGTCGTACGGATCCGGCCCGACGGCACCAGCACCACCGTCCTGGACGCCGGCGACGGACTCCAGAACCCCACCTCTGTCGCGGTACGCGGCAAGGAGGTGTACGTCCTCAGCGCCGCCTACACCACGGCCACCGACCCCAACCTCCTGCGCGCCCGCCTGCGCGGCCACTCCCACCGCTAGGACCTCTCGCCCGGGTCGCGCCGTGCTCCCGGGGCCCGGTGTGTACCCGGTGGGCTGTCGACGGCCGGCGTGGCTCCGCCATGCCCTCCCCTCCGCCGCGCAGCCGCACGCACCGGGCCCCGCTCGCTCGTTCAGCCCGACCCGAACGGGAGACCTCACCCAGGTCACCTCACCTTTCCGGCCCCGGCACGGGATCCGCGCCAGGCAGCGCGTTCGTGTACTGCATGCCGGCATTGCCCACGAAGCCGCACAGCGGCGGCAGGTCACCGCGGTCGAGCCGGTCGCGGATCCTGCCGGCGGCCGAGCGGACGCTGGCCAGCGAGCCGAGGTCGGCCGAGACGTGCGAGACCGTGTGCCCGCCCGCGCCGAGCTCCGCAGCGAGTTGCGCGCCGGAGGAGCCACGGGCCACGACCAGGAGGTGCGCGACTGGACCTTCTTCGCGTCACAGGTGGCCGTACTGTCACCGCGCGCTCCCCTGACCGGCGGCTGCTGGGCGGCTTCACCACGCCGGATGGGTGAACCTCACCGGTGGCGCCGACCACGACCGGTCACGGCCCGAGCACGTACCCGACCTGCTTCGTCTCGCGGACTGAGAACGCATCAGCCCGTGCGCGGGGCCTGCGGACTGGAGTCGTGAACGGCCACCTCGATGCTGTCCGGATGCGCGGTCAGCTCCCGGGCCCAGGTTCCGCCACCGTGACGCAGGACATCGGTAACGGGTTCCGGGACGACCAGGACCACGGTGTCGCGGGACTCGGCTGTAATCGCCGGTAGGAGCCCGTCGAGGAAGTTCCGGGTGCTCTCGCGTGCGTCGGCGACGGACGTCGCGGCACGTCGCGGCGGGGAGGGTTGCGGCGTTGACGCTCATCATGTCCATCAGGTTCCCCTGGTCTCTGGACCGTCGATGCCCGGACCCGTGAGTCCGGGGCTTGCGCCCCGGCTGCAGCCCGTCAACCCGGTTCGCCCCACCCCCCACCACCGTTCGAGGACGATTACCTCACCGTCGAACACGCGTAAATCTATATCGACCGGAGTAGACATTGCTCAGTGGCGTAGCTATGGTTTCTCTCGTAGTCGAGATCAACAGGGCCCGGCAGGAAGAACTGCCGGCAGCAGTACCGCAGTTGCAGTGCGCAGGACGGTCCGGTGGTGGAGTTCCGAAGCCAGGGTTGTCGCAGGACGGCGACGGACTGACGACCGGACCGGGTGGCCCGCAGTGATCAGGGGCCGTCGGAGCAGTACCGCAGTTTGGTAGGTGCAGTTCGCAGTACCCAGCAGTGAAGTGAAGTGAGCAGCACCTCGGTGAAGGCGTCGGCTGCGGGCGCGCGCACCGGGAGGTTCGGCAGTGGGGTTCCAAGCCAGAGCAGACGCAGGACGGGCGACGGGGCTGGCTGCCGAAGAGTGGCGCTGTCGCAGGCCACAGAGCAGTGCGCATCACCAGCAGTGATAAGTGATTGACCCCAGAGGGAAGAACGAAGGAGCCAAGCGCCATCAGGATCGCCCGGGCGGAAGTCTTGGGCCCGGGTACCGCAGGACATCGATAGTGAGGTGGTCTCCGGTCAAGCAACCGCGATCCCCGTACCCCCGACGACAGCATCTTGGTCGGGTCTGCGGAAACAGAAGGTCGGCGTAGTACCGAGGCCGGCAGATGGTGTAGCAGTTCCTTCGGGGCCCTGGTGCCATTGGCACCAGGGCCCTCCAACGTGTTCCGCACACACAGGGCTTCCTCCGCGCCATCGGCGAAGCCCGCCTCATCATCCCGCTGCGCTCCGCGGGCGGCCACCGCCGCTACTCCCGCTACCAGCCGCACACCGCCACCCGCGCCCGGGAACTCGTCGACCAGGGCACCCCCGTCGAGGCCGCCTGCCGCATCGTCATCCTCGAAGACCAGCTGGAGGAAGCCCAGCGCATCAACGCCGAAACGGCGTCCGGGCAGGAACGACTCAGGAAACCGGTGCTGCTGTCCGAACTTCTGGCGGGCGGTTGTAAGGGTTGGGAATCAGTGGCAGGCCGTTGCCCGCACCCGTGTCCGCAGCTTTCCTCCGGGCTCGGCCCCAGGCGCTCACCCGCGCGCGACAGGTGGTGCCTGTCCGCGCCGGAAGGTCGATGTGGCGAACCACGGAACCGCAAGTCCTGGCCGTCCTGGCATCCGGGCATGGGTTCACTGCGCACCTCGCATGAACAGGCGCACGGTTGAAGGGGACTTCCAACGCCGTGTCGCGGCAGTGCAGTGGCCCCGGTGCGGTCGCTGTTTCACCCTGTCGAGGCGCGCGGGCCGTGCCATTCACAGAACAGGACGGTGGCGTCGTCCGCCAGCCGCCCCTGGTGGTAGTCCATGACGGCGTGCATGAGGCGGCGCAGGGTCTCGTCGAGGGGGAGGTTGTCGGCGTGGTGGCGGATGATGAAGTCGGTGAAGCGTTCCACGCCGAACTCGCGGCCGTCGGCGTCACGGGCTTCGGTGATGCCGTCGGTGAACAGCAGCAGCCGGTCCCCGGGCTCCAGCTGCTCGGTGCTCTGTGTGATCGGCAGGTTGAAACCGCTGCCCATCGGCCCGGCCGGCGGGCAGTGAAGGATGCTGGCCCATCGGCCGCCGCGGATCAGCACCGGCAGCAGGTGACCGCGGTTGACCCAACTGAATTTCCCGGTGTCCAGCTCGAGGTCGGCGAGGATGCCGGTGGCGTAGCGGCTGTGCCCGAACTGCTCGACGAGGGTGTCCTCGATGGCCGCGCTGGCTTCGGGGATGGTGGCGCCGACGCGGCGACGGCTGCGGCAGGTGGCCATCGCCAGGGCCGCGGTCAGGCCGGCGGAGGTGTCGTGACCCATCGCGTCGAAGACCGCCAGGTGCAGGACGTCCTCGGCCACCGCGTACTCGAAGGCGTCTCCGGCCACCTCGTAGGCCGGTTCCATGAAGGCGCTGACCGTGACCCGCCGGTCGGAGAACGTCCGCGGCGGCATCATGCTCCACTGCAGTTCCGCCGGTATCCCCATCGGCCGGACGCGGGTCAGCCGGGCGTGGGAGTCGCTGTTGGCGCGCTTGGAGGTCATCAGCAGCCCGGCCATCGACGCCAGCGCCCGCATGACCTCCTCATCGGGCCTGCCCCCGTCCCCCTCGCCGGGCTCGACGAGCAGGACCCCCAGGCGTTCAGCACCGTCCCGCACCGGCACCCAGCACGCCCCGCCACGGGCCGGCGCCGTGATCTCAGCCGTCTGGTAGGTGCGACCGGGCAGCGTGCCCTCGATCCCGTACTCCTCGCCGCCCTTCCCGGCACTCAGACCGATGCCGGTGACTTCACGCAGCACCTCCTCCTGAAGATCCGCCACGAACAGCCGCGCCCCGCCCGCACCGGCCTCCTTCGCGGCATCGTCGAGAAGGAGGGGCAACTGCTCGAACGGCGCCGAATGACTTGCTGCCAGCAGGCCGGTCAGCGCCCGCGCCAAGCCGAGCGCCGTCACACCCGTCTCCGCAGCCCAGGCCCGAAGCCGCCGCCGACATATCCCTCTTCTGCCATGACTCATCCCCACCAGCGCACGACCACACGGGCCCGCGAATCGACACACGCACACACCACCGGGAACCACAGGACTCAAGCCTGAAGAAGCGACACCGGCACCCACCCCGGGCCCCTCGGCGAGGGGCCGGCCAGGACAGCGATCCCCGTGAGTCTCCCACCCCGTCGACAGGGACGTGTACGCAGTGCCGGGCCCGGCTTCCCCCACCGTCTGGGTGCGGTCGAGGCGCGACGTCATCTCCGCCGTCACCGCGGTGACGGTTCTCACGATGCGTCCGGACGCTGCAGGTCGCGCCGACCTTGGTAACCGTTCTGTCCGGTGGGGACGGCCACGAGGAAGGGAGCTGGGCGCGGAGGCGATGCGACCGGGCAGATACTGGTGCCCCTTCCGGCTCCTCAGGCAGGGGGCGATTCGCCGAGTACGCGATCATCGAGGTCGACGCACGCCGCCACACCGGAACCGTCGGCCCGAGAGCCCGCGTCCGAACCCGGACACCCTCGAGGTCATCGACAGGATCGGCACGAGTGACAGCTGCCGAGGCGCGAGCGATACTCGATCGTCCGACCACTGGTCGCCCCGTCGCTGTGCGCCATCAACGGAACCAGGAGGAGCACGGCACCTCCCTCGGCCTGTCCCGCCCAGCGGCGGACACGTCGGCTTCCGCCTCGAACCCGTTGAACCCTGGCCTGTCGAGAACTCCGGCCAGAACTGTTCTCCCCTATACGGGCCACGTAGTGACTGTCACCCGAAAGAACGTCCTCTTGTAACGCCCGGCATTCGTCCGCAATCGACGGGCCTGGTCTCCGGGGTAGCACGTCCGGGGAACCAGGGGAGGCCTGCCGTGGCCAGGTGGCTCACCCCAGTCGGCTCAGCGCCGCCGACACCAGTGTCCGGACACCGGGCAGGAGCACCGAGAGGTCGGGGGCGAACAGGGGGCTGTGGTTTCCCGGTACGTTGCCGATCTTCTCGGCCAGGTCCGCTCCGGGGGCCGCCTCCCACACCGTGGGCGGGGTCGATGTCACGTACCAGAAGTCGTAGGGCACGCCCTCGGGCGCGAGGAGGGAGAAGTCCTCGCTGCCCATCGCGGGGCCGAAGTCGAGCACCGTGGGCAGTCCGAACAGTTCGCGGTGCACGGCGGCGATCTCGCCGTCAAGGACGGGGTCGTTGACGGTGTTCGGGTAGCCGGGCCGGACCGTGACCTCCGGCGGGGCCGGGCAGCCGGCGGTCCGGCACTCGCCCTCCACGATGCGGCGGACGGCTCTGAGGACGCGGTCCCGCACACTCGTGTCCTGGGTGCGCAGGTTCAGGGAGAGCCGGGCCTCGGCGGGGATGATGTTGTGCTTCGTACCGGCATGGAACTGTCCCACCGTCAGGACCACCGAGTGTGCCGCCGCGACCTCGCGGGAGACCACGGTCTGCAGGCGCGTGACGATGTAGGCGGCCGTCACCACCGGGTCGGTCGTCGACTCAGGGCGGGAGCCGTGACCGCCGATGCCGTGCACGACGACGTCGATGTCGTCGGAGGCCGACATGGTGAGACCCGGCGTGTGCGGGTAGAAACCGGCGAGGCCGGGCGCGACGTGCTGGCCGAGCACCACGTCGGGGCGGGGGAAGCGGGTGTGCAGCCCGTCGGCGACCATGGCCGCCGCCCCGCCGCCGGACTCCTCGGCGGGCTGCCCGACGACGACGAGCGTGCCCGACCATGTGCCGCGGGCCTCGGCCAGCGTGTCGGCGGCTCCGGCGAGCCACGTGACGTGCAGATCGTGGCCGCAGGCATGCATCACGCCGTCGAGGGTGGAGGCGTACTCGAGACCGGTGGCCTCCTGGACCGGCAGTGCGTCCATGTCTCCGCGCAGCCACACGGTCGGGCCGTCACCATGGGCGAGAACACCGACCACCCCGGTACGGCCGACGCCCTCCGTCACGTCGTAGCCGGCCGACCGCAGCCGCGCGGCGAGCTTCGCGGCGGTGCGGTGCTCCTGGAAGGCGAGCTCCGGGTGGCGGTGGAGGTCCTGGTAGAAGTCCTCCAGGGCGGCGGGCTTCAAGCCGGCGGTGATCTCCTGCGTGAGGCGGGCGACGGCGGTCGGTTCGCTCATGCCGCTTCCTCCTTCTCTTCGAATGTCGGCACGCTCGCCAGGAGACGGCGCGTATAGGGGTGCTGTGGGGCGTGGTAGACGTCCCGCACCGGGCCCTGCTCCACCAGTTCGCCCTGACACAGGACAGCGACCTCGTCGCTGACATGGCGGACGACGGCCAGGTCGTGGGAAATGAAGATCATCGTCAGGGACAGGGATCGCCGTAGTTCCTCGAGGAGGTTGAGCACCTCGGCCTGTACGGAAGCATCCAGCGCCGAGGTGACCTCGTCGGCGATCAGCACTTCGGGTTCCACGGCGAGAGCACGGGCGACTGCGATGCGCTGGCGTTGCCCGCCGGAGAACTCGTGTGGGTACCTTTCGGCCGCGGAGCCGTCCAGCGCCACGGTCTCCAGCCACCGCTCGACCGTCGCCGCGTGTTTCCTGGCGTCCGCCCGCACGGGGTCGACGGCCTCGGCGATGGCCTCACCGATCGTCATGCGCGGGTTGAGCGAAGCGTACGGGTCCTGGGAGACGAGCTGCACCCGACGGCGCACGGCGGCGAGTTCCTTGCGCCCGAGGCCGGTGAGGTCCTCTCCGTCGAGGAGGATGCGGCCCGACCTGGCGGGGTGGGTGCCGACGATCGCCTTGGCGATGGTCGACTTTCCGGAGCCGGACTCGCCGACCAGGCCCAGGGTCTGCCCCACCCGGACCCCGGTGGACACGCCGTGCAGCACCGTTCTCGCACGCCGGCCGTGACCGAAGGCGACGGTCAGTGCCTCAACGGCCAGCTTGTGAGGGGATGAGGTCATCCGGCCTGTACCTCCTGGAGTGCGGCATGGCAGGCCACGCCGTCGGTCGGACGCGGTCGTTCGGTCGCGCAGACCGTGTCGAGGACCACGGGGCACCGGTCGGCGAAGGCGCAACCGGTCGGCCGGGCGGCGGGAGCCGGCGGGCGGCCCGGGATCGTGGCGAGCGGTGCGCGTTCCCCGCTGCCGGTGTCCCGCAGTCGCGGGCTCGCGGCCAGCAGCGCCCGCGTGTACGGGTGCCGGGCGCGGCCCGCCCGCAGGTCGGCCGCGGACAGTTCCTCAACGACACGTCCCGCGTACATCACCACGACCCGGTGGCACACCGTGCCCACGACACCGATGTCGTGGGAGATCAGGAGCACGCTCGTGCCACGCCGGTGGTTGATGTCCTTCAGGACGTCGAGGACTTCGGCCTGGACGGTCACGTCGAGGGCGGTGGTCGGTTCGTCGGCGATGATCAGCCGCGGTCCGGGCAGCAGCGCGGCGGCGATCATCGCGCGCTGCCGCATGCCGCCGGACAGCTCGTGCGGATACTGCTTCATGACCCGGGCGGGTTCCTTGATCCGTACCTGCTCCAGCGCCTCGACCGCCCGCCGGTCCGCATCGGCCCCGCGCACACCTTGGTGCACGCGGAGTGTTTCGGTGAGCTGACCGCTCATCCGCAGCGCGGGATTGAAGGAGGACGACGGGTCCTGGAAGACGATGCCGAACTCGGTCGCCAGACGCTTGGGATCGGCTTCGGGGTCAGCCATATCGAGGTCGTCCAGGGTAAGTTCCGCGGCGTGGGCGGACAGCCCCTCCGGCAGGAGCCGGGCCACGCTCATGGCCGTCAACGACTTGCCGGAGCCGGACTCCCCTACCAGGCCGACGACTTCGCCGGGCATGACGTGGAAGGAGACGTCGTCGACGAGACGGGTGCCGTCCGGCAGGACGACGGCCAGGCCGTCCACCGTCACCAGGGCGTCGGCGGGAGCCCGATGCGAGGGTGTGGCCACGGCGGTGGGACGTACCGCTGCGGCCTTCGCCCTCCCACCGCGGGGATCGAGCGCTGCGGCGAGGCCGTCGCCGACGAAGCCCGCGAGGACGCCGGTGACGGTGATGGCCACCGCCGGGCCGATCGCCTCGGCGGGGTTGGTGTAGAGGGACTGCAGGCCGGAGTTGAGCAGCGCGCCCCAGTCGTAGTCCGGTGCCTGCACGCCGACTCCCAGGAAGGAGAGGCCGGACAGGGCGACGAGCACGTTCGCGAAGGCCACCGACAGCAGTACCAGCAGCGGCCCGGAGATGTTCGGCAGGAGGTGCCTGACGAGCACGCGGTACGGCGGTACGCCCATCAGGCGGGCCTGCGTCACGAAGTCGCGCTGCGCCACGGAGGCAGCCATGTTCGCCGTGAGGCGGGCGAAGGCGGGGGCGCCGCCCAGGCCGATCGCGAGGACGGAGGCGACGGGCCCGGTGCCGAGGACCGTGGCGATCACCAGCGCGAGGATGAGCGCCGGGTAGGAGATCATCACGTCGATCAGGCGCAGGCCCAGCTCGCGGACGCGCCGTCCCGACACCCAGACGCCGGTGCCGAGCAGGATGCCGGCGACCGCGGCGATCGCGGTCGCGGCGAGGGTCATCTCCAGGGTGAGCCGGGTGGCGACCAGCGTCCGCGCCAGTACGTCGCGGCCGAGCACGTCGGTGCCGAGCCAGTGTCCGGCGCTCACGTGCGCGCGGGCGGTACCACTCAGCGCGGTCGCCTCCTCCTCCAGCAGAAGGGGCGCGACGACGCCGAGGACGACGATCAGCCCGAGGCCGGCGAGGGACACGACCAGGGGCGCGTTCCACCGAATTCGGCGCATCAGCGGACTCCCCTTCCAGCCAGGGTGCGGGGGTCGAGCACCGCGAGGACGATGTCGACAAGCAGATTGAGCAGGGCGGCGAGCAACCCCAGGATCAGGACGCAGCCCTGTATGAGGGGGTAGTCGCGGACGAGGAGCGCCTCCACGACGCGTTGCCCGATGCCGGGCCAGGCGAAGACGGACTCGACGACGACCGTGCCGCCGAGCAGCCCGGCGAGGATCAGCCCGCCGAGGGTGAGCGTGGCGGTCAGCAGGTTGGGCAGGGCGTGCCGGGCGTACAGGCGCAGGGGCGGCAGGCGGCGGCCCCGCGCGGTCCGCATGTAGTCCTGGGCAAGGACGTGGGTGGCCTCGCTGCGCACGATGCGGGCCATGACGCAGGTGGCCGGCAGCACCAGGGCGGCGATGGGGAGCACCATCGACACGAGGGTCTCGGCGCCCGCAGCCGGGAACCAGCCCAGCTTGATGGCGAAACCGAGGACGAGGAGGGTGCCGATGATGTACTCGGGTGTGGCGCCGACCGTCCCGGTGACGAAGGTGAACGAAGCGTCGGTGCGGCGGCTGCCACGTGCCGCGGCGGCCAGTCCGATCGGCACGGCGAGCGCCAGCACCACGAGGACGGAGAGGAGCGCGATCTCGGCGGTGAACGGCAGGCGGCCGGCGATGATCTCGGCCACGGGCTCCTGCGTCTGGAAGGAGGTGCCCATGTCGCCGCGGAGCAGACCGCTCGCGTACGTGCCGAACCGTACGAGCAGCGGCTGGTCCAGGCCGAGGTCGCGGCGGGCAAGCTCCACGTCGGCGGGGGTCGCTTCGGCGCCGGCGACCACGCGCGCCGGGTCGCCCGGGATGAGCTGCACCATCAGGAACGTGCCGGCGACGAGCGTGACCGCGACGGCGGTGAGCCCGACGAGACGCCGGACGAGGAAGGTGCCCCAGGGGCCGAGCCGCGCCGAGCGCCCGGCCCCCGCGGCCGTCCCGACGGCCGATGCCGCCGCCATCAGCCGGTGACCCTGAGCGTGGAGACGGAGAGGGACCCGCCCGGCATGGCGAAGGAGACGCCCTTGCGGGCGACGTAGTGCACGTCGACCGTGGCCAGCGGGATCACGTCGTTGGCCTTGAGCAGCGCCTCCTGGGCCTTCTGCCAGGCGGCGCACTTGGCGTTGCGGTCCGTGGTGGAGGTGGCGGCGACATAGTTCTCGGCGTAGGCCGCGTTCTTCACCGCGCCGTAGTTGAGGCCGCCCTTGGCTGGTTCGGGGCCCAGGAAGTAGCTGCCACCGCGCGCCAGGGTGCCGCTGATCAGCGGGAAGACTGTGGCGTCCCAGTCGCCCTGGTCGGCGGTGACGTCGGTGGCCCAGGTGGCGTTGTCGGCGTTGGTGAGCTTCACCTCGGAGCCGGCGGCGCGCAGGGCCTCGGCGACATAGGAGTTGCCTGCGCCGCCGGCGACCGCGTTGGACCCCTCCAGCTTGATGTCGACGCCCTTCAGGACCTGCTTCGCCGCAGCCGTGTCCGTCCTGGTCAGCAGGGAGCCGTCGGTGGAGACGCACGCCGCCTTCTCGTCCACGTACGAGGTGAGGGGCTGTCCGGTGCCGCCGAAGACGTTGTTGAACGCCTTGACGCTGACCGCCTGCGCGATCGCCTTGCGGACCTTCGGATCGGCGCCCGGGCGCCCGGGGCGCTGGTTGAAGGCGATGTAGTTGCGGATGAACGGCGCGGATCTGACCGTGAACGTGTCGTTGCCCGTGAACCGCGTGGCGTCCGTGCCGGTGAGGGGGACCAGGTCGAGGGCGCCGGTCTGCAGCTGGTTGGCGAGGGTCGACTCGTTCTTCGAGATCTGGACGCGCAGGCGGTCGGCCGGGTCCCCCGCGGGCATCGAGGCGAACCGCGGATACGCCTTGAATCCCTTGCGCAGCCGCAGTTCGTACGAGGCGCCACGCCGTGCCGTCACCATTTCGTACGGTCCGGTGGCCGCGCCCTTGACGGCGCCCTGGGCGAGCGCGGCGGCGCCCGCGTCGAGGCCGGCCTTGCAGACGATCCCGGCGGCGGTGCCGGACAGGCCGGCGAGGACCTCGCCCCACGGGGTGGTGGTGGCGATGGTGACGGTGCCGGCCGCGTCGTCGCCGGTGATCGTGGTCTTCTCCCCCGTGTTCGCGGCGCCGAAGGTGAGCAGGGCACCGGCCGAGTTCGCCCGGTAGCGCTTCAGCGAGGCGACGACCTGCGAGGCGGTGAGCGTCGACCCGTCGGAGCAGGTCAGGCCCTTCTTCAAAGTCAGCGAGGTCTTCGTCGGCGTGGACGTCCAGGTGTCGGCGAGACCGGCGACGAACGTACCGCCGTCGTCCAGGCCGATCAGCGGCTGGTACAGCAACGACGTGAGGGCGTAGTCCGTCGAGCCCGCGCCCCTCGCCGGGTCGAACGAGGTGACGTCGGAGGTGAATCCGATCTTGACGGTGGCCCGGCCCTTGTCGCCGCTCGATGAAGGACCGCCGGTCGGGCCGGTGGTGCAGGCGGAGGCCAGGAGGGAGGTGGCGGCGACCGTGATGGCGCCGGAGAGGAACCGCGAACGGGGCATGGAGGACTCTCCAGGACTGAGAACTGAGAAGGGGCCGAGGGCTGGGAGGGGCGAAGGACTGGCACGGGACGGGGACTTGGATGAGGCCTGGGCTGAACCAGGCCGAGGTCCGGGGAGTGCGGGCAGTGCTGCGGTCTGTTGCGGCATACAGAACAGGCCACTTCCCTCCCGACCCCGCAATTGCAAGAATCCGCATCGGAAAGGTGATCGCATGCATGAATCCGCAGGGCCTATCGGCCTCAGGGCCGCCACCACCCCGTCCCGGGGAACACTCGACGAACTCGATCTCGCCCTCGTCAACGCCCTGCAGATGGCGCCCCGCGCCCCCTGGGCGCAGCTGGCCCGTCCGCTCGGCGTGGACGCGGCAACGCTCTCCCGCCGCTGGTCCCGGCTGCGGGACTCCGGTGAGGCATGGGTCACCTGCTACGCGTCTCCCTCCCAAGTCACCTACGGCGCCCTCGCCCTGATCGAGGTGTCGTGCGTGCCGCAGGCCCGGGAAGCCCTGGCCGACCAGCTCGCCCGGCACCCGCAGGCGATGAGCGTGGAACTGGTGGCGGGATCCTGCGACCTACTCCTGACGGTGGCCACGGCGTCCATGTCGTTGATGAGTGGGTACGTACTGTCCCTCGGCCGTATCGAGGCGGTGACCGCCACGCGCACCCACCTGGTGCAGCACGTGCACCGGGACGGCAGCGAGTGGCGCATGGACTCCCTCTCCCGCGACCAGAGGCGCGACCTCGCCGAGACCGAGGACAGCGCCGCCCACACCGCCGTCGCGGCCACGCTCACGCCCGAGGACCGCATCCTGCTGCGCGTCCTCGCCGAGGACGGCCGCCGCTCCGTCACCTCGATCGCCACCGAACTGGGCCGTCCGGAGTCAACGGTGCGACGGTCGCTGCACTCTCTGCTCCAAGGCGGCAGAGCGGTAATGCGCTGCGACGCCGCCCACCTGTACGCGGGCTGGCGCAGCTCGGCGACGCTGTGGATGTCCGTGCCGCCCGCCCAGCTCATGGCGGCGGGCGACGAATTGAGCCGTCTGCGGAACACTCGTATGGCGGCGTCGGTGTCCGCCGAGGCGAACCTGCTGAGCGTGGTGTGGCTGCATGCCTTGGACGACCTCGGTCGCTACGAGGTCCAGGCCGCCGCGCGGATCACCTCCGTGCGCGTACGCAACCGGGCCGTGAACCTGCGCTGGATCAAGCGCATGGGCCGCCTGCTCGGTGACGACGGCCGCAGCACCGGCTGCGTCCCGGTCGACCCGTGGCACCCGATCGCCTGAACCACCCCCGTCCGAACCGCCCCCTCCCTCAAGGTCCCGACCGAGTCGCTCCTACCCGAGCCCGCAGCTGCGCTTTCCGGCACACCACCCCCGGTCCTGGCGAATTCATGCAATCCGCAGGCCGGATGGGGCCGGTCCCTGAGGCTGACACCACCGCCGGACGACAGCCGACCGACCGGCCGGCCTCACCTCCGCACGGGAAGGACGCCACGCCCATGCCCAGCCGCACCCCCGCCTGCGATGACCTCGTCCGCCTCAGCCCCACCAATGCCCTCCAGCTCTTCGCCCGCCGTGCGCTGTCGCCCGTCGAACTCATGCGGGCCGTCGTCGAGCGTGCGGAGAAGGTCGAACCGCGCATCAACGCCTTGCCTCACCGAGCGGCTCTTCGACCAGGCCCTGGAACAGGCCCGGCACGCCGAGGCCCGCTACCTCGGCAAGGACGGCCTGGCCGCCCGTCCGCTGGACGGCGTCCCGGTCGCGGCCAAGGAGCAGCACGCCATCCTGGGCCGCACCCTGACCGAAGGTTCCCTCGCCCACAAGGGCCGCATCGCCACGGAGAACGCCCCCGTGATCGACCGCGTCCTCGGCGCGGGCGGCATCATCCACGCCCGCACGGCGACCCCGGAGTTCTCCCTCAGCACCTACACGCACTCCCGCATGTGGGGCATCACCCGCAACCCCTGGAACCCAGACTTCACCCCCGGTCGTCCCGGGGCGGCGGACGGGATCGGCCCGTCCAACGGGAGCGTCCCGACGGACGCGGCTGATCCTCGCCAAGTCGATGATCTTCCCCGAGGCGACGACGGCCGACCGAGCCTCGGTCTCATCGACGCGTTCCCTTCCAGAACCCGAGCGCCATATGAGCGTCACGGTCAACAGAGCGCCTGGACCTCGCCGGAGCGGGACGTCTGGGGGCTGGGGACGCGGACCGCGAGTTCTTCCGATGCCGACGGGTAGGCAGTTCGATCAGGCCGCCATGGTCTGCACGGACCTGCGGGCATCGCCGCGTGGCGTGGCGTACGGGACGAGCGTAGCGTCGCTGAGGGGAAGAGACACGGCATGTGGGTCTCCTGCGTGCACCGATCCGATTTGCCGGGAGGTCGCGGCATGGAACGGGGTATCCGCAACACCATTGGAATGATCTTGGCAGTCGTCGGCGCTGCCGCGGCCCTCTTGGCGCCATTCCGCAGTTGGTACAACGGCCGGCTCGGACACGACTTCCGGGTCTGGGAACTGTTCACCGGAGCCGGCGTGACGGACTCGGGCGCGGGACTGTTCGCGTCCATGTTCCTGCCCCTCCTCGTCGGTGCGGTCCTCACACTCCTCGGGGTGGTGTTTCGATCGCGACTGTTGGTCCTCGTCGCCGGAATCATCACCCTCGGGTTCGCCATCCTCTGGATGGTCCGGCAGGGGCAGGCCGAGGGCGGCCTGACGGTCACGGGAGACAGCAACGGGCTCGGCAGCGGGGTGGGACTCGCCCTGCTCGGCGGTCTCCTCATGCTGATCGGGTCGGTCGTCATGGGTGGCCGCGAGCGCCGGGCCGTGCGGAAGGCGCGCCACGAGCAACAACAGCAGGAGCGGGACGCGGTGCACGACGAAGACCGGGATCGCCACGGCGCTGCGACGGACCGTCCGTACGGCATGGCCGCCCGAGACCGGGACACAGCGGACGCGGCCGGCCGAAACAGCGCCGAGGACATGCGGCCCGCCGCCACCGGCACCGGTTCGGCCCGACAAACCGCACCGGGAGGCGGCACACCGCAACGGTTTGCACGGCAGCAGCAGGCACCGCGCGGCCGACCGGTCCCGGCCAGGGAGACGGACAGCGGCGACCGCGGGCGCGGGGATTTGGACCGTACGCAGTACGAGCAGAACGGCGAGGCCGGTGGCTCCCCCACGTCGGACGAAGACCGCTCGGGCCGCGGGCGCGGGCACCGCAACGACCGGCCCTGAGCAGTGCCGGTCCCGTGCGGGGAATCAGGACCAGGGATATCGCAGCGGCAGGTGGCACTCGCCGGAGTGCGCCTCGGAACAGCACCCAGGCCACCTCGCGCGTCCAATGGGAAACCCCTGACGACCCGGTGCGCTGCCTCAGCGGTGGCGAGGTGATCCCCTCGGCCTTCGTCCGACCGCTACCGGTGGCCTTGCCGGGAATTGTAAGGCTGCGAGCGTCATCCGAGCGCGTCGAAAATCTTCGAACGAGACCCTACGGGCGTCGCCGACGCAAGTGCCTCCCCCATGAAGTCTCAGGTCAGGCACCCCTCAAGGATCGATCCGTCCGCTCGACCCACTGCACACGGGGACGAGAACCGCCCCTGAAACAGAGAACCGCAGGTGGTCATCGAAAAGATGCCCCTCCCACTGAGAACCGGGAGAAATTCAGGTCATACGCATTCTGCGGATCCGGCTCCGTAGGACCCCACTTCTCGTCCGTCGGCCGACAGGAATATCGTTCAGGGGCTCTGACTTTGCCCGGCATCAAGCCCGGCATCGGCCCAGCGCCCATCATGAACGCCGCGAGCAGCGAGGAGTCACCGTGACCGTATGCGGGCCTGACGGGGACCGTGACCAGCCCTCCCGTACTCCCGAGAACGGGGGCGGCCTGGGCAGAGCGCTGACCTTGGCGGAGACACTGATGGCGGCGGAGACCGCGGCGCCCGTGGAGTCCCTCGACGTGGTCGCACGCCTGCTCAAGGAGCGCCTCGGGGCCGCGTCGGTCTCATTCCTGATCACCGACTTCACCGGCGGCTCGGTCGTACGGCTGGGGGCGGCCGGCAGTGTCGAGACCAATGAGCCCGCCCGTCGCATCACGCTGCGCGGCACCCTCTACGACGACGTGATCCGCACCCAGCAGCCGGGCGTGGAGGAGAGGTTCGACGGCTCGCTGGTGCGGATCGTCGCCCCGGTGACCAACCGCGGGGACGCCATCGGGCTCCTGGAACTGTTCCTGTTCGCGGCGCCCGACGCGGAGGTGATGCGGGAGATCGGCGAGACCGCACACGCCCTGGCGTACATCGTGATCGCGAACCGGTCCTTCACCGACGTGTACCAGTGGGGCCGCCGCACCATCCCGCTGAGTCTGGCCGCGGAGATCCAGCACCGGTTGCTCCCGGCGTCGCTGGCTTGTGAGGCGGCGCAGTTCGCGGTGGCCGGGGCCCTCGAGCCGGCCGACCACGTCGGGGGTGACACCTTCGATTACGTGATCGACCGGGACGCGGTCCAGCTCTCCGTCACAGATGCCATGGGCCACGACGTCGGCGCCGCGCTACTGGCCACTCTCCTGGTGGGAGCCCTGCGCCGGGCGCGGCGGGCTGGGGCCGACCTCGCCGAACAGGCCCGTCAGGCCGATGAGGCCATGCGCGAGCACGGTCGACGGGGCTACGTCACCGGCCAGCTCCTGCGTATCAGCCTGATCGACGGCAAGACCGAGTTCATCAACGCCGGGCACCCCTGGCCGCTGCTGATGCGGGACGGAGTGGTACGGGAGATCACTCCGCAGATCGATATGCCGTTCGGCCTGGACGTCCCTCACAGCTACCGGGTCCAGTCGCTGGACCTGCGGCCGGGTGACAGGCTGGTGATGCTGACCGACGGCATGCTCGAGCGCAACGCCAACAGCCTCGATCTGTCGGACCTGATCGTCCGCACCCGCGCGCTGCATCCCCGTGAGACCGCCCGTACCCTCATCGCGATGGTCGTTGACGCCAACCGCGGTCACCTGCAGGACGACGCGACCGTCATGTGCCTGGACTGGCACGGCGTCGGCCACTCCCGGCGCTACGCGGACACCGGCGCTGACCTCGCCGACGCCTCCGCCCCGTCGCGGACGGGGCGGACCGCTCCTGGGCGCTGACTCGACGACGTCCGACACCCCGCTGCGGCCGGTTCCCGGGGCGCAGGGGGCTTCCCCGGGTGACCGCGTCACCGGGGCAGGTGCCTGCGGCGGCGTCACCGGGGCAGGTGCCTGCGGCGGCGGCCCAGGCGCAGGCCGAGGAGGATGAAGTCGGCGACCAGAACTACCAGGCCGATGATCAACAGGTAGAACAGGCCCTTCGCCACACCGATGATGCCGAGTACGACGGTCACAACGAGCAGCAGGAGGAAGAGAGCCATTGGCGTCACCTCATGGGTGCGTGGTCGGGGGCCTCAGCGACGGGCGAGGCGGCGTTCGCCTCCCGCGCCCGCTCGGTAGGCGAGCTCGTAGTGCGCGAAGACCGTCTTCTCGTCCTCCGCGAACAGTTCGCCGTCCGTGCCGATCGAGGGCGCTTCCTTGACCTGCTTCTTGTCGTAGGCGACCTTCAGATAGCCGGGACCGACCGTCGCGTCGCCCAGGGGGACGAACACCAGCCGGTGCCGGGTCGGCAGGCCGACCGTAACCGTCGCGAACGCGGGCTGGTCTGTGGCCGTGTCGACGTAGACCGCCTCCAGGACGCCGATCTTGTGGCGCTCGCGGTCAACCACGTCGTGGCCTCGCCATTCCCTGATGTCTTGCGCCTCGAACACGGGGCCCCCTCTGTCGCAGGTCGGCTGAAGACCGCTGTCGTCCATGTCTCGCTCCTCCCTCCTTACCTCCCTACGGGGCGTCACACTCTGGTAATCATGCGGTCGTGTGAGGAGACCTCACCCGGGCGGCAATCCGGGAGGTCGGCCTCCAGAACTGTTCACACGCCGCCGACATGGGCTGATCGGCCGCCGCGTCGATTCCTGTTGATCCTGCCGCCGACAGAGTCCGCCGAAACCCGAGTACATCGGCTGGTAATGGGAACGATCAAGGCTCCCGAACGGGCATCTCCGCTCGCCTACGCGCAAGGATCGCCGATGCTTCCTGAGGTCCGCCCCCATGTATCGAGCACACTCGCAGACCAATTGGAACACCAGTTGGGTCTGGCTCCGCATCTCGAAGCCGGCCACCTCAGTGTGGAGGGAGTCGCCGGCATCGCAGTCGTCGCGGCTGCCCACTCCGACGGCTATGCGGCCACCGGCCGTCTCCTCGGCCTGCTGGCCGCGCTACCTGCCCCCACCGAGGCAGGAGAACGCTTCTGGTCGGACCTGTGGAGGTCCTCGGGCACCGCGTACCTGCTACCCGTCAACATCAAGGCTCTGGTGCTGCGTTCCCTGGCAGGAGAGGGATCCGCCCTGGCCCGACAGATCCTCTCGGCTGTCGATGAGATGACCCCGCCCCAGCGCGTCGCAGCCGGGGAGGTGATCGGTCAAGCCCTCGTCGAGTCCGACCATCTTCCCGACCTCAAGACGCAGGTCATCGGAGAATTGTGGCTCCGAGATCTTGAGCTCACCGCCTGGCGCGTCCTGCATGCTGACCTCAGATGGGACGATCCGGCTGGGCGGCAGGCTTTCGTCGACGCCTGGACGAGCATCTGACCGTCTGCTCCTCCAAGCCGCACGACAGCCGTGCAGGGTACGCGGCGTCCGAGCACCACGACGCCTGCAGCAACCGAGGTCAGGAAGTTCCGGGCCTAGGGGCACCGGCCCCGCGCCTCAGCGGAGCAGGGCGGCGCAGCAGTGCCTGCGCGGCCCTGCTCCTGTGCCGTCCCGCCGCCACCGGCGGAACAAGTCGCAGACCCGGCCCCACGGCCCATACCCAACGGGTACGTCCCGCCACGGAACACCGGTCCGGACCCGGAACCGTATGCCGTCGATCAGTCGCCGCCGGGACCAGGCAGGCGGCCGCCCTGCCTGCACCCTCTTCGGCAACAACGGCTCCAGCGTCGCCCACTGCTCGTCCGTGAGATCCCCCCGACCCATGAACCGTGATCATTGAGCGTTTTCAGCATTGCCTCTCCAGGGTGAGGACGGCTTTGCCGATTGACGCCATGCGGTTCGGGCTGCATCGCGATCTACGGAAGATTCGCCAGGACTTGAGTCGCGCCATACCGCGTTCGACAGGAGCACGGGACGTGGCCAGTGCCCGGTTGACCGTCCGTTCTGTCGGCGTCAGCTGGCCGCCGGGTGGGCGTCTGCGGCCGGTGGTGACCCAGGGCCCGGCGCCGGTATAGGCGCGGTCGGCCAGGATGGGGACGCCCTGGCGTTCGCAGATCCGGATGATCCGGTGGTTGCGGGCCGCGGTCAGGTCGTGACACCGGCCGGGCAGAGCCGGTGAGATCCACAGGACTTGGCCGGCTGGGTCGGTCACGACCTGCACGTTCACGCCGTGGCGGCGGTGCTTGTGCGAGTAGTCGGCCTGGCCGTCGCCCACCCGGTCGCATTCGGCGAGCGTCCCGTCGAGCAGCACGTACTCAGGGTCGGTCTCCCGCAGAACCTTCAGCAGGCCCGGTGACCGGTCGGCCAGGAGGTCGATGACCGCGGTGGTGTAGGCGTGGGCGGTGCCGACCGATATGTCGAAGGCCGCCGCGACTTGGGCCAGGGTGTCGCGGTGCCGACCGATATGTCGAAGGCCGCCGCGACTTGGGCCAGGGTGTCGTGCTTACGCAGGTACACCAGAGCGATGAGCGCGCGCTTGTGCGGCGGAAGCTTGCAGCGGCGTTCACCCTCGCGGGTGACGATGAGCATCGTGACCCACTCGACCAGCGCATGAGGCAAGTCGAGTGCGGCAGGATAGGCAACCAACGAGGCACCTGCGCTGATGAGTTGAGACTTCGAACATCTCCCTCAACGGCACGGGTGCCGCGTGCGTTGCGGCCTCACCGCCGTCACCCGACCGGTGGCCGCTCTGAAAACGCTCATTGCTTCGTCCCGACAAGTAACTCGGCTGAGCGCTTGACCGACCTGGCATGCCTCTCACCTGCTGCAATGGTCCGCCGTCGTGCGCTGTTGTTCGCCGCTGCACCTCAGTGGTGTCACATAATGGCTGGCATCTTCTGAGTATTTGGAAGATGCGAGTCATCACCTGGAGCAGATGCCATGCTGGGCGGATCAACAACGGGAGTGCAGGGGTTGCCGGTTGGTTCCCCTGCCGACGCTCCTCTGGGACAGGCGTGCGGCTTGCGGCATGGTGAGGTCCGTAACACAGTCAGCGGCGAGGCTACGGCCGGGACGGTGGTGCAGGCGGGAACGATTGGTCGGCTGTATCTACAGCAGGGTGTCGCGGAAACATCGGGCGACTCACTGGTTGAAGACGCGTGGGTAGCGGCCGCCACTGGGTCGACTGTGTGGGAGCACGTGCAGGCGGATAGGGACGTGACCACCTACCAGCGCCAAGTGGCTCTGATTGTCCAGGCGTTAGCAAAACTACGGGACGAGGCGGAGCAGACGCTCAAGGGTGATCCATGGCAGGATCCGGGAATACCAATACGTTTCGTGCAACGCATTGAATGGCTACTTGCTGAAGGAGTTGATGGTGCCTCACTGGATATTTATCCAGCAGAGGCTGCGTTGCTGGTGCTCGTTCCATTTCTCTACCGATCCCATTCTTTGCAAATTGCGGTGCGCTACTCGAAAGTGCGTCCGACGCGACTAAATCAAGAAGCAGAGCCGACCGCCCGGTCGAGGGCGTCACCAACGACAGTTTCCAGCACCCGGCCGATCATGGCCCGCGAAGCCACAGCGCCACCAGAAGCTCCACTCCCGCTCGTCGACAGCAAGTGAGGTCCGCGAACGAGGCGCACCTTTCACTCCCCCACCAGTCCCCACAACCACGCCGGCCTCCGAACAGAAAGCCAGGCTTGGCCGGCTGCTCTCCGGGTGTTCAACTACCACCTCCGGGGCGGAACGGTGTGTTCACGCCAATCACCCATCAAGGGGCGGCTGTTTGACCCCGTGACCAGGGACACCCCGGGCGCCGTTCGGTGCGGCACATCGGGATCCAGCCCCATCCGCCGCCGTGCGTTAGTTCGATCCACTTTTGGATCAAGCATCACCCCGGCTCTGTTCACGACTTACTCACGGGTGATGCACTGTGCGCACACAAGCGCGAAGACTCCTCACAACACTTCTGGCTCTGGCTCTCCTGGCCGTCGCAGGGGTCATCCCCTCCTGGGCCTCCCCCGGAGGCCAACAGACCTCCATACCCCCATCGGCTGCCATACGGACGGCCTCGCCGAGAACCGCTGCGGACCTCCCGGAGCCGCCCAAGGCCATGACGCTGGCCGAGAGGCGCCAGCAGGTGAAGCGGGACCGGGGCGAGCTGTCGCCCATGCACAACTACATCGACCCGAGCGCAGAAAAGCCGACCGGCACACCGCACCCCCGTCCCACCGAACCAGCCGACCGAGGCCCGGCCGCGGGCAAGTTGGCATCGCCCTTCGGCGCGCAGGCAACAGGCAATCCGTCTTGGGTCAGCGCGTACGCCACCGCCTACCCGGCGATGCTGTCGATCGGCGGGCAACTGCAGCTGCCGACGGGCACGGCGGCATCCCAGGTGTCCGGGATGTGGCTCTACGTCCGCGACGAGGCGGGGAACTACGTCCACCAGCAGGAGATCAAGCGCACCACCGGTGACCCTTCGGGCCGCTATCTCGACAACGGTGCCTGGTGCTACGGATGGTGGCCGGGCAACGCCTACCCCGCCGACCAGTGCTTCTGGTGGAGCGGCAGCACGCTCGGGGGGCATCTCGAGGACGGTAAGAAGTACTACGCCTGGATCTTCCTCACCGGCACGGACGGGTCTTCGAGTCCAGGCGGAACCACCTCGCCGCTGGTCGAAGCCTTCTACACGCCTGACATTCCCGGAGCCCAGGCGGGCATCTGCACCTGCTATGCGCAGGCTCACCGTGCGGACCCGGTCAACACGGCGACCGGCATGTTCTTCGAGCAGCTCACCGACGCCTCCCTGGTCGGCCCAGGTGTGTCACTAGCCCTGGAACGCACGTACCGTTCCGACTCGACCGCAGTGGGCCTGCTGGGCCGCGGCTGGGCGACACCGTTCGACTCGAAGCTCACGGTCGCGACGGGAAAGGTCACCTACCGGGCGGACGACGGGGCGTCGTTCGTGTTCACGCAGAACGGCGACGGGACGTACAAAGCCCCGGCCGGGTCGGCAGCCAAGCTGGTCAAAGGCACCAGTGACTACATCCTGACCACACCCGACCACACCAAGCGGACCTTCACCAGCGGTGGCCAGCTCGTTTCCGTCGTGGACAAGGCAGGAAAGGGGCTGAACCTGACGTACGCGTCCGGCAAGCTCGCCTCCGTCAAGGACGCCGCCGGACGCACGACGACCTTCACGGTCGGCGCCGACGGGCTGCTGACCAAGGTGGCCCTGCCGGACACGACATCGGTGTCC
The DNA here is from genome assembly GCF_042717325.1 of Streptomyces sp. NPDC058637. Lineage (NCBI taxonomy): Bacteria > Bacillati > Actinomycetota > Actinomycetes > Kitasatosporales > Streptomycetaceae > Streptomyces > Streptomyces sp. NPDC058637. The sequence continues at coordinate 133,862 of NZ_JBHXRD010000016.1, read as the reverse complement.
TACGGCTACACCGGTGGTCTGCTGACCTCGGTGACCGACCCCGCCGGAAAGACCTCTTCCTACACGTATGACGCGAACAAGCGGCTGTCGTCCTACACCGACCCCGCGGGCGGCAAGGTCAGCAACACCTACGACACCGCGGGCCGGATCACTTCCCAGACCGACCAGAACACCAAGACGACCACCTTCACCTGGGACGGCCGTCGCGAGTCGCACACCACGGCGCCCGACGGCGGCGTGTGGACCGACGTGTACTCCGGCAACGTCCTCATGTCGACCATCGACCCGTACGGCAAGAGCATCACCTACGACTACGACCGCAATCTGCGGCCTGTGAGCATCACCGACCAGCGCGGCAACACCACGTCGATGACGTATGACGGTGCCGGCCGGATGCTCACGCGCAGTTCACCGTCGGGGCTCGGCTACAAGGAGATATGGACGTATGACACGTCGGGCAACATCACCAGCCATACCGACGGCCGCGGCAACAAGACCACGTACGCGTACAACACGTCCAACCAGCTGACGACCACCACCGACCCGCTCGGCGGCACCACCGCCTACACGTACACGACGCTCGGCGCCATCCAGACCGTGAAGACGCCACGAGGCAAGGTCACCACCTACGGCTACGACACGGCCGGGAACCGGACGTCGGTGACCACGCCCCTGGGTGAGAAGGCGACGTTCACCTACGACGCGGCCGGGCGGATCCTGACCAAGACGGACCCCCGTGGCAACGCCACCGGCGCCGACCCCGCCTCCCACACGACGACGTACGCCTACGACGGGCGAGGACTGCTCAGCTCGGCCACCGACCCGCTCGGCCGCACCACGACCTACACCTACAACGGCGCGGAGCAGCTCCTCTCCGCGAAGAACCCCGAGGGCGACACCACGGCATTCGCCTACGACGATGCCGGGCACCTGACCCGAACGACAGACCCGGCGGGCAAGTTCGTCACCCGCACCTACAGCGCCGCCGGACACCTCGCCTCCGAGACGGACGCAGCCGGCAACAAGACCACCTACACCTACGACAAGGTTGGCCGCCTGCTCACCAGCGTCTCCCCGCGCGGCAACGTCGCCGGCGCCGACCCGGCCGCCCACACCACCGACTACGCCTACGACGCCGCGGGGAACAGCACCAAGGTCACCGGTCCCACCGGCGCGTTCACCACCACGACCTACGACGCGATCAACCGGCCGCTGGTGAGCACCGACCAGCTCGGACACACCACCGGCTACACGTACGACGCCAATGACAACGTCACCAAGGTCACCGACGCCGCGGGCAAGACGACCCTTTCGGTCTACGACAAGAACAATCGGCTGACCAGCAGCACCAACCAGCTGAGCAAGACCAGCACCTACACCTACGACGCCGACGGGAACCTGCTCAGCAGCACCTCGCCCCTGGGCAACAAGGAGAGCTGGACCTACGACGACGACGGCCGCCAGGCCACGGCCGTCGACCCGCGGGGCAACGTCACCGGCGCCTCCCCTGCCCAGTACACCACCACCTACGACTACGACCCGTCGGGCAATCCGACCGCCGTCACCGACCCACTCGGCAACGTGACCAGAACCGAGTACGACGCCGTCGGAAAAGTCACCCGGAGCACGGACGCCGACCAGCGCGCCACCACCTACAGCTACAACAAGCTCGACCAGCTGACCACCGTCACAGCCCCCGGCGGCGCGGCCACCACCTACGGCTACGACACGGTCGGCAACATGACCGTTCGCACCGACGCCAACAACCACGTCACCACCTACGGTTACGACGCGGCGCACCGCCTGACGTCGGTCACCGACCCCCTGGACCGGGCGACCACGTACGCGTACGACCCGGACAGCAATCCGGTCAAGGTGACGACGCCCCGCGGCACCACCACCCGGACGTACGACGTCCGCGGCCTGGTCACCAAGATCGACTACTCGGATGCCACGCCGGACGTCACCCTCGGCTACGACGACGCCGGACAGATGACCGCCCGCGCCAACGCGAAGATCTCCGAGGACTTCGTCTACAACGCGGTCGGCGACCTCACCAAGACCCGCGGCTTCGCCTACACCTACGACGCCGTCGGGCAGATGCTCACCCGTAAGTACTCCGACGGCAACACCATCGGCTACACCTACGACGACGACGGCCGCACCGCCACGATGACGGCCGACGGCACCACCACCACCTACACCTCCGACGCGGCAGGCAACCTCACCAGGACGGCGCTGCCCAACACGGAGACCGAGGAGCGCACCTACGACCGGGCGGGCCGCGTCACCGCCGTCACCTCCTCCAAGGCGGGCACGACAGTCACCAAGACCGCACTGACCCTCTCGGCGGCCGGCCTGCCCACCCGCGTCGACGTCACCCGGGCCGGAGTCGGCACCGGTGGCTACGACCAGACCTACGACACCGCGGGCCGCCTCACCTCCGGCTGCTACCCCCAGCCCTGGATCACCGGCTGCGCCGCGACCCGCACCACGTCCTACACCTACGACAAGGTCGGCAACCGCCTGACCTCCACCCTCGGCACCACGTCCACCAGCTACGCCTACGACGACGCCGACCAGCTCACCTCCACCACCACCGGGGCCGCCACCACCGCCTACGCATACGACGCGGAAGGCAACCAGACCAAGGTCGGCGCCAACACCTTCACCTACGACCTGGCCGGGCAGATCTCCGCCGCCACCGTCGCAGGCGCCAACTACACCTACGACCACGACGCCAGCGGCAACCAGGTCGCCACGCTCAACGACGGCGCGGTCACCAGTCGCACCCAGTGGGACCCCAACGCGCCCCTGCCGATCCTCGCCACCGAGTACGACAGCGCCTGGGCCGTCAAGCAGTCCTACCGCTACGACCCCCTCGGTCAGCCCGCCGCCACCAAAACCGGCACGGGTGCGGTGTTCTACTACCACCACGACACCCAGGGCTCCCCGCTCGACGTCACCAGCAGCACCGGCACCCTCCACCAGCGCTGGGCCTACGACCCCTACGGCACCCGCGTCCTGGGCACCGTCACCGGAGGCGCCCCCGCGAGCCCTCCCTCCTACACCGGCGCCCGCTATGAAACAACCACCGGCAACCTCGACCTCCACGCCCGCCAGTACAACCCCACAACCGGCCGCTTCACCAGCACCGACCCGGTAACCCGCAGCACCTCCAGCCCCCATGTGTCCCCGTACGCCTACGCCGACAACCAGCCCACCCTCCTGACCGACCCGAGCGGCCGGACCCCCGAAGACCCGAACGACAGCGTCGACGGCGTCGGCGACGTGCTGGGCATTTTTGGTGACGCCTTCGTCGACGTCGTCAAATCACCGTTTGTGTTCCTCGGTGACGCGCAGGACGCCTTCACCGGCGAGAACGGCGGCGCAGGCGCCTTCCTCGACAAGTACCTCCCCGTCCGCCCCGCCTACCGCCTCTACCGCGCCGAGTACATGCTCCGCCAGCAAGGCTGCGACGCACTCGCCGACCTCTACGCCGAAGCCGCCGACGAACTCACCCAGCAAGTGGCCCTCGTCGGGGTCGGCGGCCTCAGCGGCTGGAGGCGACAAGCGGTCGAGCCCGAGACGTCGGCCTTGGGCGCCGAAGGGCTGAGTAGTCGCCCCGCCATTACGGGGGCCAGGACGGCCACAGAGCTAAGGAACTCTCCGGGCGCTGTAACAGGTGGCGGGCGTCTGTCCAATATATCTGGTAGCTGGCTGAAGGGAGCCCATGGAAGTACCGGGAAAATCCCGGGACAGATCGGCCGACAGCTGCAGGGGAAATCCTTCAAAACATTCGGGGATTTTCGCGAGGCATTCTGGAAAGCTGTTTCCAGTGACTCAGGGTTGGCAGCAGGCTTCAGCAAATCAAACAGGACACGTATGGCTGCCGGCAGGGCGCCATTTGTGGCGAACCAGCAAGCCGTGGGAAAGAATAACAAGTACGTCCTCCACCACGTAAAACCGATTCAACATGGCGGCGGCGTCTACGATCTGGACAACCTGGTGGTTGTAACGCCTCGGTATCATGCCGAGGTACTGGACCCCAACTATCATCAGTGAGGTGTGATGGGCGCGCCTGACCTTACCCGCGATCAGCTCGTCGAACTCGTTCGCAAAATTATGGCGGACCACGGGACGGAGGAGGAAGTCGATAGGCTCGTGGAGCTTCTCGAAGCCAGCGTTCCTCATCCTCGCGTACTCAATCTCATCTATCATCCCGACATCGAAGGTTTTACGGACGGCTTGACGGCAGAAGAGGTCGTGGACACCGCCTTGTCCTATACCCCTTTGGCTCCGTAAGGACGAAATGCGGGGTTCGGATCCCCGGCCGCAGGTCGACGTATGCCGCCAGCGTCAAGGCCGTTGGCAACAGAGCCTCCGGGGCCGATCGGCCCCGGAGGCCGCTGCTTGTTCTGGCTCAGTTCAGCGCGGATCCACAGGCTTGAGTGTGGTGCGATCGGTTCGGGCTGGTGCAGGGCATGTGGAGACTGGGCAGACAGAACTCCGAAGTGAGCACGTTGCGCATCCTCGGTCGACTCTGAGAAGACGACGCCGGAACGCTGTATCGCGTGGCCGTCGGCGCTGACAGGTTGTCGACATCGGCGGCGAGCCAAGCCGCCCCACCCGGCAGTTGTGACAGTTTCCCTGGACACCTGACAGCTGACAGCTGACAGCCCAACACTTCACCTGACACCCCACCAGACGGAGCGTCAGGTGAGCGTCAAGATGCCCTGTCAGCATTGTGTCGTCGCCCGGATCGGGCGTGGCACACGCCGCGCACACCCTCTGAACCCGCAGGTCAGCGGCCTTTCGAGAGGCTCAAAAAGCGTCACGCACTCCACAGGACGCGCGCATGTCTTCAACGTGGTAAACGTCAAGGGGGAGGTCGGGTTCCTGGACGGTCAGTCGGGACATGCCGATCTCTCGCCATGGCGAGACTTCTCTCTTCTGAGGACAGACTGATGCTGGACATCGAAGTCGCTACCGTGCTAGCCCAGAACTTTTTGGACCAGCAAGTCAGCCACGAGGGTATGACCTTCGCGCTCGTCGAAGGAGAACGCGCTCAGGTGGGAACCAACTTCTATTTCGACTGCCAGTCAGCTGCCTATCTCCGCGACGGAGACCCTCGGGACATGGCTGTCGGTACGGGCTACGTGTGCGTTGACGGGGAGACCAGGGAGTGCCGCCTACTGGGTGCAGTCGAGTCTGCCGAGCTCGACCTCTTCCGACCTGACCGGTCACACAGCTCTCGCGAAACGTCGTGAAGCGACAGACCCGTGGCCTGCGGCAATCATTTGCCGCAGACCACGGGTCTGATTCTTTGACCCAGCGCACAGGGTGATCCCAGGACGGCGCGCTCGCAGCACTCCGACGAGCTGCGTGAGCGGGCTGTCCGAAAGCTCCGCACCACCGGCCGCCAGGTCCCTCATGCCGCGCGGGGGCTTCGGGAGGCTCTGACTCCATTACCGAGGCTTGAGGTACTGACTGTCCTCATCCGGTGGCCCGAGCCGAGAGCTCGAACGGAAAACCTGCTGCTGCCACCCGGATCACCGGTGTCATCCGGTATCCCGTGCGGCCACGATGTTCGCCACTGCGACCAGAGCCGTACGACCAGGCTGATCTTCCGGGGCAAGCGTCATTCGAGCGTCAGGAATGCTGGACCAAGGTCCTGAAACCGTCGTCCACGTGGTCGTATTCGCAGCGAAACCGCAGGTCAGGCAGTTTCGGGTGGTCGATTCGTCCACCCGAACCGTTCCATGGAGAGAAACAGGTCGAGCGAACTCACAGGGCCGCGAATCCGCAGGTCAGGCACCCTTCGCAATGGGCTCCAAGATGGCCACGCACTCCACGTGGTGCGTCATCGGAAAGACGTCACCGATTGCCGATGCGAGAGAAACTGCAGGTCAGATAGGTTTTTGCCGGCTCTACAGGCGGGCTTTCAGGGCTCGGAGCGTCACATGAGCGTCACGGCCGGCGTGTCCTGGAGCCCCCGTCCACGGCGGTGCTCGTCCACCAGCGACCGGACAAGGTCAACCGCACGCAATACGGCGTCGGCAAGCTCGAACAACGCCTCGCAAGCCTGCGGCCGACCGTCAACGGCTCCCGCACTCCTCGACCAGCTCGCCGATCAGAGCGAGGAGCGCGTCGGCCCGGTCCCGGTCCTCACGCTGGTCACGCAGCCTGCGGTCAAGCTCCCGCAAGGCGGACAGGGCTGCCGGATCACGGCGCCGCACCGCGTCCAGCCACGGCGTGGTGACGAGGTCCATGCACGCGGTGAACAGGGCCCGGGTCGACGGGGCGGGAGGAGCCGGGTCGGGGGCGGCGAACCCGGTGGTCACGTACCGGACCGGGTCGGTCAGGCTCCACCCGACGACGGCGCCGTCCTGAACGAGAAGTGCCACGTCCGGGGCGATACCGACGCGTGCCTCCAGCGGCTCGCCCAGGACATCGAGGTCATGCAGACAGGTCAGTACGGCATCCCCTGGGGCACGGCAGAGCTCGGTGGTCACCTCCAAGCGGAAGTCCCGGACCTCTTCGGCGCGAAGTCCGCCCGGGTGGACGGCGGGTACGGCAGGAAGTCGGGCACAGTCCTCAGTGTCGGCAGCCTCGTGGGGCAGGCGGAACCCGGCCCCGACCAGTTCCCGGCTGTCCGGGTCGAACCGGAGCTCGTCGGGGTCGTCCCACAGCCACTCCTGGCTGCCGAAGGTGTCCCCGAGGGACTGTTGCCATTCCTTCACGTCCGCGTACTCCGCGACGCGCACACACTGGTCCCGGAAGTCGAAGCGCGGACAGATGCACAGGGGATTGCCCGTCACCGTCGCACTCCAGTCGCCGTCGAGGACGAGTCTCATCGCTCGTCACCGTACGAACCATCCACCGTCGACCGGTTCACCTTCACGTTGCGTAATCGTCCACGTAAGTGGCGATCAAGGCGAGCAAGGCGTCAGCCCGGTGCCGGTCTTCGTGCTGGGCTCGGAGGGTCTCGTCGGCGGCCCGGAGGCGGGTCAGCGCGGCAGGTTCACCGTCCACCACGTCGTCGACCAACGGCGAGGTGACCAGGTCCAGGCATTCAGTGAGCAGACGACGCGTGGCCGCGGAAGGCGAGCCCGAGTCGGGAGCGGTGTGCGCGGCGGTGAGGTACCGCGCGGGGTCGGTGATGCTCCAGCCGACGACGGTACCGTCCTGGACGAGAAGCGCCACGTCGGGTGCGATGCCGACACAGGCATCCAGGGGTCTATCGAGGACATCGAGGTCACGAAAGCAGGCCAGCACGGCATCGCCGGGAGCCCGACACAGCACTGTACACATCTCGTGGCGGAAGTCCCGGACCTCGTCCGCACGGAGCCCGCCCGGACGAACCTCGGGCAGGACGGGAACGTGAGGCACGGTCTCGGCGTTCGCGGACACGTACGGCATCCGGAATTCGGTCCCGGCCAGTTCCCGGCTGTCCGGATCGAACCGGAGGACGTCGGGGGCGTCCCACAGCCAGTCCTGGCTACCGAAGGTGTGCGAGAGAAACCGCTCACGCTCCTTCACGCCCACGTACTGAGCCACGTCCAGGGAGTCGCCCGTGAAGCGGGGGGTGATATGCAGCGGATCGTCCGTCACCGTCGCACACCAGCCTCCGTCAAACGACAGCTTCATGGCCATTCCTGCCTCATCTGATTTGCTGTGCTGGGGCCAAGTAGCCGCCATCGGTCGGAATCCTGCCCTCCACGATGTCCTCATGGGTAACCGGCCTACCGGGATCCGTCGGTTTGCCACCGAGCGCCTGCGCGCCGGAGTCACCCTTGATACCCGACTCTCCGTACGCCGTGATGGCCTGGCCCTGCTTGGAGCCGGGCCCGTAGGCCACGACGATGTCGTTGTCCTTCCGGAAGATGAAGTTACCTGCCGTGCCCGACGAGTGGTACACAGCATCGGGGTTCTTCAGGATGTCCAGGACCCGTTCGTCGGTGAAGGCATGTCGGGTGTCCCCGTGGTACTTGGGATGCTTGTTGATCTCACCGTTCTCTGCCCTCTCTGCGATCCCGTCCAGAATCTTGTCGATCCGCCTCTGTGCTTTCTCCTCCTTCGGGTATTTGGGCATGAGCCCCAGCGGGTCCGACTCGGTGTTCGGGTTGTCCACGTAGCTGACGGGGTTCGGGGCGGGAGCGAGGCCGAGGGGGTCGGGGGAGGTGTAGCGGCCGGTCTCCGGGTCGTAGTGCCGGAGGTAGTTGTAGTGGAGGCCGGTCTCAGGGTCGTAGTACTGGCCCGGGAAGCGAAGAGGGGTGTAAGTGCTGCCGTCGCGGGCCCATGCCGTGGTGCCCCACAACGTGGCTCGGGAGCGCCAGGCGATGTCGCCGGATTGGTCGATCAGTTCGGTGGGAGTGCCGATGAGGTCGGTGGCGATGGCGAAGAAGCGGCGGTCGATCTCGTTCTGCCGGTCGTCGGCGGTGAGGAGGCGCTCGGTCTGGGCCAGGGGGGTGTGGCCGCGGTGGTCCCAGGTGAGGGCGACCGTGTTCAGCTGGTCGGGTCCGTGACTGGTCTGTTCGCACAGGGTCAGGCCGTCCCAGGTGAACCGGACTTCCTCGACCAGGCTCTCGCCGTCGTCCGCCATTCGCTGCTTCGCGGTGCGGCGTCCAAGCGGGTCGTAGCGGTACCTCCACCGGGTCCCGTCGGGGGTGGTCACGGAGGTGAGGCGGTTCTCCGTGTCCCAGGTGTAGCGCCAGGTGTCGGGCTTGCGGGAGAGGCGGGTCTTCTGGCGCAGGGTGACCCTGCCGAGGGCGTCGTGCTCGAAGCGGACATCGCCTGCCCGGGTGACGGTGGTGCCGGTGTAGGTGCGTGGCCCGGTGGCTTCATGGCCGGGGTGGCCGGACGGCCAGGACGCCGAGGTCTGGTCGCCGGCGTCGTCGTAGGCGTACCGCTCCGTCCAGCCTTTGGCGTGGACGGCGGTGACGCGGCCCGCCCCGTCAAGGTCGAAGGTGCGAGTGCCCGTCAGCCGGTCAGCGACGGAGGTCAGCTGACCGTCGGCGCGGTAGGAGTAGGCGCGGCTGTTGACGGTACGCCCCGACGTGGTGACCTGCTGCTCGGCCAGCCTTCCGGCCGCGTCCCAGGCAGAGGTCACGGTGACCGCATCGCTGAAGACGCGGGCGAGTTCCCGGCCGGCCGCGTCGTGCGTGAAGTCGATCCGCCGATCGCCGCTGGTCAGGCGGTGGGGCATTCCGTCGGCACCGTAGGTGTAGGTGCTGACGTGACCGGTGGGTGTGGTGCGGCGGGTACGGCGGCCCAGGAGGTCGTAGGCGTACGTGGTGGGGCGGCCGTCGACGAGTTCCGTCTTGGTGAGCCCGCGACGGTCGTACTGGTAGTGCAGTTCGCCGTCCGGCCCGACCGCTTCCAGCAGTCGTCCGGCCCGGTCGTAGCCGTAGGTCGTCACGCGGCCGTCGACACTCTTGCGGATCACCTGGCCCAGCTGGTCACGCTCGAACGCGATCGTCCCGCCGAGCGCGTCGGTGCGGACGGCGAGCCGACCCGCCGCGTCTACCTCGTAGCTGAGTGTGCGGGCGTCGAAGTCGGTCTCGGAGAGGACGTTTCCGGCCGCGTCGTACTCGTAGGTCCAGGTCAGCCCTTGCGCGTTGTGGACACGGGTGAGGCGCAGCTCGGCGTCGTGCTCGAACTCGAACCGTGCGCCGTCGGGGCGGATACGGGCGAGCGGGAGGTCGAAGTGGGTGTACTCGAAGCGGGAGACGCCGCCGGACGCGTCGGTGCGGGTGAGGAGGTTGCCCTCGCCGTCGTACGTCCACGTTTCCGTGGCCCCGTCGGGCCCGGTACGCCGGGCGAGCTGCCCGTCCGCGTCCCACTCGAAGCAGGTGACGGCGCCGGCCGGGTCGGTGACGCGGACCGGTCTGCCGAGGGCGTCGCGCTGGGTGCGGGTGACAGCCCCTGCCGGGTCGGTCACCTCTACGGGCAGTCCCGCCGCGTTGCACACCGCGTGTGTCGTGGCGCCGAGGGCGTCGGTGACCGAGGTGAGCCGCCCGCCGCTGTCGTAGGTGTAGCGGGTGATGGCGCCGGCCGGGTCGGTGACCGCCGTGCGGTTGCCGTGTTCGTCGAACGCGTGGACCGTGCGGGCGCCACCCGGACCGTAGACCTCGGTCGGCAGGCCGAATTGACCGCGCACGGTGCGTAGTTCGCTTCCGTCGGGGCGGACGGCGGAGATCAGCCGGTCGTGCTCGTCGTACGAGAAGGCGGTGGTCAGGCCCAGCGGGTCGGTGCGGGTGCGTGTGTTGCCGCGCGGGTCGTAGGTGAACTGGGTGGTGTGGCCGAGCGGGTCGGTGACGGCCAGGAGACGGCAGCCGGGGCCGAACAGGTGGCGGGTCGTGTGCCCGTCGGCGGTGGTGAGTGTGGTCGCGTGGTGACCGGTTTCGGGGTCCGGGTCGGTGTAGGCCAGGCTGATCTGGACGTGGCCGGCCTCGCCGCCCTCCGCCACGACACGGTCGCGGTCGTCGTAGACGTAGTCGTAGCGGCTGTTGTTCGAGTCGATCCAGGCGATGACGCGCCGGCGGTCGTCGTAGACGTAGGTGGTGGTGGCGCCGGACGGCTTGGTGACGTCGGTGAGATTGCCGTCCTGGTAGCCGTAGGCCATCAAGGGCAGGTCGGCGCCGCTTTCGTCCGCACCGGCAAGGGCCAGGGCGGTGACCAGGCCGTCGGTGGCCGACAGCTTCACCTGGTGGCCCGCCGAGTGAACCAGGGCCAGCGGCAGACCGTCCTCAGCGCGCTCGATGTGGATCGTGTGGCCGTTTCGTTCGGTCACTTCTGACAGCCAGGCGGTTCCGTCGCCCCCCGGTTCGCTGCCGGACGGCGCGGTGAAGTGGAACGTCAGGCCGCTGTCCGGGGCGGTAACCGTGTAGTCGCCGTCGACATCACGGGCCAGCGACGTGCGGGCACGGCCGGTCGCCGGTGCGGTAGGCGCGCCGGGGACCGGGTGCGGGTACGGGACCAGAAGTCCTTCGGCGGTGACGTGGACAACGCCGATGGCGTCGATCTGCAGACGCTCGTCGACGGTGGACGTCCATGCGGGCCCCAGGAAGCGGCCTACCGCACAACCCGACTCGGTGCGGCGGGTGAAGACCACCGGCAGGATGCCGGGGAGTTCGACGTCGGTCTGGGGCAGGTACATCCGGCCCGTGGCGAGGTCCACCGGGTCGCCGCCCGGGTTGCGGTCGCCGTCCGGGGTGTTGTGGGTGCCGTCAGGGACGTCGTCGACCAGCTTGCGGAGCCTCGCGGCGTCGGCGGCGTCCTTGATGACGCGCACGCCCTTCACCGCGGCACCGCCGCCACCGGTGGCGGCAGTCAGCGCCAGGTCGGGAATCAGCCGGCCGAAGCCCTCGGCCGGGTCCTTCATGAAGTCGCCGATCATCTGCTTGCCGGTCCCGACGGGGTCGTTGGCGGCGATCACCAGCCCCGCGGCCAGGCTGTTGAGGGACGTGGCGTACTCGGCCGGGTGCGTGATGTTGTACGGGTCAAGGGGATTGACTTGCCGGATGAAGTTGAGGATCCCTGCCGTACCCTTGATGATGCCGCCGCCGACGTGGTCGCCCATGATCTGCAACTCCTGGAGCCCGTCGCCCAGCTGCTCGGCGTACGACGGCTTCTCCGGGGCCATGTCGCGGGCGGCGCGGACCGCCGTGCGTGCGGTCTCCGCCGCCGAGTTCCGCTGCTTACGGGCCTCGGCGAGGATGTCCTGCGCCTCCTGCATCAGCTTCCTGCCGGGGTCCTCGAACGTAGCCGCGGGCATGGGAGGGAGCGAGGACGGCTTGCGTTTGTCGGCGGGCTGGGCGTTGTAGCGGTCGACGGCCGCGTTGTAATCGTCGACCTTCGCTCGGTGGGCGTCGGCGGCTTCCTCGGACGCCTTGACACCCTCCTTCCACTTATCGATCGCCGTCTGCGCCTGTCCCTGCGCCCAGGTGACGGTGTCGGCGAACGCCTCCAGTGCGCCGACCGCCTTCTCGCTGGCATCGGCGGCGGCGTACCACTTGGGCGGCTGGGTGCTCACCGCGGTGCGCAGTGCGTCGGCCGCCTCGCCCTTGAGCTGGGAGGAGTCGAGGCTCTTGAGGCCGTCGCCGGTGGTATCGAAGGCCGTCTGGAAGGACCGGAGTCTTCTGGCGGTGGCGTCGAGCTTGCCCGCGCTGCCGTAGATCAGCTTGGTCTTGTCCTCGGTCTGCCCGAGGTCCATCTCGTCGACCTCGGCGCCCATCCGGTTGGCGACGGAGCGGGACTGCTCGCGGACCCAGTCCGCACCGGACTCCCAGCCGGCGTCATCCAGCCGGTCGGCGGTCCAGTTCCCCGCGTCCTCGACACGGTTGCCGGCCCACTCGACGCCGTTCTCGACGACGCTCTCGACCGAGTCGGGCGTGATGTCACTGACGAAGTCGCCGATACCCACAGTCAGTTCCCCCCGGGCTCAGTCTGCTGCTGCGCCCGCAGGGCGCGTTCCTCCGGCGACGGGCCAAAGGCGTCGTCCAGCGCCCGGTTCCACTGGTCGTCGGAAAGGCCGAGCTCGTCCTTGAGCATCTCGGACCGCTGGCCGCCCTGGCCCTCGGTCAGGACAGTGCGGCCGGTGTCCTTCCACGTCTGCTCCATCTCCTGACCGGCCTGCTCGAACGAATCGGCGCTCCAGTCCGGGTCCAGGTAATCCGGAGTGAACACGTCGCCCCAACCCTGCTGGGTGATCTCCTCCTCGGTGGCGTGCGGGCTCCCGCCCATCACCGAGTTCACGCCGACCTTGAACGTGCCCTCGATGTACTGGTCGTGCTCCCACTGGGTGCCCGCCGCAAGTCCGAGTCGGTCGGCTATCGCACTGGCGTCGCCCACCAGGGCTCGCACACCCCACTCCCAGCGTTCACAGAAGTCCTCGAAGTCGACGGACAGGCCGTGGTGCCCGGCCTCCATCCCGGTCATGGACAGCTCCGAGAAGCCCTTGCCCATCACCGAACCGGTCGACCCACCGAGTTCACCGAGCTGGTCGATCGTCGAGCCCAAGCCCTGCGTGAACTTAACGACGGACGCCTTGCCGAAGCTGAGGTCCCCACCGTCTGCGCTCATCGCCCGCTCCCTTCGGAGCCCACGTCCAACGCGACAGCGTCCGGCACGATCCCGGCAGCCGGCGGGAAGAACATCGACCCGTCCTCGGTCGCAATGTCGACGGCCAACCCGGCGGGCCCGTCCAGCGACGGCACCACCTCGTCCACGATCCGGGCACCCAGCAGCGCCGCGTACTCCATGGGCCGGTCACCGGAAGCGTGGCTGAGGGCGAACCGGGCGAGCGCCGCCTCGTCGGTGAACCCGCAGACCCAGCGCACTCCACCTGACCACGCCGACCACAGTCCGCCGCCGACCACCGGCACCAGGATGATGGAACGGCGCATCTCACCGACCAGAGCCCGCGGGTCGCCGTCCCCCGCCCTCTGCTTGCCTATCCGCTCGGCAAGAGCTGTCCTTGCCTGCTCCATGGCCCCTCCCCCGTTCTTATCGCGGATGGTGCACAACCGTAGATCAAGACGCATCTCGTGGAGCAGCAGTTCTTGTGAAGACGCGCACAGCGTGATTGGTCAAGCACCGACGCCAACAGCTCTTGCACTACGTACGGTTACGACGCGGCGCACCGCCTGACGTCGGTCACCGACCCCCTAAGCCGGGCGACGACCTACGCGTACGACGCGGACAGCAATCCGGTCAGGGTGACGACGCCCCGCGGCTCCACCACCCGGACGTACGCCAGCCGCGGCCCCGGTGGTCAGGATCGACTACTCGGACACCAGGCCCCTCGTCGCTCTCGGACCCGACGACTCCGGACGCACGCCCCCGAGCCGACGCGGAGATCGCCGAGGACTTCGTCTACAATTCGGTCGGCGACCTCACCAACACCCGCGGCTTCGCCTGTACCTACCAGGGAATCGCTGCACGAGTCGCAGGGCACCCGGAGATCGTGGAGTTGCCGCTGCAGGGGGCCTGGTCTGCGCCTACTGCCCGGTTCCGGCCTGACCTGAGCAGGATGCGTGAGGCCCGGGCGCACGCCCGGGCCTCACGTCGTCGAACGTCGGGAACGGGGACCCAGGCCGACAGGCGCTTGGCAATGACCGGTACATCGACGTGGTCCTGCGCACCCAGCCGGAGACGTCCGTGAGGTTGAGACTCCCGATTCGAGCGTCGTACGAGCGTCAAGAATCTCCGAACAAGCTCCTGAGAGCATCGCCGCTGCAAGCGTCTTCCTGATGAATTCGCAGCTCAGACGTCTAAAGGGTCGAGCCGTCAACTCGACCCGCCCCCCGGTGGGAAACATGTCGAGCGCATCCCGCCATGCCTGAGAACCCCGGGAAAACTGAAGGTCAGAGCCCCTTTGCAGCAGGCTCCAGAATCGCGACGCACTCAACATGCGACGTCATCGGAAAGGGATCGACCTGGACGGGTCACGAAAAAGCCCAGGTCAGGGGCAGCCTATCCGCCCGCTGTCCCGCGTACGGGAACTCGGAGCGTCAAACGAGCGTCACGCCAGACAGTTTCTACTCGCGCTTCGGGACAGGCCGCCCGCGCCCGAACGCGCCAGCTGCGGCGGACGAGAGGGAACGGGCGGAATTCAGCGAGCAGTGCTTCATCAGGTCTGGCGTTTATGTCTGGTGCGGAGCACGTTGCAGATATGAGGTCTGGACAGGTGGAGCGGCTTCACTGAGAGAGAACGACGGCTGACGTCCGGTCGGCTGATCGACGGTTGCCGAGGAACGACCGACGACAGTGGTGACGCCAACGGAGACGCCCAGCTCATGCCCGAGCCCACCGAGCCGGCCAGCTCTCCCGAGGTTTGTCCCCCACCCCCGACCCTGGGGATTTCCTGGGTGTGGTTCGCCCTGGGGCCGGGTCTTTAAAATCCATCGCCCTGTACTACAGGCGGCGGTACGGTCCTCGGCATGGCTCGTACCTGTGTCTTCTGTGGCGCCACTCCGCTGACGAAGGAGCACACACTCCCCAGGTGGCTCAAGTCTGCGTTGCCGCCCGGCGGCTCTCGGGCCCTCCACATCAGAGAGACAGAATCAACCCGGGTCCAACACGTCGCCTCGGCTCTCGACGCCACAGTCAAGATCGTTTGTGCATCCTGCAACAACGGATGGATGAACAGACTCGAAAACGAGGTGCGTCCGTTCCTGCCCGACTTGATCAACGGACGAGCGGTCACGCTGACCCCAGAGGACCAGAGGGCGCTGGCCTCTTGGTCCCTAAAGACCATGTTCATGTTCTCAGGCCAGAACAAGCATCCCAGGTTGGAGATGCTGCCGCTGAAGGACTGTGCCGCCTTCTATCACGATCGTGAGCCTAGTCGCTTCATGATCACCAGAATCGGTGCCATGGAGCCCTGGGAGAACGACGAGGGTTCAGCCATGGTGGAATTCGTTTGCCCTCAGTACAGCGGGCCAGACCCTACCGCGAACCCGACGTATATCTCGACACTGAGGATCGGCTGGTTGTTGATTCAGCTGGTCCGGGCCGGGTCCCTCAGTGACGATCAGGTTCTCGCGCCCTTCGACCCTCATCCCATGTTCCATCCGCTGTGGCCTGTCGGCGCCACGCTGACGTGGCCACCGCTGAAGTCGCTGCCAGCAGCCCAAATGGCGGCCATCGCCTGCCCGCCCACTCTGCCGATTCAGGTGGGGCAGCCGTCAGCTTAGATAAACAGCACGTAACCCGTCGCGGGTGTGGCACAGGTGCCGCTACCGTCCCGACATGGACGATTCGCTCTCGTCTGAGAGCTTTTACCAGGGCGCCAAGAAGGCCGCCCACAAGGCCATGGACGACCATGGCCGCCAGGAGTGCGACGAGTTCGCGCTACACGCCGGTGTCGCGGTCGAGAAGCTCGCCAAGGCGGCCCTCGCCGCGAAGAATCCGGTCTACGTCGCGGAGATCCGTAATAACAGTACGGACATGGTCATGCATCTCGGCGGACATGTTCAGTTGGACGAGGAGAAAGTCCGCACTGTCGGGGCCACGGAGGCCATCAGGCGACTCCGAAAGATCGGTGTGCTCAAGGCCGATACCGATCTCGACTTGCTGATCGAGATACGCAACGGCGCAGCCCATGCTGCATCGGACAGCACCCTGGCCAAGGGGATGATCACTCCACTCGCCCGGACGATCGAGACGCTGCTTGACGAGCTCAGCAAGCCGCTGGTCGAGTTCTGGGAACGGTGGACGGACCCGGTCAAGAACGCTGTGAACGCGCAGGAGGACCAGGTCTTCCGCGAGGTTCAGCTCCGGATGGTCCAGGCCCGGCAGGCGTTCCAGAACCGGTTCGTGGGTCTCCCGGCGGAGGTAAAGGAAGGCGCTCTCAAGACACCCCAGCCCCGCAAGGAGGAGTGGTTCGCCAAGCCGATGGAGGTCAGGGACGGAGACCTGCTCGTCCTGAAGACCTCGGGCGGCAACTGCCCGGCCTGTGGCGGTCAGGGCCTCCTCACCTTCGAGCCGATTGGCCATACGACCACGGAGACGACGTTCACCGCGAACGGTTTCGGCTGTTACCTGTGCAACTTCGAGGTGCACTGTCCGGACGAGATGGCCGCCCTGCGGAAGGTCAACACCCCCGGACTGACCACCACGGTGTCCGTATCCCACGGTCCCACCCTCACCCCGGAGGAACAGGCACGCCTCGTGATCGGCAAGACCAGGACAGGCTGATCGTCACGTCGAAGGCCCCGGCTCCCAGAGTCGGGGCCGCGTCTTCTTAAATTCCATCGCCCTGTACTACAGGGGCGGATACCGTCCCTTCATGGACGATTCGCTCTCGTTCGAGAGCTTCTGCGAGGGTGCCAAGAAGGCCGCGCACCGAGCCATGGAGGACCACGGGCGCGAGGAGTACAACGAGTTCGCGCTGCACGCCGGTGTGGCCGTGGAGCGCCTCGCCAAGGCCGTCTTGGTTTCGAAGAATCCGGTCTACCTCGTGGAGATCAGAGGCAACGCCAGCGTGGACATGCTGTTCTACATGGGCGGTCACCGAAAGGCGAAGAAAGTCCGCACGATTGGGGCGTCAGAGGCGATATCTCGTCTACGAACGCTGGAGGTCCTGGCTCTGGACAAGGAGCTGGACATGCTGATCGATGTGCGGAATGGCGTTGCCCACACGGGGAGCGAAGAGGACGCCAAGGACTTCCTGCCGATCCTCGCCAAGACCGTCGAAACGCTGCTCGGGGACCTCGGAGGCCCGCTGGACGCCTTCTGGGGCCGGTGGACGACCGCTGCCCGCATGGCCGTGGACAACAAGCGCGGCGAGATCTATCGGAACGTGCAGGTCAGAATCAGGCAGGCGAAACACCGGTATGACGATCGGTTCTCGGACCTTCCTGAACATCTTCAGGACCGTCTTGCAGTCGAGCAGTTGGAGCTGGGCGGCTTCGGGGTGCGCTACGCGGAGAACGGCGTTGAGATCGCGATCCGCGAGCCGTGTCCAGCTTGTAGGAGCGCAGCCCACGTTCTCTCAGTGAACCAGGGCACGGAGGAGACCCCCCACTTCACGGTCATTGCCCTGCGTTGCCCCATGTGCTAATTGAAGCTGGCCACTCGGGATGAGCTTGAAGCCTCTGGGGTCGACGTCAAGCATGCTGATGATCTGGCCGCGTTCCAGGTCTCAACGTTTTTCGATGGTGCAGTGCCCTCAGAGAAGACCTTCCGCATGAAGATTGAGCAGTTCCTGGGCACCGAAACTGCCGATCTGGATTGGTCTTCTCCCCCGAAGCCCCGGTCCCCAGGCCGGGGCCTTTTGCATGCCCAGACCCACGCCGGATCTTCCTGCGCACACCCACGCAAGGAGCTCCCCTAGATCCCTGACCTGATCGCGCTCCTGGCTGCAGCCGAAGAGGCGAGCGGCGGACCCGATGTCGGCACGATCCTCGGCAGCTTCGTCCAGTACGGGATGGTCGGCGTGTTCGCCCTCCTGCTCGTCCTCGGCGTCGTCGTTCGTGGGCCGACCCGGCCACCGCCATGGGATGATCAATCCCATGGAGGGCACCGGCCTGCGGAGGACAGCATGAGTGACGGCACCGGGCATCTGTCCAAGCTCGTCTGGTCGGTGGCCGATCTGCTGCGCGGCGACTTCAAGTCTTCCGAGTACGGGCGGGTGATCCTGCCGTTCACGGTGCTGCGTCGGCTGGACTGCCTGCTGGCCCCGAGCCGGCAGGCGGTGCTCGATGAGGCCGAGCGCACCGACGGCGAGCAGGAGCGTGAGCAGCGCCTGACGGCCGCCTCGGGTTGGCCCTTCTACAACTCCAGCCGGTTCTCCATGGAGAGCGTGCTCAGCGATCCGGAGAACGCCGACCGGTTGCTCCTGGCCCATGTCGACGGGTACTCCCGGAACGTCAGGGAACTACTGGACGGCTTCGAGTTCGAGCGGACCGTCACCCGCCTACACCAGGCCCGACTCCTCTACCGCGTCGTCGCGCAGTTCGTGTCGATCGACCTGGGGCAGATGATCACCGACGACCACATGGAGAGCCTCTTCGAGGAGCTCGTCCGGCGGTTCGCGGAGAGCGGCAACGAGGCGAGCGGGGAGCACTACACCCCCCGGGACGTCGCCCACCTGATGGCCGGCTTCCTCGTTGCCGCCGACTCGGACCTCCTGACGTCGCCGCATGCCGTCCGCACTATCCTGGATCCGGCCTGCGGGACGGCCGGCCTGCTGACCGAGGCTGCCTCGTACATCGCGTTGATGAACCCCCAGGCGGACGTCACGCTGTACGGCCAGGAGATAAACCGGGAGTCATGGGCGATCTCCCGTGCCACCATGATGACCAGTGGCCGCCGGACCTCGACGATCGCCTTCGGGAACGTCTTCGCCGAGGACGGGCACCAGGGAACTGCCTTCGACTACCTCGTCGCCAATCCGCCGTTCGGCGTTGACTGGAAGAAGAGCGAGTACGCGGTCCGGTCGGAGCACGAGCAGCTCGGTTTCGCGGGCCGCTTCGGAGCCGGTCTTCCCCGGATCAACGACGGCTCACTGCTCTTCCTGCAGCACATGCTGGCGAAGATGAAGCCGGTGAGCGCCTCGGGCGAGGGCGGCAGCCGAATCGCGGTCATCTTCAACGGCTCCCCGATGTACGTCGGGGGTGCGGGGTCCGGCGAATCGGACATCCGGCGGTGGATCGTGGAAAACGACTGGCTCGAGGCCGTGGTCGCGCTGCCCGACCACCTCTTCTACAACACCGGCATCAGCACCTACCTGTGGGTCCTCAGCAACCGCAAGCCGGCACAGCGCAGGGGCCAGGTGCTGCTGCTGAACGCTCAGGACCAGTGGCAGCGGATGCGCCGCTCCATCGGTTCTAAGCGCAAATACATCACGTCGGACCAGATCGCCGAGATCACCGAGCTCTACCTGGAAACCATATCCGCCGACCCCGCCCAGCAGCCGGACGACCGGGTCCGCGTCGTCTCCACCCACGAACTGATGTACCAGCGCGTCACGATCGATCAACCGCTGCGGCTCAGGTACGAGCTGTCCGAGGAGGTCCTGACTCGGCTCGCCGAATCGCGCGTGATACAGAAGACCCATGATCCAGCTGCCCTGGTGGCCGCCCTGCGTCCGCTGGTCGGCTCGACGTGGACGAGGGGCCAGGAGGCCGTCACGGCGCTACGCCGGGCGGTCGCCTCGGCCGGCGTGAGCTGGCCGCGCGGGAAGGTCTTCGAGGCGGCGGTCCGCAAGGCCGTCGGCGTACGCGATGGCGACGGAGAGCCGCAGCGGATCGGCGAGGCGTACGAGCCGGATCCCGAGCTGCGCGAGTTCGTCCACCTGCCGCTGCAGGTGGATGCGATGGACCACCTCCGACGCGACGTGCACCCGACCGCTCCGGATGCCTGGATCGACGACAGCAGGACGCGGGTGGGTTGCGAGATCCCATCCGCGCTCTTCTACCGGCCGGAACTGGACGGCGAGTTCGAACTTCTACGTAACCTGGCCAGGTTGGAGACCACGCGGGTCCACCCGCCGCAGCGCGGCGAGGAGCAGGAGGACGGCGCCGACCGGCCCAAGCACCTGCGCGCCCAGGACCTCCATGAGGCGGACTCGGCCGTTGAGCTCCCGGACGCGCCGGAGGATGGGGTGGCGCTGACCCTGTGCTCGGGCGGCATGCTCGTCGGACGGACGGGCAACTGGCGCCTGCTGCCGCAGGGCTTCGGCGAGGCGGCGACCTCGCTCTTCGTGCTGCAGCCGCTCCGAGGTAGCGGCCAGGCGCTCTGCGAGTGGTTGAACTCCCGTAAGGACAACGGTCAGTACCCCAGCGCTCGCGATCTGCTGGACACGCACGTCCCCGTCGACCTGGTGACCGACAGTGAGGTGGAGAGTCTCCTGGAGACCGTGCAGGAGGGGCGGCGCGCATTGCGGACCACGATGTCGGGAATCTTGCCCAACGTCTTCGGCAGCGGCGAAAGGGACGTCCAGGGGGTTCGGAACGAGATCAGGGCCGCCGCCCACGAGGCCGGCCTGATCGGCGAACTTGTGCGCCCGCTGGACGACCCAATCTCGCGCGCCGAGTGGAGCTTTCCGTACCACGCCGCCGCGCTGTCCCGTCGGTACCGGGTCAGCACGCACCCGGCGGAGCGGAAGGACGGACTGCTCAAGCTGGGCGAGGGCCTGGCCCGGGTGCTAGGTGTGCTGGCGCTCACCGAGCTCGCCGCATCGAACGGCTTCTCCCGGAACCTGCGCAAGCAGTTCCGGACCGGCGCCACCTTCGGCACCTGGCTCTGGATCCTCGATCGGCTGGAGGCCGAGGGAATCGAGCCCCGCATCCAACAGCTCGCCACCGTACGCGGCCGGGGAAACGCACGCGCGCTACTGGGCCACATCAAGGATTTCAGAAACACCTCGCACCACGCGCACGGCGTCCGCGCCAGCCATCAGCTGGCGGAGGACGTCGAGCGGCTGGAACCGCACATCGTGCGGGCGATCAGTGCGGTCAGCTGGCTCTCTGGGACGCACTGGGACTGGGTGGAGCGGTGCGAGTACCTCGACGAGGGCTCGTACCGGATAGTCGGGCTCCGGCTGAGGGGCAGCCATCCGAGCTGGGAGCCGTTCGAGCGGTCGAGCACCCAGCCGCTTCGGCCCGACCGCATTTACGTGGACAGTGCCCCCTACGGGGCTCCGGTCGATCTCTGGCCGTTCGCTGTCGTCAGCCTGTGCGAGGAGTGTCGAACCCGGGAGCTCTTCCTGCTTAATGAAGCCCGGGACGACCAGCTGACGCTCCGCAGCCTGGAGGAGCATTCGCTGGAGATGACGTACGGCCCGCCCGAGTAGCGGCAGGGCCAGGCTGAGCGACCTGGCGCGGCTGCGCCGGGTGCGGACCGGCTCTAGGCGACGCCCACCTCCGGCCGATCCGGTTTCACGAATGCTGCCATTCCACGGCGACGCTGCTCCGGGAACAGGGCGCCTAACTCGTCGTCATCAAGAAACTCCGACAACCTGGCGGTGCTGCGAAGGAGCGGAGCGGACCACAGGACCCAGGCAGGTAGCGTGACAGCCTCTGCTCAGGCGGCAATTGACCGCACCAGATCGCCGCACGTGTGTTGTGCTCCTTCTCCCTGAGTCGTCAGGCGACAATCACACAGACGAGAAGGAGGGAGAGCCCGTACAGGGCTATAGCGAGGTGCAGCCCCACCCACAGGCGGTGAAGCCGAATGCGGTGCAGCCGGGGAAACTCGCGGTAGTGCGCCGCGCGTGCTCGGGCGAGCCCTTCATCGGACCCCAGCACGCCCCGGTCCGCCAGGTCGCGGGTCAACGCCCGTGCCTGGGTGAGGTGGTAGGAGGCCCGCTCGTAGTACTTGGCCACCGCCACAGCCCCGTAGACTCCAGTCGTCGCGACGAAGAGGCACAAAGGCAGGACGTTCAGCGTGAACTTCTGCTGGACGATCAGACCGCTCAGGGCTGCCGTGACGATGAGCAGGAGGTTCGTCAATGTGGAGCGCTGGGTCTCACACTGCCGCAGTTGCTCGCGGTGCTCCTTCCAATAGGCGCGTATCGCCTCTTCCGACGTCTCGGCCATCAAACCCCCAGTTGAATGCTGGCACCAGCCACCAGCAGAACCCTCAGCAGTGGAGACACCGTAGCGTGAGGATCTTCATCAGCAGTGCCCGCAAGGGTCTGGAGGAGGAGCGCGACGCCCTTGACGGGCTGGTCCGCGCTCTCGGTCACACCCCGGTCCGATTCGAGGACTTCTCAGCTCAGACCACGCCGAGCCGGGAAGCCTGCCTGAAAGCTCTGTCGACCGCCGACGCCTGCCTCTTCCTCCTAGGCCCGAACTACGGCCACGTGTTCCCCGAGACAGGGCAGTCAGCAACCCATGACGAGTGGGTAGCAGCCCAGCAAGCAGGTATGCCCCGCCTCGTCTACCGCAAGCTGAACGTGACCTTCGAGCCCAGCCAGCACGAGTTCGTACGCGTAGTGGAGGCGTACGCCACCGGTTTATTCCGCGACAGTTTCCGCACGGCCGCGGACCTGCTCCCTAAGGTCGCCGGGAAGATCCGGGAGCTGGAGTCGGGCCCGTCCCCCCTAGCCTTCGCCAAGCTGGCCCAACCACCCACCCTGCACTGGACTCTCGAGGAGGGTACAGGCGGCCTGCAGACCGCCGGCGTGACCACCCTTCTGGAACTGCACGTCCTACCACTGGACTCTGCTGGCTACTCGGCCAGGGAACTGGAGGCGCTCGGCCACTCGCTGCCGGGCCGTGTGCGCCTCACCGGAATGGTCGAGGACGATGTCCCCCTCAGCTCTTCCCGATCGCAGGACCATATGGCCGTCTCCGTCCCGGCCAGCCGCCCCCCTTCGTGGGACACGCCCCGTCCGGGCCAGTTCGTAGAGGTCCGCCTGTACAAGACGGGCCAGCTCTCCACCCGGGCCCTGCTCCCCCAGGACAGTATGGGGCCCATCCTCGATCCCCATGCCCTGCCCAAGCAGATCGCAGAACTGCTCAAGTTCACCGGCTCGTTGAACATCATCATGCAGGACCGCATCGTGGTGGCTGCTGGCGTGTCGGAGCCCGCTATGACCAGCATCGATACCTTCGACCCACGTCAGTCACGGCGCACAGCCAGTCTGGCTGGCTTCGGCAGGTCATTCGCCCTGCGTACCGAACCCGATGAGTCCGTCACCCTGGCGGCCCTGCAGGCCGGAGCCGATGAAGTCGCCGAACATCTCGCGCGGGCACTGATCGCGCGCCACCCCTCCGCTGCCTGAGGCCGTTTCGACAGCAAGCGGGCACGGCCGCCGCCTGCTCTCGTTTGACGCTTGACAAGGTCCGAACCCCGGCTTGGCGATCGACGCCCTCTTCTGCCAGCGGCTGAAGCGGATGGTCGACCTACTGAGCACACCACCCTGACCGGACCGTCCAGACGAGTTCCACCGCGTGAATCATGTACCGGCCGGAAGGGTGCAATTCGAACGCCAGTGTCACCTCGTGTCTCCGGGGCCGCACGGGCCGATCGCGCCCAGCCTCGACACCGGTGCCCGAGTCGAAGGCGCGGACCGGCCTCCGTACATGTCGCGCCTCTGTTGGCAGGGCATGATCAGACGCGATAGCCTGCCGGGCTGCCTTGTTGCGGAAGGCGGCAGAAGGGAGGGGAGCCCCCATGCCGAATCACAGGTCCGTCATCGCCGAGGTTCGTGCCGCGATGCGTGCCGTCGGCTACACGATTCTGCAGGTCGAGCCGCGGCTTGAAAACTTGTCGAACCTTCGGCCGGATGTACTGGCGTGGGCGTCGAATGCCGACGGGGAACTCGTGCCGTGGGCGGTTGTCGAGTACAAGAACAAGAAGCTCCGGCAGCCCGAGCTCGTCCTTCCCTCCCTGGCGGGCAGCCGGGACCTGCTGGGTACGCTCGAGCACTACGCGGTGATCAATGGGCAGTGGTTCAAGGCCGACCGTGGTGTCCGTTCCTTGCAGCCGGTCGACGGCCCGACTCCGCCCGAGCACGGCTCGCAAGGCTTGGTCACCGACCGGTCGCTGGCTACCTCCCTCCTGGTGCAACGTCTATGGTTCGAGGCGGACCGTCTCCGCAACTCCGGGGTCTCAGCCGAGCGGTACTTTCCTTCCGGGGACGTCCTGACGTCGTCCCGAAATGGGAGGCCGGGTATCGAACTGCCCGACGGTGGGTTCGTGCCGGTTCGGGCAGACGTACTCTGGCGCGCGAAGCGGGACGCGTTGACCGAGTTCGCCTCTCGTGGCAGACACCGAGAGTTCAGCTCACCCCGAGTGGTTGCCTCCGCCGTTTCGGCGCTGGTTGAGAAGCATCTGGCTGGCGCCGTCTTGGATCCGTTCTGCGGAACCGGATCGTTCCTTTGGGCGGCCTTGGACCGTGCTGCGGAGCATGGTGTCGCGGCGGAGTTCATCGGCTACGAATTCGACGCACAACTCGCCGAACTCGCGGCAGGGATCGGTCGGGACGCGCCGAGGCGCGTGGTGATCGAGAAGGGCGACTCCTTCCAGAGGGACTTCGCGGAAGCCGACGTCGTTGTCACGGCGCCGCCTGTCGGTCTCTCCCTGGCCGACCGCCACCTTCTCCTGGACGGATCGACCACGTCCGAGGGCTATGTCGCAGCGCTGGACAAGTGTGTGCGGGCGCTGAAGCCCGGAGGACGCGCTGTCCTGCATATCGCTCACTCGTTCACCTTCGCGGACCGGTACGCGGCGTACAGGATGTTCCTGGCCGAGAACTTCCACGTAGCCGCTCTTATCGGGCTTCCGGCAGGAGCGATCACGGGCACCGGTGTTCGTTCCGTTCTCGTCGTCATCGACCGCGCTGAGCCCGCGGAGACGCTGGTCACCCATCTCGGTGAGGACTGGGAGACGCAACTCGGCCCGGAAGGTCCCGGGCTGAACGCCGTCCTGGAGTTCGTCGACGCAGAAGACGACCGGCCACGTACCGCAGGACGGTCATGAGCAGCTTCTTGGCAGTTGATCTGCGGAGCGAGGCCGACTGGGATCCAGGACGCCTGGTTGGTTCCACCTTCGCTTGGCCGACAGCGGCGCCGGTGGTCCCATTGCGGGAACTAGTTACCACTGTCCGGGCGGGGAGTGTCGCGACCGCTGGTTCCCCGGTCATCGCGCCCGCTGGCCTGGTGGCGCGCACCGGGGCGATTCGGCGGCGGAGCACCAAGTACCAAGGCAAGGCATTCACAATCGGGACGCGCGGCCTTCGGCGTGGTGATGTCCTGGTGCCGCCCTCGCCGTCCGGGCCGGCCGTTCTTGTCGACGACCGGCTGAACGGTGCGCTCCTCTCATCCCGGTTCATAGCCCTCCGGCCTCTCGAACCGGTGCTTTCCCGGTGGATCTGGGCCGTGTTGAACTCGCGGGCGGGACAAGCTCGCCGGGCGTCGCTGGCGACAGGTACCACCATGGCGTCCGTGAAGATGCCGGATTTGCTGGAGATGGGCGTGCCCCTGCCGCCCCTTGTGGAGGTCCAGCGGCTCGACGGAGTGCTGGCTTCGATCGAGGCGAAAACACATCGCGAGGAGGAGCCGTCGGAGTCGACGTGGTGGGTCACGGCCGACCTTCGGCTCCGGGACGACTGGGGGATCATGCTCGCCACTCCTCGTCCCGAGCTCCTGGAGGACGGCGAACCGCTCGGTTCCTTCGTACGCGAGATGAAGCCGTCCCGCTCAACCCGCAGCTTCGAGGTGCCGACGGAACTGCCGGGCACGCTTCCGGTCGTGGACGTAAGTGTCCTGGGGGGCCGTCCGACCCGGCGATGGGCCGCGCCGCAGTCCACCGCCGTCACCCTCATCACCCCGGGCGACCTCCTGATCTCCCGCGTGGGCGAGTACTCGTACGCCACCGTCGTACAACGTCCGGCCGTCGCGGATCCGGGCATCTTCGTCCTCCGGTTGCGTGACCAGTCACAA
The DNA here is from genome assembly GCF_042717325.1 of Streptomyces sp. NPDC058637. NCBI lineage: Bacteria > Bacillati > Actinomycetota > Actinomycetes > Kitasatosporales > Streptomycetaceae > Streptomyces > Streptomyces sp. NPDC058637. The sequence goes on along the minus strand of NZ_JBHXRD010000016.1, from coordinate 107,961 downwards.
GGACCTGCGCTCGCGCACTTCCTGAACGGGCGCGAGGGGCAGACCAGGAGGCGCATGTTCTTGCGGGGCATGACGGTTCCGTCCTTGCGGAGGGCGGACATCGAGAGATTCCCGATCCCTGCAGAAGCCCTCGAGTTCGAAGGAGACGTCGATCCGGACGTGGGGTTGGCGGACCAATTGGAGCAGGTCTTGTGGACGGCATGAGCTGCACGCTTTCACCCCTCGTCTACGCGGAGTTGTACCGGTTGCTTGCCGCGGACAAGCAGCGGCACGACGACATCGAAGAGCGGCTGAGCGAGATCGGGTACGCCCCCGCGTGGCTGAGTACCGCTGCCGACGCCTACGACGAGTACTGGGCGATGCAGCTGGAACTGGCCGGTGCGGAAGGCGTCGGGAACATCTCGGTGGGGAGTTCCGAGCATGCCCTCCTGGCTACCTGGATACTGGCCGGCCTTCGCAACACAGGCGACGACAACACGCTGAGTTCGGCGCTCAGGGCGAACGTCTTTAGGCGTGCGATCAGCGAGGTCCCCGACCTCAAGATGCCTCTGCCATCGGTCCTCAACCCGGTCATATATGGGTGGACTTTCGGCAAAGTCGTCAGCCTAAGTTCGACTGACGTACCGGTCGAACCCGTCGCTCCGGCAAGCATGCCTGACGACGATAACCTCGTCGCGGCGTACCTCGGGCTCGTCAACCACGTCCTTGCGCTGGAGGGCATGGCCGAGCCGTGGCCCGAGATGATGCAGACGTCCACTTACTGGCGCGGTTACGGGATCGCAGAGGCACTGAAACCGGGGGCCGGGGATGGCGGCCGAGCACTTCTGGAACTGCTTGCGGAATCGCGGCCGTTGCTCTCGCAGCCAGTCTTCTCCCAGCTCAACAACCACTTCAGCCGCTTCGGGGCGCGCCGGAACGCCCTGTCACACGTCACGGACGATGCGCGTCGTCCAGAACGGTTCGTGAAAGTCGTCGAGGACACGCATGGCTGGGAGCACCTGCGGGTGACCCTCCGTGGCCTCACGCAGTTCGTCTGCCAGGAGGTCTCTCGCCTGCTGTACGAGGAAAACCCACCACCGGCTCTTCGGAACGACCCGTGGAGCTACCTCGTGCGGGAGATGCCTACGGAGTGGTGCACTTAGAGGCGTGCTACGAGAGTACGGAAACTGAATGCCCACGGCGTCAGAGAGCTAGTTAGTCCGAAGGGCAAGGGCGGCTGGGACAGGCTGTCCGCCGGGCTCGCAACCATCGCCCGTCAATCCCTGTTCAACAGCACCATCTCCGATTCAAAGGCTGGGCGCCGACACACCAGATCGCAAGCCGTCGCCGGGCTGTACACGCAGCTCTTGGCGGATGTGATCGCCTCCGGCGCCCCATCTAGGAGCACCACGGCTGGCTGCCTATCTATCCTCCTCGAGTTGGTACACCCGGCTGTGCGCCCCTCTGATGCCCGTAACCGTCACACTGCTGCTAGGACGGCAAGTCAGCTGCTGGAGCGGCTGTGGGATGATGCGTACAGAGACGGGGCCGGCCCCGGACTCCAGCCCGGAGACGACGACGAGGAAGAAGTCGTCACTCTCCACTGCTCTCTGGAATTCCGCGGGCGTCAGCAGCACCGTGTCCGGCTCGGTGTCTTTGTATGCCTTGAGTTCGTAGAACCTCGACAGTGCGTCCACCGCGTCGGCGCCGAGGCCACGCTGGGCTCGTAGGTCGCGCAGCCAGTCATCGTCGGCGGCGAGTGCCTTGCGCACCACGTCCAGAGCCACCTTTTCCTGCTCCAGGCTCGTGTAAGCGCGCGGTGGCGTGTGCTGTTGGGGGATCGCTGATCCGGCGCGGGGCTGCGGCAGGCCGGACGTTCCCGAGGTGTACCCGCTCGGCCGTGCGGTGGGCGCGTCCGCGGCCGAGGGCCTCGGTGGCGTAATGATGCCGCTCGGGTCGACGAGCCGGAGTCTGCCGGGGTCAACGAGCTTGCGCGGTGGAGCGGCGGGAGCCGCAGGCGGGGCTGATGGCCCCGTCGCGGGCGGCGGCCCCCCGGGGACAAGCGGGAGGATCACCGCCGTGCGTGAGGTACCGGCTGCCGTGCCGGCCTGCGCCTTGGTCTCGGTACGGCGTTGGCCCACCTCGTTTCCGAGTTCCAGGAGCCGTCGTTCGCGTTCGGCCTCCGCCGCTTCCCGGTCGCGCCGCACCTGGTCGTCGGCAAGGCTCAGTTGTACGGCCGTACGGCCCTTCTCGGCCTGGTCACACGCTGCTCCCCAGGCGAGGGCCACCTCGCGGCGGCTGCCCGGAAACCGGTCGGCGATCGACCGACCCACCCCGGATGTGCGTGTCAGAGCGGCAGTGTCACGTACGTACAACGTGCCCGAGGGCCAGTCGATCCCGGCGTCCACGGGCACGTGCACCGTCTCGCCCGTGTCCCGAAGATGGAGGCAACAGGCCAGGTGAGGGGCGATGCATACAGTCAGGTCAGCCAGCTGGTCCCACGAGCAGTCCAGGGACTGCGCAACGCTCGCGGCGTTGCGCTGCAGGTCCTCGCGGAGGTGGGTGACGGCTGACCGGACCAGCGCTGTGGCGGCCGGGTCCGCCGGGGCCGGGGCAGGGCTGTACACGGTGACATGCTCTGCGGCGAGCTCGCTCACGCGCAGGGCTCCGATCAACGGTCGGAACTGCTCCAATTCGGCTCCCGGGTACCACACCGCACGTTCCCGGCCCAGCGCCTCGGCTACCACTGGGTCTTCGACGGCGTACACGGGCCGCTTGCTTCGCCAACCCTGGCTCGTCCAAAGAGGGAGGCGTCCCAGGCGCTTGGCCGTCAACGCGCCGGGATGGGTACGGCCCAGAGCGGCGAGCATCTTCAGGGTCTCCAGGACGATGGACTGGGTCGTCCCGTCCGGCTCGTCCCGACCCTGCTTCCGGTCCTGCTGTGCCAGCTCCTTGATCACGGCCGTGGCGTCGTCCACAGTCGGCAGGCGCACTGCGAGCCGCTGCCAGAACTCCTCGCTGCCTGGAAACGTGGGAGCGAACGCACGGAGCGGACCGAAGAGCGGCGCTCCGCGCAGGCACTGGCTCGGCCGGCGCCAGCCGGAGTCCGTGAGGACGAGGCCACTCCCCTCGCCGAATGCCCGGAGGACCGAGCCCAGGGGCATCTCCCCCGAGGCTCTCTCGCCACGGCGGAAGGCGCGCTCTGCCAGGGCTTGGTAGAGGATCAGCGCCGCGGGCACATCCCGGTCGCCGACCTCTTCCTCCCGTCGGCGCAGGCGCTGCAGACATTCCACGAGGTCCTCCGTGCGGGCCTCTGCAGAAATGCCCAGGGCGCGCAGCACATCACTGCGTCTGCCGACCAGTTGCTGGATCTCGGGATGGAGGAATCGCTCGTCGTCCGCCCCGTACACCGCGACCGTGCCGGTGGTCCGCATGCGGAGTCGATCCGGGGCAGACAGTGCGCCGTTACCGGCGTCCAGCCATGGTATGTCGCGCAACTGCCACAGCCAGAAAGCTGCAGTCTTGCCCCGGTTCTGCCATGCGTAGTAGTCGTAGACGGCATCCACCTCGTCGTGATCGGAGAAGCGGCTCCATGCCCGCCCGAGGACGTGAAACAGCGCTGCCGCCCTGCGCCTGCGGAGCTGCGGGTCCTGCTCCGCCGTTATGCCAGAAACGACGGCACGTAGGTCGGGGCTTTCGTAGTCGTCGAGCGTGAAAGTCGCTTCCAGAACGCGCAGGGCATCAGTGCGTGCTCGAGGTCCCGAAATGACTTCCGCCGGCAGCCCCTTCGGGCTCTGCGTGAAGCGTTCCCGCGCCCCCGGGTGCCTGCGCAACCTGGGCGCGGTCTCCGCGCCCAGGAGCCTCAGGAACTTACGGGCGCCCATCCCGGCGCCGCCGTGCTGCAGGACCTCGGCGTACCGGGGCCGCAGCCACACCAGCCCGGCCGTGCGACCGGCGGCGAAGGCGAAGCTCTCCTCGCGTTCCGAACTGTCCAGTCGGGCAGGTAGGTACGCCCGGGCGGGAGCGACGTCGATGTCTTCTCGTTTTCCGGCCCGGTCATAGCGATGCCCCTGCAGCCGGATTGCGTGGCCCACGTCGCGCCCCAAGGTCTCACGCTCGTGGTCCGGCACGCGTGCGAACCCGTCGCGCAGGTCGATGAGCTGGTCATCTGTCAGCCGCAGTACGTTCGGGCCGCTGCTCCCCGCCGCGCCGATGGCCGCGAGGCGCCGGATTACGGCCACCGCGTCCGCGTCGGTCAGCAGCGCCTCCCGCTTACGGAGCCATGTCCTCACCGACCGCGCCTCCTCGGTGTCGGCGAGGAATGCCGGATGGATTTCCCGGGAGAATCCGAGACTTGCGCCGAGGCCCCGCGGGGCGTCGGTGAACACCGCTGGTTCCGCGGACCGGGGCACACGGTGGCGGCCCCCTGAGCTGTCCACGAGCCACCGGCTCGACAGCAAGGAAGAGTAGAAATTCGAGGCAAGTCCCACCGCGGCGAGGCGGATGTTCGCCTGCGGCGACCGGGTTTCGTCGTAGAGGAGGCGTAGCGCGTCGTAGAGGTCCACCGTCACGGGAACCGCACTGTCGTGGTTCTCCCAGTCCGCCAGCACCTCGCGCCATCGACCGTCCTCGTCCCGCGTCATCTTGGGCAGCACGGCGGTCCGCTCGGCGACGCGGGAGATCTCTTCTTCGGTGACCACGCCCACCAGCGTCTCGTCCTCCACCGCGAGATCATCCAGGCTGAGCGGCCCGTAGCCCGGGACGTCCAGGACGAGACCGTGGGACACGCCCGCCCTGGCACGGTCGAGGAGTAGTCGCTCCAGCGCGGCGACCGGGTCGCGGGAGTCGCGCATGTCGTCGGGGAGCGGCACGGCGCGCCAGGCCCGTGCCGGATCCCGCCGGAACTGCCACAGGGCGGCGGCCGTCCACAGGTCGCCCACCAGTTCATTCAGTGCGCGGTTCCACGGGGTGTCGTCGAGCGCCTGACGGCTGGCGATCGGATCGAACTGGGCGCTGATACAGAGGGACAGAGCGGTGCCCGCGACCGGAAGACCGGCGTAGATCCGCCCGGCGTCATCGGGTCCGAGAGGAAGAGCCACAGCGATTGCGGTGGTGGACCCCACCGCCTTGTGAGACCGGGTGATCCCAGGGGGGCTGGGAACGGTCGTACGGCAAATCAGCCACCGGGACCCGTCGCCGGCACGTGCCTCGCCGGTCTCCACGTCGGCGCTCCGCCCGCCCACCACGGCCTCGAACGGCTCGCCGGTCTCACGGTCGAGCGCCAGCCGGTGCTGGACACGACCTTGCTCGTCCAGGTGCGTGACGCTGCCGACACTGCCGAGGAAGAGCAGCGCGCTGTCCCCCCACTCGGCAAGCCACGCGTCCACCTCGTCCGCGCCGAGCACGCCCGGCTCCAGAGGAACCCGTAGAACCGTCCAGGTGTCGCCCGCGAACCAGTCAGGCAACGGGAACGGCCTGGCCACGGCGATGTCAGGATCGCCGACCCGGAACCGGTAATGCCCGCAGTGAACCTCCAGATGCGGGGAGAGGGACTGGAGGGTCATCAGGCCGATCCCGAACCTACCGGTGGATTCCGCCTGCTCTGCCTTGCTCGTCAGCCAGGGCATCGCCAGGGCCAGAACGTCCGGCAACCGTACGGCACTGCCGTTGTGGGCGACGAGGAGTTCCCGTCCCCTCGTCAGAATGCGTACATCGGTGGCGCCGAGGTCCTCGGCGTTCTGCACGATCTCCGAGAGTCCCTGGAGACGGTCGCTCGATAGATTCCCCGCATGGTCTCGGGTACGTCTCAGCGCGTGCCGTACTTGACCGTCCAGTCGGGCGAACCGGCTGCCGAGTCGCTCGACCGCCGCCTCAGTCGCCGCCTCACCCTCCGGCTCCGGTACGACGGCTCCTTCTGGGATGCCCTCCATGGAGAAGAGCGCATCGGCGGACGCAATTCCCCGCTCCACCGCAGCCGTTCGACGCACCGCATCCCCCGTGCTCATCTCCGCCCCCACGTACCCCGCCACTCCCTGCGACACAGGGTAACGAGGCCAGCGCAATCAGCACACGTCTATCCGAGACCTGTCGCCGTATAGCCCAAGCCCAAAGAACAGACCTAACGCGCTACTCGACGGGTTGAGCCCGCCAAGTCGATTGACCCGCGCCATCTGGTCCCGGAAGACCACCTCACACTCCCTCAGAAATAGCGTCAAACGAGCGTCAAGACATTTCCCGAACCCGTCTCTAACGGAGTTGAGCAGAGCGTTCTGGACTCACGCTCCCGCTGCGAAACCGCAGGTGAGCCACGTGGCGGCTACCTACAACATGCTCCACGCGGTGAACTTCGGGAAACAGGTCGAGCACCACCGACCACATCTGGAAAGCCCAAGAAAGCCGCAGGTCAAAGCCCCTTTGCAGCAGGCTCCAAGATGGCCACGCACTCAACATGCGAGGTCATCGGAAAGCTGTGGGCCTGGACGCGGGCAGGAAAGCAGCAGGTCAGAGATGCTTTTGGGTCCCGGATGAGAGCCGCCAGACGCCCGGAGCGTCAAATGAGCGTCACGGCCCTACGTCGGTTCGGCACCGGAACTCTGGCGCGTCTGGCTCCCGTAGTACGCAGCGCCTCCACCGGTAGGGAGTCTCACGCCGGTGCGCCCAGTGCGTAGGGAAGTCCCGCCGTCAAAGGAGCAGTGTGATCGAGAACCGCTGACGAGGCCGCTTCGAGCCTGAGAGGTCCGTCCCGCCTGTTGCATGCCGCCCAGGGACGGAGCTACCTACTGCGATCATCTTGGGCTCGAACATGCTGTGGGGTGTTTCCCCTAACGTCGCGACCGTCGACCTGCTCAAGGCCATACAGGCGACGGGGGTGCAAGGGGTCGCCGTCTCGTGGACGGGCAGGGGGAGCTGGCCGCGCAACGGTCGCTGCCTGAATGATTTTCCACTACGAGGAGCCTCCCATGCCTCGTTCGCCGAGATGGATATCTGCGGATTCGAACTGGGGCCGGCCCCAGTTCTCGACCGTGACCGGCCTTCGGAGACGAGCTGGTTCCTGCGGTCGTGCTGTCCGACCATGCGACCATCGGTCGGGTCGTGCCGTTGACTGGCGCACAGTGGGTGCACCTGCCCCCCGGATACGGCTCACAGAGTCGTGGCGAGCAGGCCGAGGACGAGGAAGAGGGGCTTGTCGGTGGGGACCGCTACTATCCAGGATCCTCACGGCACGACGAACGGGGTCAGGGAATGGGCTACGTGAACGAAGCGGCGGTCAAGCGGAAGCTGGGTATCCCGAACTGGCGGAACCTGTCCAAGGACAAGGTGCTCAAGTTCGCAGCAGCCATGCCCGAGATGGCCACCGAGGTGCGGCTCAAGCTCATCGAGCAGTTCCCTGCCTTCAAGGACCTGGGCAAGGCCGACATCGATGCGGTCACAGAGGCCCACAAGTCCACTCTCGCAGCCAACGAGAACAGTCAGAATCACTTCTATAAGGCTTCGCAGGACCAGCGGGACGCTCTGCAGGCCGACCTCGGTCGGGACAACCTTAGCTGGGAGCAACGGGAGGCCCTTTATGACCGCTTCGACCGAAACGTACAGCGGGTAGGCGAGAAGGACAGCGAGAACAAGCACTTCCTGGGGGCGGGGATGAAGTTGGTGGCAACCGCCGGTGCAGCCGCCCTCGCGCTGAGCGTGGTATACGTCGGCGGCAAGATCGCTGGAGCGAGCGAAAACGGTTCCGAGGAATCCCAGTAGGACAGAGGCTGGTCCTCTGGAGTGGACCCACCGCGGGTCAGTCGGCGGGTGACTCTGCCCCCGGCATGTCGTGCTCGATTCCGGCATGCAGGGTGCGGCCGCCCGACGGGATCACCTCGACGAGGCGTTCCTCCTCCGCTTGGGATAGATCCGTGAAGAGTCGAATGGACGTGTTCACGAGGTCCAGTAGGGGGACACTGCCGCGGGGCGGCTTTACCGAGGCAGTCCGGGTGGAGAAGTTGTACCTCACCGGTACGCCACTTGGAGGCAAGGCTGCTTCGAGTGTCTTGACCAGGGTTCCCGGTCCGAGGGATTCGCTGAGGTGACGGAGCCGGTCCCCATGCAAAGCGCCCACCTATCCTTCGTACGCCACCTGCCCGCCACGGTTGACCAGCGTGATGGCCTTGAGGCTCAGCCCTACGAGCTGCAGACGATCACCAACCTCGTCGAGGGTCGGCAGTTCGTACGCCGCCCGTGCCGCCGACGATGTCAGGTGGTTGACCTTCTGTGCGAGCGTGAGAACGAAGCCGGGCGCGTTGAAGTTGAGGGCTCCCTCACTCTTCGTCCGTTTGAGGGGGCTGCACCACGGCGAGCGGCGACGGAGGAGGGAGTCTGAACCCCACGAGAGCGCGCACACCAGTCTGTCGAGGCGGTCAGCAGCTCAGTACAGCCAGAAGTTCTGCTGGGCCCACCAGATCAAGGCGAGCACGACGGCGCTACCCAGGGCCTTTGCGGCTCCGCCGAGGAACGACAGAGCCATCGTCCGGCGCACACGGCGGACAGTGCGCGGGGTGAGCTTGATTCTCAGCATCTTCGAGATCGGCAAGATGGCGCCGCAGAACAGCAACAGCACGCCTGTCAGCAGGACGATCAGCAAAAGCGACGACTCGTTCGTACTCGGGGACATGAGCGTAGTCGTGGCCAGCATCAGCTCGCGGAGATCCATCGTGATCGCTCCTTCGGTTCGTGTCGGATGGCATGACGATCTCCGTCGACGACGGCGTGCAGGGGCGATGCCGAACTTCTCCGAACACCGAACCTCAGCGCCGCAGGCCAGCACCGTGAGGGAGAAGGCGAACACCGAACATCGCCGAACAGCACCTGGCAGGATTGCGGGATGACCAATTCATCGGCCTCCTGGACTCAGGCGGCCGCGCGGTTCGGCGACTGTTTGCGGCAGCTGAGGAAGCGGGCCGGGCTGACGCAGGAGGCATTGGGGCAGAAGGTCGGGCTGAGAAAGTCCTGGATCTCCGAAATCGAGGGCGGGAAGTTCCGGACACCTCCGGACCGCGATGTTGTTACCGCCTGGGCGAAGGAGTGCATCCAGCGGGCCCCGAAGGCTCCTGGAGAGCCATCGTGGCTGCTGACGATTGACTGGTGGACAGCCGAGCTGGAGCGGCTGATGCAGCTGCACGATCAGCTCCGGGACGGACAACATGACGTCAGCACCGGGCAGGCTGCGCCGGAATCCCAGCGATCTGCCGGCCGACTCGCCTACTACCTCAAGGCGGCGCGGCGTGAGGCCGAAGAGCACCCGTATTTGGGGATCCGGCGTGGGGACGCCCCACCGCTGTTCGAGATCTATCGGCCCCAGTTCGTTCGCCTCCGCACTTCCGAACCCACCCCCGGACCGGCTCCTCAGCGGGAGGACCATCATGTGGGCCCGCTCGTGCCCGCCGATGAGGCGCTCACCAGCGGCAGCCCCATCTGCACCGTGCTTGGAGCGCCTGGAGTCGGGAAGTCCAGCTTGCTCAGGCGCCAAATGGACACGGTGATCAGCCGTCTGGGCGACGGGCCAGTTGAGGTCCCGGTGCTACTACCCGCTGTGGAGTTGACCGGCGGACTACGGCTGGCGGATGCACTGGCTCGGTACACCAACCGTGAACTCCCCCCATATGGGCTGTCCCAGGACTTGAGCGCGGGGTTTTTCGCCGATCGTCCGAGACCAGGGGCCTCGTGGCTGGTACTCATTGACGGCTTGGACGAGGTCGTAGATGTTGAACAACGCCGACGGATCCTGGACACCGTATCTACGGCAGTCGCCGACCCACACGGGTGGCATCGCTTCGTGGTGACCAGCCGCCCCCTGCCTGAAAGTGAACTCAATCACGTTGGCAGGCAAGTCCCCCGCTACGAACTGGAGCCGTTCACTCCACAGGACCTGCCCGTCTTTGCCGAATCCTGGTTCACTGCCCAGCAGCTCACCGACCCGGCCAACCTCACACAGCTGTTTATTTCTGCTCTCAAACGGATCGGCGTCACCGACCTGGCACGCACCCCGCTGATGGCCACCATGCTGTGCCAACTGTTCGCCGACCGTCCGGATGAACCGCTCCCTGCAAGCCGTGGTGACATCTACGGACGATTCGCTGATCTCCTCCAAGGGCGCCAGTACCAGCACGCACCTGAAAAGCAGGTCATCCAAGCCCTAGACAGGTACGGCAAGGCAGCCTGCGAACGGGGCCGGGAAATTATCGGCATCCTTCCCCGACTGGTCCGCTACCTCGCCCATCAGCGCCATAGCGGCAACCGCAACTCGGCGCTCCGCATCCTTGCGGACCACCCCGACGTGCAACGCCCGGAGGCGGTGCCCCAACTGGAATGGGAAGGGTTCCTCACCGGCTGCCTGCGCGGCACCGGCATCCTTACCCTGCACGCTGGCGACTTCGTATTCCTGCACCAGACGTTCTTGGAGTACTTCGCTGCCTACCGTGCCGTCTACGATCAAGGAGACCGGTCCCTCACCATCAGCAGCCTGTTCAACGATCCAGAGATCACCCAGCTGCTGTCTACAGGGTCTGTGAGCACATCCGACGTCTGGGACCGGACCTATTGGGAACTCGTGCGCTTGGGTGCGTCCTATCTTGGCTTTTTCCTCGACGCTGCGCCCGATCAAGACGCACCCCGAGTCCTCAACTCTCTGATCACCGTCGGCTGGCCAGAGGGGTGCGAGATCATCACACAGCTTGCATCGGTGGGGACGCGGGTCCCCGTCCCCATTTCACCGACGCTGCCGCCACGAGGCTTGACGACTTCGCCCGTGACGCAACCAGGAGCAGCGGGGCACGCGTGGCGGCCGCCCGAACGCTATACGACCTGGACGCTGCGCGTGGAAGCGACCTCCTCGCGTCTCTGGCTCACGACACCAGCCTCGGAATTGACCCCGCCGAGATCGACGACATCCTAGATGAGGGCGAGGACCCCAAGTCGGTCCTCGTTGACCCAAACGACGCACGCGTGACAGCGGCCGAGTACCTTGCCGAGCTCGGCGACGCACGCGGAGCGGACTGCCTCCATAGCCTCGCCGGCGATAACGCGCTTCACAGCACGTTCCGCATCGAAACCCAACGGCATCGCCTTGACTGACGACCCGTTCCTGAGCGCCGAGCAGGTTGCCGGCGACCTGCTCCCCCGCTACGACACCGCGCTCGCCCAGGTGCGGCACAACGCCTTGGGTGGCATCCAGCCCTCCCAGGCCGACCGGGTCGTCCTGACCTGGCAGCCGGACGGCAGCGTCGCCACCGCACCGGTCGACGGCCGGGCCGGAGCGGTCCTCGTCTCCAACGGCTTCGTCCAGGACCCGCAGAGCGGCATCTACAGCCTCAACAGCGACGATACGCAGGCGCAGGCTCGTGCCCTGCGTGAGATCGGCCCGCAGCTGGAGGCGATCGGTATCGGGACCGCCCTTCAGCATCCCGCAGGCCGGGCCGCACCCACGTCCGCCCCGGCCGCCGTGCCGCCAGTGCCCGCAGGAACCCGCGTGCCGGCGACCCGAGGGCGATGAAGCAGGCAGAAAGTGCCTGACTTCCGGGTGCGGGAGTACGTCACCATCACCAAGGATCCGCGCACCGACCTGGTCCTCGCCATCGGCGGCACCGACAAGGCGGCCGACATCCTCCAGCGAACCGACGGGTTCCTCTCCGCTGCCGCAGGGGCTTATGACGGCTTTCCCCACGGCCTGCCCATCGAGCAGCAGCAGTTGAGGGCGACCACCGCCTGGCACTCCCTGCGGGCCGCTGGTCACAGCGTCCACCTCGATCCCGCGCTGAACACGCTGTCCACCCCGAACGGCGAACGCGATGCGGCCCTGCGCTACCTCGCCCAGCTCGGCGAGCGGGTCGCCGCCGCTGAGAGCGGCAGCGAGGTGGCTGGGGTGCTGACGAGATCGCCGCGCCGGTCACCGGGCTGCTGCCCCTCACCAGGGAAGTTGTCGTCCATGCACGTGATCCTCCACGCCCACGCCGCCTCCACTGCACAAACGGCGGCCGGCCTCCACACCGCCGAGTCCCACCCGGCCCCCGGCCTCCCGCCGCCGCTGAACCCGGCGCCAGCTCCCTCTCGCGCCGGCCCGCCGCGAAACCCGTAAACCCGGCTGGCCCCGGCACGCGCCGGGGCCACCCCGCCCCGCTCGATTCCCGGAGAAACCCGTAGCCCGAACGCCCCCGCCCATCAGCCACCGGCTCAAGCCCCGCCTTGCCACCGCTCTGTTCCGCCGCTACCTGCGCGCCTGCATCCTGGCCGGCTCCGACCGTGCCTCTCCCCTGGCCGGTGCTCGCCCAGAGGCCGTCCTCGCCGAGACGCAGCGCGTCGGACAGCGCCACCACCACTGATCGTCCACCGACCCGGAGGAGCATGTCCCACCCCGCCCCCTGCCCGGTAGAACTGGCCGACGACATCACCCGCCGGCTCGGCCAGCTCGCCGACCACCTTTCTCAGCTTCCCCCGCCCCAGGCCGCACGGGTCATCGCCCGCATTCTCGATCCAGATGCCGGAGTGCTCGGCGGCATGACCCACCTCGTCATCACCGGCGGTGTGTTCGCCAAGGATCAGGCCGAACGCGGTCTCTTGCCCCCGGAGGTGTGGCTCGCTCTGGGCCGCGCCTCGAACGAACTGCACGACATCGCCCTCGACCTGGACGAACACCAAGACACCTTGCGGCAGGTCGGCGCCCAGCCCTCCACTACTGCGGCTAAGCCTCCGGCCCCCGCACCGCTCGTGGTCCGGCGGCGCCGGTGAAGAAGAGGAAGCAGTGGTCCGGCTGGGGTCCGGGGGAACAGGCCGAGCAGCATTACCTGGTCCAGCCCCGGGCCCTGGCCGGCGGCGGGGACGTCCGGCACGTCTCGGAGTTCCTGCGCGCCTAGGGGTGGCGGGACAAATCCAAGACAGGCGGCCCTCTGCACATGGAGAGCCCGGACCGCACCCTTCGTGTCGCCTACGACCCTTACGTCCTGCCCGGTGGGTGGACCATCCACGGCAGGGCGGACGGGGCGAACGGGGAGTGGGCGGCTCACCTGGGCCGGCAGACGCCGGTGGAGATCGTCGCCGGTCTGACCGACGCGCTCACCCGTCCCCGCTCCGCGCACGCCCCCAACGTCTGGGCGCCTTTGAAGGAGCAGGAGTGGGACATGGGTTTCCAGGGCGAGCACTACATGGCCACCAGCCCTGACGGCACCGCGTGGATGCAGTACCACCACAGCCCCGACGGCTCGGCAATGTGGTGGACCGGGGCGAAGGACCAGCAGGGCAACGGCTGGACTGCCACCTTCACGCCGAACACGCCGATGCACCTGGTGCAAGCCTTCTCGGCCGAACTCGCCGGGCCCGATCCCGTGATGCGCCCGCGCGGACGCGTCCCCATGAGCGCGCAGATCCGTACCTGGTCGGTCTCCGTCAAGCCCTCCCAGCTCAGCGCGTGGCAGCAGGCCCGAATCACAGCCGCCCGCGCCGCCACCTGGGCCCGCAACAGCGCGCAAAGCACCCGGCCCCAAACCAAAACCCGTCCGTACACCTCGGCCGGCGGCGCCCGGACCCGCCGCTGACCCGCCTCCCCGTTCGAAGGAGCCCGATGCCCGCACCCACCCCGGACACCATCCGCACCCTGACCGAAACGCTCGCCGACCTTACCGACTACCTGCGCGATGACCCCGACCCCGAGGAAGCCCTCGCGCTCGTCGAGCCGCTTCTCGACGAGTACACCGGCATCCCCGTCCAGCTCGCCGACGTCCTGCGCGCCCTGGCCCGCACGGTACAGACCCGCCCCGACGACTCGCGCACCGCCGAGACCGCCCTCCTCGTGGCAGAGTTGCGGACCGCCGCCTTGGAGCAGTCCGACCAGCACACCTCCACTACATCGTCGATGACCTGCGCTCCCTGAACGAGGCGTACGACAGCGAGCAGGGGTGCAGCTGGTGCCGGTGAGCGAGCGGCAGCTCGCCGCCTTCGCCCACAGGCACGCCACCCAGATTCCGTTCGACACCAGCCCCCGTCACCTGGCCGGCCCCGGGGACGCCCGCCACGTCACCCACGGCCTCGCCGCCGCCGGATGGAACTGCACGACCGACCCGCTCAGCCCCGAGATCGTGCTGCGCAGCCCGGACCACCGCTACAGCATGCAGTTCGACCCGCAGTCCGCCACCTCCGCATGGTGGCGGTTGCAGGCCGAACCCACCCGCACCGAGCGGGGCTGGTACGCAGAGTTCGGCGAACTCGTCCCCGCCGAAATCCTGGGGCGTCTCACCGACGCCCTCATCGCCCCGACACCCCCGGAGCACGTCGATCCGTTCCAGGCTTTGGAGTCGGCGGGATGGATTCTCGAATCAGAGAGCACAGCCCACTCCCCCGACGGAATGTGCCACGTACACCGGCCAACGGACGAAGGCGTATGGCGGTCTTCCTGGCGTGTCGAGACCTGCGAGCCCGGGTTCGAAACGCCGATGGGGCCCCGGATCTGGCACGCCTTCGTCGACGAGTCGATGCCCGAACACCTCGTCGGTGCTTTCGCCGCCGCGCTCGCCGACCCTGCCCCGCTCCAGCGCGCCATGTACGACTGGACCGCCCACTACAGCGCCGAACAGAGCCGGAGCCTGCTCACGCCCGAGGATGTCGTCGCAGCCCACAGCACCCGGCTCGACGCCATCCGAGCACAGGCCCGCGCCGCCCGCCGCCAGCAGCGGACCCAGCCCGCAGTCACCCCAGCCACGGCCCGTGCCGTCCGCCCGGCCGTTCGCCGCTGATCCCGACAGGACCCTCACCATCTCCGCCGACCACACCGCACACCGCAAGCTCCTCCGTCACCTCGACCGCTACCTGAGCGACAGCAAGAAGATCCTCGACGCGTGGGACGTCTACTCCGACGAACACACCGACCTCGACGGCTGGCCCCATGACGACCACGCCTACGGCATGCGCGCCAGCCAGCGCGACGCCGACACCGCCGAAGCGTTCGAGGACCTCCGCGACGGCGCCCGCCACCTACTGGCCACAGCCGAAGTACAGCTCGGAAATCTCCCCACCACCGCGGTGCAGAACCGCTGGGTCTACCAACTGGGCGTCCTGCAGACCGCACTCGACCGGCTCGACGAACTGCACGAGCAGTGGCTGGCAACCCGCGACAGCCTCCCCGCCAACGCCAAGCCCGGAACCCCTGTCTTCGATGACGCACTCGCCGAGCACCACGCCGAATCGTGGAGCTACCTCGACGACTGGGCCTGTCACGGCAAGGCCCTGCGCGAGATCAATTCCACCGCCCGGAACACCCCCTCGCCCCTGGCCCCGCCCCCGACCACGGTCCCCGCACCTGGCCGGCGGACCCCCGTGCGGAGGTGAACGTGTCCCCGAGTCCCGAGACCGTCGAGGTCGACTTCATCAGCCCGCGCCACCTCGCCGGCGGCGGACCCCGCCTGGATCACCGTTGCCCTCCACCGGGCATGCGGCTGGAGCCACGGCCACGACCCCCTGATGCCTCGCGTCCTTCTCTCCAGCCCCGACCAGAAGGCCCTCCTGCGCCTGGAGCCCGACCCCGCCGACCAGTGGTGGATCCTGCACCACGCCGCAGAGCCGAACAGGCCCGCCTGGTACGCGAGCTTCGGCGCCGATACCCCTGTCGAACTCATCGCCGCCGCCACCGACGCCCTCACCGACCCCGCCACGCCAATGGACGCTTCCTCCGATCCGTACGAGCCCCTTCGCCAGATCGGCTGGTCGCCCACCTCCACAGACAACGGCCTCGCGTCACCCGACGGCACCGCGTACCTCCAGCGGCTGGGCAGCGCGGAAGACCCGGGAGCCTGGTTCGCCACCGCCACCCTCGCCCCGAACCGGCCGGTGTGGCAGGCCCGCTTCGGTGAGCACACCCCCACCCGACCCGGCGCCGCCGACACGCAGCGGACGCCCGTTGCTTCCTCGACGTAGTCGCGCAGTTCTCCGGCAGCGTAGAGATGCTGGAAGGTGCGGCGCTGAGTCAGGATGCCGTCACCGTGCTCTGTCCCCTTGATCTGGTTGCGCTCCCACCGCAGCCGTGCAGACACCACAAGCACGGAGCTGGTGAGTTCCCACGCTCGCAGCAGTGTCTGACGCCGTTCGGCGGGGTCTTCAATGACGTTCAGGACATAGGTGAGGAGGACGACGTCGGCCGGCCTGAGCAGTCCCTCGGGGAAGTGCACTGGGTCCCAACCCGTGACGTCGAGACCGAGTTGCTGAAGTACACGCACATCGCCACCGCGCCCACACCCGTAGTCAAGGACTTTCCTCGCAGGCTCCAGCCGGAGGTCGCCAAGTGCACGACGAGCCGGGAGTGAGAGTCCGACACGGCCGATTGCGGTCTGATGCCTCTGGCTGCTCCAGAGCTGCTGTGTCATCGGTGTCCCCTTATACAACGGACCGGCCAGCACGCGACATCACCGCACCTTACGCTGGGACGACTCCGAGATCCGTTTATCGACGCTGCGCTTTCCGACAGCTCACGGCCGCTGCAGGTACCCCGCCTGTGTCCGAACCCGCCAACTGGTTGCGAGTCCGCACGTCTTAACCTCTCGATGAAACGTACGCTGCGGCAGCATGCGGGCAGCGCTGGTGCACCCGTGGGGCGAGGCGAGGAGCGGGAGCAATTGGACAGTTACAGCAAGTTGGTCAGGGACCGGGTCCCTGAGATTATTCGGGCTGCCGGAGCCAAGCCGATCACTTACATCGCCGGGCCTGAGGAATACCACAGCAGGCTGCGAGACAAGCTGGGCGAGGAAGTAGCTGAGTTCCTTGCGGCGGATGAGGCGACGGCAGTGGATGAGCTCGCTGACGTGCTAGAGGTTGTGTACGCGCTTGCCGAGGACCTAGGCGTGGACTCGGCAGGACTGGAAGGAATCCGCCTGGCGAAAGCGCGGGAGCGGGGCAGTTTCACCAATCGGGTCGTCTGGTCCGGCAACCACTGATCCGCCGATCCCAACGCTGTCCAGCCCGAATCACGCTCTACCGGTCGGCCCGGGACCGCCACGGGGAGGGGAGAGCACTCTTCCTGCTTTCCTCGGCTCTGTGGGCGACGGACCCAGAGGAAGCCATCTCGCTCGGTACGGCGGCGGTTGCCGCGCTCAGCGAGACCGACGACGAGGCGCTGACCGAACAGGCGGCTGCGCTCGTGGCCACGATGCAGGAACGAGTTTCGGCGTCCACTGACCAGTGACTCCCTAGCAGCACAAGTCCTGACCTGCGCTTATGCCCCGGGCTAGAACGTCTGCCCCCACAAGATACTTGCAATGCCTGCGCCCTGTAGTGCCAGGAGAGACGCCCTCTCGCTGGCCCCACGGGCCAAGATCCGGACCGAGTGTGGACCAAAATAGCCAAGGAGCAGCGATCCAGCCGCCGCTAGAGGTCAGGGTGGATGCCGCCGGGGAACCGAGAATCCTGCCGGACGTAGCGCACGCGTGAGGAAGCACCCCGCTAGCCGTCCTGAGACCCTCGACGCCCTGCCGTACCCACATTGCCAGAAGGCTGCCCGACCAGGGGAAAGAAGTGCCTGACGACCCCTCAGAACGAGCGTCAAATGAGCGTCACGAGCGTCATTTCAGCGTCAAGATATCGCCCGTAACGCCCACACCGCACATAATGCGCACGAACAAAACCCCAGGTCAGGCGCCCTTTGCGACCGGTTCAAGGATCGCGACGCACTCCACGTGGTGCGTCATCGGGAACAGATCGAACGCCCGCAGCGTCCGCACCTTGTACCCGCCCTCCCGGAAGTACGCCAGGTCCCGTGCCAGTGCCGCCGGGTCGCACGCGACGTACGCGATGCGGCGGGCGCCGAGGGTCGAGAGCTGCTTGACGACCTGCTTGCCCGCGCCCGCGCGCGGCGGGTCCAGAACGATCAGGTCGCACTCGGTGATGCCCGTGCGCGGCAGGATCTGGTCGACCTTGCCGTGCTCGATGCGGACCCGGTCCAGGTCCTTCAGGTTGTGCCGGGCGTCCTCGACGGCGCGCTTGCCGGACTCGATGCCGAGCACCGCGCCCTTCTCGCCGATGCGCTGGCCGATGGCTCCGGCGAAGAGGCCGACCCCGCAGTAGAGGTCGAGCGCCATGTCGTTCTTGCGAGGCAGCAGGCCCTGCATGACCGCGCGGACGAGGGTGCCCGCCGCCTGCGGGTGGACCTGCCAGAAGCCGCCCGAGCCGACGCGGTACGTACGGTCGTCGGCACGCTCGCGGACGAAGGCGCGGCCGTGGACGCGGTGGACTCCGCCGTCCTTCTCGTCGACGCGGAGGACGGAGACGGGCTTGTCGAGCTCGACCAGCGGGAGCCGGCCGCCCTCGCGCGGGGTCAGGATGACCTGACGGTCGTGGGAGCCGGTCGCCGAGATGGCCTCCACCGTGGCCATCTGCGGCCAGTCCTGCTTCTCGATGCCCAGCTCGGAGACGCCGGGGGCGGCGATCATGCAGTGGTCGATCGGCTGGACCTCGTGCGAGCGGTGCTTGCGCAGTCCGGCCAGGCCGTCCTGGTCGATCGCGTACTGGACGCGCGTGCGCCACGCCGGGACCTGGCCGGGCGGGAGCTTGTCGCCCTCGGCCGGCATGACGGTGCCGTCCCAGCCGGCCTCCTCGGGGGTGAGGCCCGCGAGACGCTGGAGCTGCTCGGTGATCACTTCGCCCTTGAGGCGGCGCTGGGCACCGGGCTTGGCGTGCTGCCAGTCGCAGCCGCCGCACTTGCCGGGGCCCGCGTAGGGACAGGGGGCCTCGACCCGGTCCTTGGACGCGTCGATGACGGTGACCGCGTCGGCGCGCAGGAACCGGGAGTCGCTCTCGCCCTCGGTGACCCGGGCGACGACCTTCTCACCGGGGAGGGTGTGCCGTACGAAGAGCACCTGGCCCTCGTCGGTGCGCGCGATGCAGTGGCCGCCGTGGGCGACGGGGCCGACCTCGACCTCGTACTCCCGACCGATCAGAGACTCCCCGGCCTGCGACGATGTGGATTCGTTCTGCATAAGGGGGGTGGCTCCAGAGATCAAAGGGAAAGCGGCCGGACAACAACCCACGAGTCTACGTGGGTACCGGCCGACCGCTTACCACGAGCGGGTGTGCCCGGTCAGCTCCGGTGGCCGGGTTCCTTGTGCCGCCGCTCCACGGGGCCCCGGCGGACCGAGCCGGGCGCGGTCCAGTCAGCGCGCTTCCTGGCCCGCAGCTTCGCGGCCTCGGAGGACTCCAGCTGGTACGGCACCGAGGTCACCATCACACCCGGTGTGAACAGCAGCCTGCCCTTGAGCCGCAGCGCGCTCTGGTTGTGCAGCAGGTGCTCGTACCAGTGGCCGACGACGTACTCGGGGATGTAGACGCTGACCACGTCACGGGGCCGGTCCTTGCGCAGGCCCTTCACGTACTCGATGACCGGCCGGGTCACCTCGCGGTACGGCGAGTCGAGGATCTTCAGCGGGATGTCGATGCCACGCCGCTCCCATTCCTCCTTGAGCACCTTGGTCTCGGCGTGGTCGACGCTGATGGAGAGCGCCTCCAGTTGGTCCGAGCGCACCAGCTTGGCGTAGGCGAGCGCGCGCAGGGTGGGCCGGTGGAGCTTGGAGACGAGGACGATGGAGTGGACGCGCGAGGGCCGGAGCGTGTCGTCGGTCGGGGCGTCGGTCGCCGCGATCTCCTCGGCTACCCGGTCGTAGTGCTTACGGATCGCCGTCATCGTTCCGTAGAAGATGACCATGCCGAGCAGCGCCACCCACGCCCCGTGGGTGAACTTCGTGGCCAGGACGACGACGAGCACCAGGCCGGTGAAGAAGGCGCCGAAGGTGTTGATCGCCCGCGACCGGACCATGTGCCGGCGCTTGGCCGGGTCGCGCTCGCCGCGCAGGTGGCGGTTCCAGTGCCGCACCATGCCGGTCTGGCTCAGCGTGAAGGAGACGAAGACACCGACGATGTAGAGCTGGATGAGCCGGGTCGAGTCGGCCCCGTAGATCCAGACGAGGAGGATCGCGGCTCCGGCCAGCAGGACGATGCCGTTGGAGAAGGCCAGCCGGTCGCCGCGGGTGTGCAGCTGGCGCGGCAGGTAACGGTCCTGGGCCAGGATCGAGCCGAGCAGCGGGAAGCCGTTGTACGCGGTGTTGGCGGCGAGGAAGAGCACGAGGGCGGTGGCCGCGGCCAGGAGCACGAAGAAGAACGTGCCGTCGCCGAAGACCGCTGCCGCGACCTGGGAGATCACCGGGTCCTGGACGAAGTCGGCGCCGACCGCGGTGCCGTCGAGGAGCAGGTCCTTCGCGGGGTTCTCCGCCATCTTGACGTCGGTGGCCATGGCCAGGCCGATGATGCCGCAGAACATGGTGACGGCCAGCAGGCCCATCGCGGCGAGGGTGGTGGCCGCGTTCTTGCTCTTCGGCTTACGGAAGGCGGGTACGCCGTTGCTGATCGCCTCGACGCCGGTGAGCGCCGCGCAGCCGGAGGAGAAGGCCCGCAGGAGCAGGAAGACGAGGGCGAAGCCGGCCAGCCCCTGGTGCTCGGGCTTGATCTCGTAGTCCGACGTCGGCGCGTGCATGGTGTCGCCGAGGACCAGCCCGCGGAAGGCGCCCCAGAGGATCATGATGAAGACCCCGGCCACGAACAGGTACGTCGGGATGGCGAAGAGCTTGCCCGACTCCTTCACCCCGCGCAGGTTCATCAGCGTCAGCAGCACGATGGCGCCGATCGCGAAGAACGTCTTGTGCTCGACGACGAAGGGGATCGCGGAGCCGAGGTTCTCCACGCCGGAGGAGATGGACACGGCGACGGTGAGGACGTAGTCGACGAGGAGCGCGCTGGCGACGGTCAGACCGGCCTTGCGCCCCAGGTTGGTGTTGGCGACCTCGTAGTCGCCGCCACCGCTCGGGTAGGCACGCACGTTCTGCCGGTAGGAGGCGACCACGGTGAACATGAGGACCACCACGGCGGCGGCGATCCACGGGCTGAAGTGGTACGCCGACACGCCCGCGATGGACAGCACGAGGAGGACTTCGCCGGGTGCGTACGCCACCGAGGACAGCGGGTCGGACGCGAAGACGGGCAGCGCGATGCGCTTGGGGAGGAGTGTTTCCCCGAGCTTGTCGCTGCGCAGCGCCCGGCCGATCAGGATCCGTTTGGGCAGGTCGGTCAGTTTGGACACGCTGAGGATCGTAAGCGCTGTCGCGACAGGCGACCGAGGCACCACCCGCTCGGTACCGGGAAAACCTTCATAATTACCCGCGCTCACCGCGAAAGTCCATGGAATCCTTAACGGAATCCTTGCGGGCCGGACGGTCCGTGGACCCCTTCGGGGCCCTCCTTTGCCCGATGCGCCCGGGATGCGCACACTCGGATGAGGCGGCGGATACCCGGCCGCATAAGCTCATCCCCGGGCAGCGTCGAAGGCGATGGCCCCATCGGTTTGCCCCGCAGGCGGAGAAAGAAGTGTGAGCAGGGTGTTTTCGCAGGTCATCCGGACGACCAGGACGGCGAGGTAGGCGCACGGTGCACATCGTCATCATGGGCTGCGGGCGCGTCGGAGCCGCTCTCGCACAGACCCTGGAGCAGCAGGGACACACGGTCGCCGTGATCGACCAGGACCCCACGGCCTTCCGCCGTCTCGGCGCCGGGTTCGGCGGCCGGCGGGTCAACGGGGTCGGTTTCGACCAGGACACGCTGCGCGAGGCCGGGATCGAGGAGGCGGGGGCGTTCGCGGCGGTGAGCAGCGGCGACAACTCCAACATCATCGCGGCCCGGGTGGCCCGCGAGATGTTCTCCATCGACAACGTCGCGGCCCGCATCTACGACCCCCGGCGTGCCGAGGTGTACCAGCGTCTCGGTATCCCGACCGTCGCCACGGTGCGCTGGACCGCGGACCAGATGCTGCGGCGGCTGCTGCCGTCGGGCGCCGAGCCGCTGTGGCGGGACCCGAGCGGCGGTGTGCAGCTCGCGGAGGTGCACACGACGCCGTCCTGGATCGGCCACAAGATCAGCACGCTCCAGGAGGAGACGGGTGTCCGCGTGGCCTTCCTCACCCGGTTGGGCGAGGCCATACTGCCGACGTCGCAGACGGTGCTGCAGGAGGGCGATCTGGTCCACGTGATGATGCGGACGGACGAGATCGCGAAGGTCGAGGAGGCCTTTGCCGAAGGTCCTGAGGAGGGCGGTCACTGATGCGCGTGTCGATTGCCGGGGCGGGTGCGGTGGGCCGTTCCATCGCGGCCGAGCTCCTGGAGAACGGTCACGAGGTGCTGCTGATCGACAAGGCGCCGACCGCCATCTCGGTGGAGCGGGTCCCGATGGCCGAGTGGCTGCTCGCGGACGCCTGTGAGATCACCTCGCTCGACGAGGCGGCGCTGCAGCGGTGCAACGTCGTGATCGCCGCGACCGGCGACGACAAGGTCAATCTGGTCGTCTCGCTGCTCGCCAAGACCGAGTACGGCGTGCCGCGGGTCGTCGCCCGGGTGAACAACCCCAAGAACGAGTGGCTGTTCAACGAGTCCTGGGGTGTCGATGTCGCGGTCTCCACACCGCGGCTGATGTCCGCCCTGGTCGAGGAGGCGGTGAGCGTCGGCGATCTGGTCCGGCTGCTGCGCTTCAGCCACGGCGACGCCAACCTGGTCGAGCTGACGCTGCCCCCGGAGTCGGCGCTGGCCGGCACGCGGATCGGCGATGTGGCCTGGCCCGAGGACACCTCGCTGGTCACCATCATCCGGGGTACGCGCGTCCTGACGCCGAGCCCCGAGGAGACCCTGGAGGCCGGTGACGAGCTGCTGTTCGTGGCCGCCCAGGCGCGCGAGGAGCAACTGGAGGACCTGTTGTCGGTCCGTCGCGATCCCTCCGACGAGAGCTGAGCCGGGCGGGAACCGATCCGGACGGCAGCCGCGTCAGACGGCAGCGCGGACACGGGAGAGGGGCCCGGAACCATGAGTCATGGTTCCGGGCCCCTCTCCCGTACCTGCGGGGTACCGACGTCCGGGTGCGGTCAGGCGTCGTGGTTGCGGGCCTCGGCGGCCCGGTCGCTCTGCGCGGCCTTACGGGCCTTCTCGGCCTCCTCCTCCGCCTCCATCTCCGCGAAGACGTCGATGGGCGGCGGCGCCTTGGCGAGGAAGACCCAGGTCAGATACACCGCGAGCAGGAACGGCGGGATCTTGAGCGAGACCAGCACCCAGCCGAGCTGCGTGGTGTCGGCCCACCAGTACAGCGGGAAGAGGATCGCGCACTTGGCGAGGAGGATCAGCCCCCAGGCGTAACTGGCCTTGGCGTAGGCCTTCTTGCGCCCCGGATTCCTGGTGCGCCAGGAGAGGTTCTCCTTGAAGACCGGGCCGAGGATCAGGCCGATCAGCGGCACCCCCGCGAGGGTCGTGACGAGGTAGGCCAGCGCCAGGCCGAGCGTGTAGATCATGCCCGGCAGGTAGAAGTCCTTGGCGTTGCCCGTCATCATCGCGAAGACCACACCGAAGGCCACGCCGAAGACGCCGCTGAAGGCGTGCTTGACGGTGTCCTTGCGGACCAGGCGTACGACGACGAGGACCAGGGACAGCGCCAGCGCGGCGACGGCCGAG
Organism: Streptomyces sp. NPDC058637; assembly: GCF_042717325.1. Lineage (NCBI taxonomy): Bacteria > Bacillati > Actinomycetota > Actinomycetes > Kitasatosporales > Streptomycetaceae > Streptomyces > Streptomyces sp. NPDC058637. Next base: position 84,439 of record NZ_JBHXRD010000016.1, on the reverse strand, counting down.
GCCTTCAGGTCCTTGTCGAGGGTGAAGATCGTGACGAAGAGCAGCCCGGGCAGGACTGTCTCCACCATGCCGCGCACGCCGCCGAAGGCCTCGAAGAGCGCGGCTTCGGTGACGGCCTTCGCCTCGGCGTCCTGCTGGTCGGTGCGGTGAGGCTGGTCCATGTCGGATGTCGGCTTGTCGAGAGACGTCACCGGCTACTCCTTGCCGAGCGGTCGGAGTTCGTATGTGGGGTTGAACAGCACACGGCGCCCGTGACTCATGGCGATGCGGCCCGAGGCGATGATCTTACGGCCCGGTTCTATGCCGACGATCGAGCGACGGCCCAGCCAGACCACGTCGAGCGGTGCGGTGCCGTCGAAGAGCTCCGCCTCTAGGGCGGGCACTCCGGCCCGCGGGCGCAGGGTGACGGTCCGCAAGGTACCAGTCACCTTGACGATCTGGCGGTCCGTGCACTCGGAGATCCGCGTGCAGCCCGACGCGTGCGTGTCCTCCTGCAGCTCCTCGGACTCAAGGTCCTCCTGGGAGCTGGACAGCCGGTCGAGCATGCGGCGGAAGCGGCCGGACGGCCTCGAAACCTTGCCGGCCTTCTCGAATCGGGGAACAGCGCTCATACCCGAAGCGTACCGGTCTCCTGTGACAGGGGCTGTCCCCCGGGATGTCACCCGAACGGGGGACCCGAGTGGCCGGGGGAAGCGGGTCAGCCGCGCTCGAAGCGGTACCCCATGCCGGGTTCGGTCACGAAGTGCCGGGGGTGCGCGGGATCGGCCTCCAGCTTGCGGCGCAGTTGCGCCATGTAGACCCGGAGGTAGTTCGTCTCGGTGCCGTAGGACGGGCCCCAGACCTCCTGGAGCAGCTGCTTCTGGCTGACGAGCCGGCCCGCGTTGCGGACCAGCACCTCCAGGAGGTGCCACTCCGTGGGGGTGAGCCGCACGTCACGGCCCTCCCGGTGGACCTTCTTCGCCGCGAGGTCCACCGTGAACCCCTCGGTCTCGACGATCACGAGGTCGTCGGCGCCGTCCGGGCCGACCGGTTCGGCCCGGCGTACGGCGGCCCGTAGACGGGCCAGGAGCTCGTCCATGCCGAACGGCTTGGTGACGTAGTCGTCGGCGCCTGCGTCCAGGGCCTCGACCTTCTCGTCGGAGGTGTGCCGGGCGGAGAGCACGAGGATCGGTACGCGGGTCCAGCCGCGCAGCCCCTTGATCACCTCGACGCCGTCCATGTCGGGCAGGCCGAGGTCCAGGACGACGACGTCGGGGTGCCGGGCTGCGGCGAGCTGCAGGGCCGTCGCGCCGTCGGGCGCGGCGTCCACCTCGTACCTGCGCGCCTTCAGGTTGATCACGAGGGCGCGTACGATCTGCGGCTCGTCGTCGACCACAAGCACCCGGGTCATCGCGGTCCTGCCTTTCCGGAGGGTGTGTACGGGGTGGGGGCGTGCCCCTGGGGCCGTCTGAGGTGTCGGGGGCACGCCCGGTCCCTCATGGGATGTCCTGCTCGGGCGGCGCGGGGCCGTCCCGCACCTGTCCCGGTACGGCCCTGAGCGTGAGGACCATGGTGAGACCGCCCCCGGGGGTGTCCTCGGCGCCCAGCGTGCCTCCCATGGAGTCCACGAAGCCGCGGGCGACGGCGAGGCCGAGGCCGACCCCGGCGCCGCGCGGGGCGTCGCCGTACCGCTGGAAGGGCTCGAAGATGCGTTCCTTGCCCTCGTCGGGGACGCCACGGCCCCGGTCGGCCACCCGCAGCTCGACGCGTTCGCCGAGCGTGCTGGCGGCGACGGTGACGCGTTCCCCGTCGGGGCTGTACTTGACGGCGTTCTCGACGATGTTGGCGACGGCCCGTTCCAGCAGTCCCGGGTCGACGGCGACCATGGGCAGCGTCTCGGGGATGTCGAGGTCGACACTGCCCTCGGGGACGCCGCCGAGTGCCATCGGGACGACCTCGTCGAGGTCGATCTCGCGGATCAGCGGGGTGACGGTGCCGGTCTGCAGGCGGGACATGTCGAGCAGGTTGCCGACCAGGTGGTCCAGGCGGTCGGCACCGTCCTCGATGCCCGCGAGGAGCTCGGCCTCGTCCTCCTCGGACCAGGAGACGTCGTCGGAGCGCAGCGAACTGACCGCGGCCTTGATCGCGGCGAGCGGGGTGCGTAGGTCGTGGCTGACGGCGGCGAGCAGCGCGGTCCTGATCCGGTTGCCCTCGGCGAGCCGGCGGGCGGCCTCCGCCTCCCCCACAAGGCGCTGCCGGTCGAGCACGACGGCGGCCTGCGCGGCGAAGGCGCCGAGCACCCGGCGGTCCTCGGCGGGCAGCACCCGTCCGGACAGGGCCAGCGCCATGTGGTCGCCGACGGGCATGTCCACGTCCGCGTCGTCGGGCCTGGCCACCGGGGCGGGCCCGACGGATCCGGCACAGGTCCACGGATCGACGTCGCTCTGCCGCTCCAGCAGCGCGACGGACTCCATGCCGAACGTCTCCCGGACCCGCTCCAGCAGGGCGTCCAGGGCCGTCTCGCCGCGCAGGACGCTCCCGGCCAGGGCGGAGAGTATCTCCGACTCGGCACGCAGTCTGGCGGCCTGGTGGGTACGCCGTGCCGCCAGGTCCACGACGGAGGCGACCGCGACCGCCACCGCGAAGAAGATCACTATGGCGACGAAGTTCTCCGGGTCCTGCACGGTCAGGGTGTGGGTGGGCGGGGTGAACCAGTAGTTGAGGAGCATGGAACCGACGGCCGCGGAGGCCAGCGCGGGGGCCAGCCCGCCGAGCAGCGCCGCGGTGACGGTCATGAACAGGAAGAGCAGCACGTCGTTGGCGAGCCCCGGCCCGTTCTCCATGCCGTACAGGACCAGCGTGAGGAGTGCCGGTCCGCCGACGCCCACCGCCCAGCCCCAGATGATCCGGGTGCGGCCGAGCCGGGCGCCCCGGGCGATGGGCAGCCCGCGTCCCTTGGCGACCGCCTCGTGCGTGACGATGTGGACGTCCAGGTCGGGGCCGGACTCGCGGGCGACGGTGGCGCCGACGCCCGGTCCGTAGATGTACTGCCAGGTCTTGCGACGGCTGGAGCCGAGGACGACCTGGGTGGCGTTGACGCCCCGGGCGAAGGCGAGGAGCGCCGAGGGTATGTCGTCGCCGATGACGTGGTGGAAGGTCCCGCCCAGGTCCTCCACGAGGGTGCGCTGGACGGCGAGCTCCTTGGGCGAGGCGGAGGTCAGTCCGTCGCTGCGGGCGATGTACACGGCGAGGATCTCGCTGCCGGAGCCCTTGGCGGCCATCCGGGACGCGCGGCGGATGAGCGTGCGGCCCTCGGGGCCGCCGGTCAGTCCGACGACGATGCGTTCGCGGGCCTGCCAGGTGGTGCGGATGTCGTGTTCGCCGCGGTACTGCTGAAGGTATTCGTCGACACGGTCGGCGACCCATAGCAGGGCCAGCTCGCGCAGGGCGGTGAGGTTGCCGGGGCGGAAGTAGTTGGACAGGGCCGCGTCGACCTTGTCGGACCGGTAGACGTTGCCGTGGGCCATGCGGCGGCGCAGCGCCTGGGGAGACATGTCGACGAGCTCGATCTGGTCGGCCCTGCGGGCGACCTCGTCGGGGATGGTCTCCTGCTGCCGTACACCGGTTATCGACTCGACCACGTCGCCGAGGGACTCCAGGTGCTGGATGTTGACGGTGGAGATCACGTCGATGCCGGCCCGCAGCAGCTCCTCGACGTCCTGCCAGCGCTTGGCGTTGCGGGACCCGGGCACGTTGGTGTGGGCCAGCTCGTCCACGAGGGCCACGGCGGGCGCCCGCTCCAGGACCGCGTCGACGTCCATCTCGGAGAAGACGGTGGAGCGGTAGGCGATGTCGCGTCGTCGGATCTGCTCCAGACCGTGCAGCAGGACCTCGGTGCGGGGCCGTTCGTGGTGCTCCACGAACGCGACGACGCAGTCCGTGCCCCGTTCCACCCGGCGGTGGGCCTCGGACAGCATCGCGTACGTCTTGCCCACGCCGGGTGCCGCACCCAGGTAGATCCGAAGCTTGCCGCGCGCCATGGCCCCATTGTCTTCTCTGAACCGGCCGCCGCCGATCGGGGAGCCATCCCCGAAGCTACCCCGAGAATTTCCGGCATCCTGGTCGCGGGGGTGTGCAAGGGGTCCGTATTGACGGAATTCTGACGCGACTCAGCAGGTCACACCTGTTCCACGATGTGCCCGTCGCTCAGCTCCAGGACCCGGTCGGCGAAGCCGAGCAGCTGCGGGTCGTGGGTGGCCACGAGGACGGTGACGCCCTCGCTGCGGACCACGGCGCGCAGGAGTTCCATGACGGCGAGGCCGGTCTCCGCGTCGAGCTGCCCGGTGGGCTCGTCGGCGATCAGGAGGGCGGGCCGGTTGGCGAGCGCGCGGGCGATGGCGACGCGCTGCTGCTGGCCGCCGGAGAGCTCTCCGGGGCGCTGCTGCGCGTGGTCGCCGAGGCCCACCAGGGAGAGCAGCAGCGCGACCCGGTCCTCGCGCTCGCGCGGGTCGGCCTTGCGCAGCCGCATGGGTACGCCGATGTTCTCCGCCGCGGTCAGGATCGGGATCAGGCCGAACGACTGGAAGATGAAGCCGATCCGGTCCCTGCGCAGTTCCAGCAGCCCGTCCTCGCCGAGCCCGGAGAGCTCGGTGCCGCCGACGGTGATCCGGCCGCGGTCCGGGGCGTCGAGGCCGCCGACCAGGTTGAGCAGCGTCGTCTTGCCGGAGCCCGACCGGCCCTTGAGCGCCACGAGCTCGCCCCGGGGGATCTCGAAGGAGACCCCGCGCAGGGCGTGCACGGCGGCGGCGCCGGTCCCGTAGGAGCGGTGCAGGTCCTCGACCCGCACCATCGGCCCGTCGGCCGGGCTTTCGGCCAGGGCCGTGCCGCTCTGTCCGCCGGTGCTCTGTGTCATCGCTCTCCCCCGTGCGTACGCCGCCTCGCGCGGCGCCTCTCGGCCGCCGCCAGTATGTGCATGAGGCACGCGCCGGGGCAACGGCCCCGGGCCGTGACGGCCGCCGCTGCGGGATCCGCGAACGGCGGTGGGCCGTACCCCGTGAGGAGTACGGCCCACCGGCCGGAACGTACCGTCGCGCGCGGTCAGCGAACCTCGGTGATCTCGGGTCCGCGCTGGAGCTGGCCCATGCCACCGGAGAACTTCGAGTTCTCCTGGTCCTCCTGCTGCACACCCTCGGGCACCATCTGGGCGTCGTTGGGGAGCTTGAGGACGATCGGGTCGCGCGGGGCCATCGGGCCGTCGCCACGGACCACCACGGTGTCCCGGAAGATCGTCTCCAGCAGTCCGGCGGCCTCCGGCTGCACGGCGCCCTGACCGGAGATCACACCGCGCAGGAACCAGCGCGGCCCGTCGACCCCGATGAAGCGCACGAGCTGCACGCCGTTCGTCCCGTCGGGGAGCTGTACGGGGACCTGTGCGCGCAGCTCCCAGCCCAGCGGACCCTCGACCTCGTCGATGATCCCGCCCTGCTGGGTGATGCCCGAGGCGATCTCCTCGCGCACCTCGCCCCAGATGCCCTCCTTCTTGGGAGCGGCGAAGGCCTGCAGCTGGACCGCGCTGTCACGCAGCACGACGGTCGCCGCGACGATCGCGTCGCCGGCCACCTCCACCCGCAGCTCCATGCCCTCGACCCCGGGCACGAAGATGCCGCCCAGGTCCACCCGGCCCTCGCCGGGCTGGGATACCTCGGAGATGTCCCACGGACCGTCCGGCCGGGGGGCCGGGGGGAGGTTCGTCCGGCGCGAGCCGCTGTCCGCGGACCCGTCACTACCGTCGAGCTCGTCGGCGACCTGCTCGGCCTCGCGCGTCTCGTCCGCCTTGTCCTCGGCGGAACCACTGTTCTTGCGACGTCCGAACACGTCACTGTCCTTCCCGGTCGGATACGACCGAAGCGTAGCTGTTCCCACCCTGGGTGTTACCGCCCGTGACGCCATCCACCGCGGCATGACCGCCCGTGGACCCGAAGCCACCCTCGGCCCGCGCCGAACCGGGGAGTTCCGCCACCTCGTGGAAGCGGATCTTCTCGACCTGCTGGACGACCAGTTGGGCAATCCGGTCGAACCGCTCGAACCGCACGGTCTCGCGTGGGTCGAGATTGACCACGATTACCTTGATCTCCCCACGGTACCCGGCATCAACCGTCCCGGGGGCATTCACGAGGGCCACTCCGCAGCGGGCCGCGAGGCCGGAGCGGGGGTGCACGAAGGCCGCGTACCCGTCGGGCAGCGCGATCGACACCCCGGTGGGGAGCACCGCCCGTTCGCCGGGGGCGAGCTCGGCCGCCTCGGTGGTCACCAGGTCGGCACCGGCGTCGCCCGGGTGTCCGTACGCCGGAATCGGCACGTCCGGATCGACCCGGCGGATCAGTACGTCGACGGGGTGGCGCGTCACGGGTTCACCTCGAAGGCGCGGGCACGGCGGACCTGGTCCGGGTCGGACATGGCGGCCTCGATCTCCTCGGGCCGGCCGTTCTCGATGAAGTGGTCGACCTTGACCTCGATGAAGAGGGCCTCGGCACGGACCGCCACGGGCCCCTCGGGGCCGCCGGTCCGGCCGGTCGCCCGGCAGTAGATCTTCCGCCCGTGCACCGCGGTGACCTCGGCCTCCAGGAAGAGCACCGTGTCGACCGGCACCGGCCGGACGTAGTCGGTCTCCAGCCGGCCGGTCACCGCGATCACCCGGAGCAGCCAGCTCAGCGCGCCGAGCGTCTCGTCCATCGCCGTGGCCAGGACACCGCCGTGCGCGAGTCCCGGAGCGCCCTGGTGGGCGGGCTTCACGGTGAATTCCGCGGTGACGCTCACACCCTCTCCGGCGCGAGCCTGGAGGTGCAGCCCGTGCGGCTGTCCACTGCCGCAGCCGAAACAGTGTTCGTAGTGCGAACCGAGGAGCTCACCGGGCGCCGGGGCGTCGGGATGCCGGACCGGCCCCACGGCGTCGGCCGGGGGTGTCAGGCGTGTAGATGTTCCACTCACAGGCGCAGACCTTACCCGCGCTGCCGACCGCGGGTCGCGCCGTGCCAAGCTTGGTTTCATGCAGCCTTCCGCACCGCCCTTCGACGAACGTCTCACCGCACCCCGTTCGTGGTGGTTCATCGCTTTCGGGGTCGGCGTCGCCTGTGCCCTGATGCTCCTGCCGCTCGGCGTCCTGCCCATGCTCGGCGGCCTGGCGGGCGGCACGGTGGCGTCGGCCCTGGCCGTGAGCTCGTACGGCTCGGCGCGCATCCGGGTCGTGGCGGGCGCCCTGGTCGCGGGCGACGCGCGGATCCCGCTCTCGGCGCTCGGTGACGCCGAGGTGCTGGACGGGGAGGAGGCGCGCGCCTGGCGCTCGCACAAGGCGGACGCCCGCGCGTTCATGGTGCTGCGCAGCTACATCCCCACGGCGGTGCGGGTGAAGGTCACGGATCCGGCCGACCCGACGCCGTACGTCTACCTGTCGACCCGGGAGCCGCAGGCCCTGGTCGCGGCGCTCGCGGCCGTGCCTGCCTGATTCCTCAGCGGCCCGGGCCCTCGAGCCCCTCGGGCAGTTCCTCCGCGGGTACCGCGGGCTGCTCCAGCGGCGGGAGCTCCGGGAGCCGGTCCCAGTCGACCCGATGGCGCCGCAGGTCGTTCCTGATCCGGTCGGCGAGCTTTCTGGTGTCCCGGCGGTTCATCATCGCGCCGACCGCTGCGCCGATCATGAACGGGATGAGGTTCGGCAGGTCGCGCACCATGCGCTTCATGATCTGCTGGCGCAGCTCGCGCTTCATCTGCCCGCCGAGCGCGGCGTTCAGTGTGGTGGGGCGCGAGACGTCGATGCCGCGCTCCTCGGTCCAGGACGTCAGATACGCGGTGCTGCGCTGCCCGACGTTGCCCGGCGGGCGCCGGCCGTAGACCTCGTGGAGCTCGGCGACGAGCTTCATCTCGATGGCCGCCACGCCGGTGATCTCGGCGGCCAGCTCGGCGAGCATCGCCGGGGGTACGGGCATCATGGCCGCCGCCCCGATGCCCGCGCCGACGGTCGCGGTGGCGTTGCACGCGCCCGCGACGAGCTTGTCGGCGAGCTCTTCGGGGCCTAGCCCCGGGAACTGCTTCCGCAGGGTCGCCAGGTCGCGCACAGGGATGCGGGGAGCCACGTCGATGATCCGGTCGGCCAGCTGGCCGACGACGGCTCTGGCGTTCTCCCCGCCCTTGCGTACGCCTCGTCTCAGTGTGCGCAGACGGCCTGACCCCGTCGATCCCGTCGGGCCGTCCTGCCCGGGCCCCTGTGACGGGCCCGCTGTCCGGACTGCTTCGAGCGAGGCCGGACGGCCCCGCTCGTCGTCAGGTGCACCGGAGGTCGGCAGGGCGGCCTGATGCTCGGCAGTGGGGCTCGCGCCCTCTGCCGGGCCTGTGCCGCCCTGATGCGCCTCCGACGCCTTCGTGCGCCGCAAGCGCCGCTTCCGGAACGGTGTGTCGCCTGCCACGGCCGGCCTGCCTCAGTCGCAGTCGCGGCAGATGGGCTGGCCGTTCTTCTCGCGCGCCAGCTGGCTCCGGTGGTGCACGAGGAAACAGCTCATGCAGGTGAACTCGTCGGCCTGCTTGGGCAGGACCCGCACGGCCAGCTCTTCGTTGGACAGGTCTGCGCCGGGCAGCTCCAGTCCTTCCGCCGCGTCGAACTCGTCCACGTCGACGGCGGATGCCGACTTGTCGCTCCGACGAGCCTTGAGCTCTTCGAGGCTGTCCTGATCGACGTCGTCGTCGGTCTTCCGCGGGGTGTCGTAATCCGTTGCCATGTCGCTCTCCCCCTCATGGGTTGCTGCGGTGTCTCAGCGCTCGTAACGCGTGAGAGGCCGGACTTGTGCCCGACCTGAGGCGGAGATTTTGCCTCACATCAAGGTCTGTTACTCAATCGACACCCAACCGGACCTCTCGAGAGCGATCAGCTTGGGTGGCGATGGGGACCGTACACGGTCCGATTGCCATGCTTCACGGGCGCCACCCCGTGTACTTCCCGTGATAATGCCCCCTGAAAACCCGGACGTTTACCGGCTTTCGGGCAGATCTGCGATCACGGAGAGTAGAGAGACCGAAAATCGCTCCTGTGATCGATCACACAGGGACAGAACCGAAACAGGTCTCGCATTTTCCGCCCAAAGCGAACAGAGCGATCCAATGCGGCTTCACAGGCGAAGCCTCTCAGACCGGCAGGGTGACACGCATCACGAGACCACCGCCCTCGCGGGGCTCCGCGATGATACGGCCTCCGTGCGCCCGCGCGACGGACCGCGCGATCGACAGGCCGAGCCCCACCCCCTTGTCGCTGCCCGTGCGTTCCGTACGCAGCCGCCTGAACGGCTCGAAGATGTTGTCGATCTCGTAGGCGGGCACCACAGGACCTGTGTTCGAGACCACCAGGAGCGCCTGCCCGGGCTGGATCTCCGTGTCGACCTCCACCCAGCCGCCCGCGGGCACGTTGTAGCGCACGGCGTTCTGCACGAGGTTCAGCGCGATCCGTTCCAGGAGGACGCCGTTGCCCTGCACGACGGCGGGGACGCGCTCCCCGCGCACCTCCACGCCCTTCGCCGCCGCCTCCGCGCGGGCCTGGTCGATGGCGCGGTCGGCGACCTCCGCCAGGTCGACAGGCTTGCGTTCGACGATCTGGTTGTCGCTGCGGGCGAGCAGCAGCAGACCCTCGACCAGCTGCTCGCTGCGCTCGTTGGTCGCCAGGAGCGTCTTGCCGAGCTGCTGGAGCTCCGGCGGGGCGTCCGGGTCGGAGAGGTGGACCTCCAGCAGCGTGCGGTTGATCGCGAGCGGTGTGCGCAGCTCGTGGGAGGCGTTCCCCACGAACCGCTGCTGGGCGGTGAAGGCCCGCTCCAGACGGTCCAGCATCTCGTCGAAGGTGTCGGCGAGTTCCTTGAGCTCGTCGTCCGGGCCGTCCAGCTCGATCCGGCGGGACAGGTCCGTGCCGGCCACCCTGCGGGCGGTGCGGTTGATCCGGCCCAGCGGGGACAGGACGCGGCCCGCCATGGCGTAGCCGAACGCGAAGGCGATGATGCTGAGGCCCACGAGGGCCAGCAGCGCCCTGTTGAGCAGGCTGTCCAGGGCGTGCTGCCGCTGGGCGGCGGTGCAGTCCTTGATCATCTCGTTGAGCTGGCCGTTGGTCTGCGCGGAGCCGAGCTGCGGACAGGTGTCGCTGGAGATCCGCACGCTCGTGCCGGAGACCTGGAAGACGAGGCCGCCGGCGTCGTTGAGGGCCTGCGCGGCCAGCATGTAGATGATCGAGAGCAGCAGGATGCCCGCGATCAGGAACATGCCGCCGTACAGCAGCGTGAGCCGTATCCGGATGGTCGGACGCAGCCACGGGTAGGGGGCCTCCTGCTGTTTGGGCTCCCAGGTGGGTTTCGGGGGCACGGGTACCGGCCCCGGGGACGCTGCCATCACGTCCTCAGATCCGGTAGCCGGAGCCGGGGACGGTGACGATGACGGGCGGCTCGCCGAGCTTGCGGCGCAGGGTCATGACCGTCACCCGCACCACGTTCGTGAAGGGGTCGGTGTTCTCGTCCCAGGCCTTCTCCAGCAGCTGCTCGGCCGAGACGACCGCGCCCTCGCTGCGCATCAGGACCTCCAGCACGGCGAACTCCTTCGGGGCGAGCTGGATCTCCTGCTCGTTCCGGAAGACCTCACGGCGGTTGGGGTCGAGCTTGATGCCGGCCCGCTCCAGCACGGGCGGCAGCGCGACCGTGGTGCGGCGCCCCAGGGCCCGCACCCGGGCGGTCAGCTCACTGAAGGCGAAGGGCTTGGGCAGATAGTCGTCCGCGCCGAGCTCCAGGCCCTCGACCCGGTCGCTGACGTCACCGGAAGCGGTCAGCATGAGCACCCGGGTGGGCATTCCGAGCTCGACGATCTTCCGGCAGACGTCGTCACCGTGCACCAGCGGGAGGTCCCGGTCCAGCACGACGACGTCGTAGTCGTTGACCCCGACGCGCTCCAGAGCCGCGGCCCCGTCGTAGACGACGTCGACGGCCATGGCCTCCCGGCGCAGTCCGGTGGCCACCGCATCGGCGAGCAGCTGCTCGTCCTCGACGACGAGTACGCGCACGGCGCAGTCCTTCCCTAGATCTCCAGAAAAACGGCGAGCGGCCCCGTTGTGGCCGCTCGCCGCACGTCAGCGGCACCGACTGTGCGCGCCCATCCTGCCCGTAACGCGCATAAACCGGCGGTAAGACGACCCGGGCCGGACCGCGGCTCCGGGGAAACCGTCGGATTCCCGGGCCAGTTGAGGTTTCTCCGGCGCCCGGCCAGGGGAAGACGAGTGCACACCCGCGATCACGCCATGCCTGTGGCGCACCACAGCCCGCTCCGCTCCCGGAGGGACTGCGCGTGATCACCCGCCCTCCGGTCACCGGCCGGGGGTATCCGGGCACACCCCCGTGCCACCGACCCACGATGAGGGGGCGCTTCATGGACGCTTTCACCGCAGGTCTGCTGCAACGAATCAAGACCACCGAATCGGATCTCACGAAGGCTCGTGAGACGGGCGACGACTTCCTCGCGGATGTCGAGCAGGGAGAGCTGGACGACCTGCACCGTCTCGCCGCCGAGCACGGCGTCGAAATCGGCGCCACAAGCGTCTGAGCCGCCAGGAGCGGGCCCCGGGTGCCGCTGTCGGCACCCGGGGCCCTCTTCGCGTTCCGTGGGCTCCCAGCCCCCGTCAGGGGCTCGGGAGCGGGGTCAGTCGTGCCAGGCCCCGAGGTCTTCCAGGATCACCTGCAGGGGCTCGAAGACCCCGGGTGACGCGGCGACGGTCAGATCCCGGTCCGCGGGCCGCCCGGGGCGGCCTCCGGTGAGCGCGCCCGCCTCCCGGGCGATGAGGTCGCCGGCGGCCAGGTCCCACGGGTGGAGGCCCCGTTCGTAGTAGCCGTCGAGCCGTCCCGCGGCCACGTCGCAGAGATCGACCGCGGCCGATCCGCCGCGCCGGATGTCGCGCAGTCGCGGAATCAGCCGCTGGGCTACGGCCGCCTGGTGGGTGCGTACCTCGGTGACGTAGTTGAAGCCGGTCGACACGAGTGCCTCGGCGAGCGGTGGTGCGGGGCGGCAGCGCAGCGCCTCCCCGTTCCCGTACGCTCCGCCGCCGAGCACCGCGTGGAAGGTCTCGCGGCGCATCGGGGCCTCGACCACCCCGACGACCCGCTCGCCGTCGCGCTCGGCGGCGATGGAGACGGCCCAGGTCGGCAGCCCGTAGAGGTAGTTCACCGTGCCGTCGAGGGGGTCGATGACCCACCGGATGCCGCTGGTGCCCTCGGAGCTGGCGCCCTCCTCGCCGAGGAAGCCGTCGCCCGGCCGGTGCCCGGCGAGGAAGCCCGTGATCAGCTTCTCCGCCCGGATGTCCATCTCGGTGACGACGTCGATGGGGCTGGACTTCGTCGCGTGCACCCCCAGGTCGGCGGGGCGGCCGTCGCGCAGCAGGGCTCCGGCCCGGCGGGCCGCTTCCAGGGCGAGGTCGAGCAGTTCGGACAGGAAGGGGTCGGTCACAACGCTCCAGGGTGAGGGTTCACGGGCTGACCAGGCTCTTCCGTTCGGATCGACGGCCCGGCAGGGTCCGGACGGCAGGCCTGAGCGGGAGGGCTAGGCGTACGGGCTGTCGGCGCCCGCGGCGGCCGGCTTGAGGGCCCTGGCCGGACAGCAGCCGACCGGGCAGAGGTCGTGGGAGGGGCCGAGCTCTCCCAGGGCGCACCGTCGTGCCGGGAGGCCCTGCTCGGTGGCGGCGCGTTCCAGGAGGAGCTCGCGCACGGCCGCGGCGAACCGGGGGTCCGCGCCGACCGTCGCGGACCGGCGCACCGGCAGTCCCAGCTCCGCGGCCTTCTCGGTGGCCTCCGTGTCGAGGTCGTAGAGGACCTCCATGTGGTCCGAGACGAAACCGATGGGGGCCATGACGACCGCCGGGACACCGTCGCCGTGGAGGGCCTCCAGGTGGTCGCAGATGTCGGGCTCCAGCCACGGGATGTGCGGGGCGCCGCTGCGTGACTGGTAGACGAGCTGCCACGGGTAGGTGGTGCCGGTCTCCTCGCGCACGGCTTCGACGATCACCCGGGCGACGTCGAGGTGCTCGGCCACGTAGGAGCCGCCGTCGCCGTGCGTCTCCTCGGGGCCCGAGGTGTCGGCCGCCGCCGTGGGGATGGAGTGCGTCGTGAACGCGAGGTGCGCGCCCGCCCTGACGTCCTCGGGGAGCTCCGCCAGCGAGGCCAGCACACCGTCCACCATGGGCCGTACGAAGCCGGGGTGGTTGAAGTAGTGCCGCAGCTTGTCCACCCGCGGGACCGGCAGCCCCTCGGCCTCCAGGGCGGCCAGCGACTCCGCGAGGTTCTCCCGGTACTGGCGGCAGCCCGAGTACGAGGCGTAGGCGCTGGTGGCGAGGACGGCGATCCGGCGGTGCCCGTGCGTGGTCATCTCGCGGAGGGTGTCGGTGAGGTAGGGAGCCCAGTTCCGGTTGCCCCAGTACACCGGCAGGTCGAGGCCGTGGTCAGCGAAGTCCTCGCGCAGCGCGTCGAGCAGCGCCCGGTTCTGCGCGTTGATCGGGCTGATCCCGCCGAAGAGGAAGTAGTGCTTGCCGACCTCCTTCAGCCGTTCTTCGGGGATGCCCCGGCCGCGTGTCACGTTCGCCAGGAACGGGACGACGTCGTCCGGGCCTTCGGGACCGCCGAAGGAGAGCAGGAGGAGGGCGTCGTAGGGAGCGGGACCGCGCAGATCGGACATGTACCCGATCCTGCCACTTGCCTCCGACGGTCCGGCAACCGACATCGGCGCGGTCCGCCGGTGAACGTCGGCACGGTCCGGCAACCGGCGTCGGCACGGTCCCGGGCACCCTTCGCCACCCGTAAGCTGTATCGGCCAACTACACACCTGACAGGCTTCACCGGAGTCCTCGTGCCCAGCCCCTACCGCGCCATCTTCGCCGCCCCGGGAACCCGGGCGTTCTCGGCGGCCGGATTCTTCGGCCGGATGCCGCTGTCCATGATGGGGATCGGTGTGGTGACGATGGTGTCCCAGATCACCGGCCGCTACGGGCTGGCGGGCGCGCTCTCCGCGACGCTCGCCATGGCCGCCGCGGTGATGGGGCCGCAGGTCTCCAGGCTGGTCGACCGGTACGGGCAGCGCCGGGTACTGCGCCCCGCCACCCTGCTCTCGGCCGCGGCGGTCGCGGGTCTGCTGATCTGCGCCCAGCAGCGACTGCCGGACTGGACCCTGTTCGTCTTCGCCACGGGCGCCGGCTGCGTCCCGAGCGTGGGGTCGATGGTGCGGGCCCGCTGGGCGGAGATCTACCGGGGCGGGGGCCGTCAGCTGCACACCGCGTACGCCTGGGAGTCGATCGTCGACGAGGCGTGCTTCATCTTCGGCCCGATCATCTCCATCGGTCTGTCCACCGCCTGGTTCCCGGAGGCCGGGCCGCTGATCGCCGCCGTGTTCCTGCTGATCGGCGTGTTCTGGCTGACGGCCCAGCGCGCCACCGAGCCGCGTCCGCACCCGAAGGAGCACCACTCCGGTGGTTCGGCACTACGCTCGTCCGGCCTCCAGGTCCTGGTGGTCACCTTCGTCGCGACGGGCGCGATCTTCGGCGCGGTCGACGTGGTGACGGTGGCCTTCGCCGAGGAGCGGGGCCACAAGGCGGCGGCCAGCCTGGTGCTTGCGGTCTACGCCCTGGGGTCCTGCCTCGCGGGTGCCGTCTTCGGTCTGCTGCACCTCAAGGGGAAGCCGTCCACCAGATGGCTGCTGGGGGTCTGCGCGATGGCCGTGAGTATGATCCCCCTCCAAATGGCCGGGAGCCTGCCGTTCCTGGCCGTGGCGCTCTTTGTCGCGGGTCTCGCCATCGCACCGACGATGGTCATCACCATGGCCCTCGTCGAGCAGCACGTACCGCGCGCCCAGCTGACCGAGGGCATGACCTGGACCAGTACCGGACTCTCGGTCGGGGTGGCGCTCGGCTCCTCCGCCGCCGGCTGGGTGGTCGACGCCTCCGGGGCCGAGGCGGGGTACGTGGTGCCCGTCGCGGCCGGAGCGCTCGCGGCCGCGGTGGCGTTCCTGGGGTATCGCCGGCTCACCGGGCCGGTGCCTACGGGAGGGCGCGGGGAAGATGACCGAGACCTACGCACGGACGACGAGCACGTGGCGTAACTGGGCGGGCAACGTCACCGCCCGGCCCGTACGGACCGTGTCCCCCGCCTCCGTCGACGAGCTAGCCGAGGTGCTCCGCGGGGCCGGGGAGGACGGGCTGAAGGTCAAGCCGGCCGGCACCGGTCATTCCTTCACCGCGACCGCGGCCACCGACGGTGTGCTCATACGTCCGGACCTGCTCACCGGCATCCGGGACATCGACCGCTCGGCGATGACGGTGACCGTCGAGGCGGGGACCCCGCTGAAGCGGCTCAACGCCGTACTCGCGCGGGAGGGGCTGTCGCTCACCAACATGGGCGACATCATGGAGCAGACGGTCGCCGGGGCCACCTCCACGGGGACCCACGGCACCGGCCGCGACTCGGCGTCGGTCTCGGCGCAGATCCGCGGGCTGGAGCTGGTCACCGCCGACGGCACGGTCCTGCGCTGCTCGCCGGACGAGAATCCCGATGTCTTCGCCGCCGCCCGGATCGGGCTCGGAGCACTCGGCGTGATCAGCGCGATCACCTTCGCCGTGGAACCGGTCTTCCTGCTGACGGCGCGTGAGGAACCGATGTCCTTCGACCGGGTCACGGCCGACTTCGATCAGCTGGTCGCCGAGAACGAGCACTTCGAGTTCTACTGGTTCCCTCACACCGGCAACTGCAACACCAAGCGCAACAACCGCAGCGCGGGCCCCGTGGCCCCGCCCGGCAGGATCCGCGGCTGGATCGACGACGAGCTCCTCTCCAACGGGGTCTTCCAGGTCGCCTGTTCGGTCGGCCGTGCCGTCCCCCGGACCGTCCCGGCCATCGCCAGGATCTCCAGCCGCGCGCTGTCGGCCCGCACGTACACCGACATCCCCTACAAGGTCTTCACCAGCCCCCGGCGGGTGCGCTTCGTCGAGATGGAGTACGCCCTGCCGCGCGAGTCCGCGGTCGAGGCGCTGCGCGAGGTCAGGGCCATGGTCGAGCACTCGCCGCTGCGGGTGGGCTTCCCGGTGGAGGTCCGCACGGCACCCGCGGACGACATCGCGCTCTCCACGGCCTCGGGCCGGGAGAGCGCGTACATCGCGGTGCACATGTACCGGGGCGCGCCGTACCAGGCGTACTTCACCGCGGTCGAGCGGATCATGACGGGGTACGAGGGCCGTCCGCACTGGGGGAAGATCCACACCCGGGACGCCGGCTACCTGGCGGGGGCCTACCCGAGGTTCGGTGAGTTCACCGCCGTACGCGACCGGCTCGACCCGGACCGGCTGTTCGCCAACGACTACCTGCGCCGGGTGCTCGGCGACTGAGCCGGGGCGGCCGGGTCCGAGCACCCGCCCCGGTCACCGCGCGGTGTCCGTCTCCGCCGTGGCGCCGTCCTGCCGCCGCGTCGGCGCTTCGCCGGACGGGTCCGGTGCGGCCGGCACGCCTTCCCCGGGCGCCGTCGGCGTGGCGGTCGGATCGGGCGACGCGGCACTGCCGGAGGGCGTGGGGGCGGGGGCGTCCGTCGACGCATCACCCGTACCGGTGTCCGGCGTCGCGCTCGTCCCGGCACCCGGGTCGGTCCCGGGGGCCGTCCCCGTGCCGCTCCCGGAGGGGGCCTCCTGCTCGCCGTCCTGCTCCTGGTCGGTGCCGGACGTGGGCGTGGGGTCGGCCGTCGCGGCGTCCCGGTCGCCGCGCACGACGGAGCCGACGGTCGTCGCCCCACTGCCGCCGAGGCCGTTGCCGGAGACCAGTTCGTACGTGGTGATGCCGGTCATCGACACGACGAAGACCGCGGCTGCGGCCAGGACCGAGCGCTTCCAGCCCCGGATACGGGTGCCGTGCGTGTGCCCGTCGGAGTAGGCGTCGTCGGACCCGCCTGAGCCGGGCGACCGCATCCGCTCGGGGTCGGGCCTCAGGAGCTGGGTCCGGTCGGGGTCGGGTTCCGTCGTGCGGAGGGGTCGCGTCCGCTCCGGGTCTGGTTCCGTCGTGCGCGGGAGCTGGGTCCGCTCCGGGTCCGGCCGCGGCGGTCGCGTCCGCCCGGGGTCGGGTTCCGTCGTGCGCGGGACCGTCGTGGCACGGTCGTCCGACGGGGTCGCCGGCGCGGGGGCCCGCGTCCCCGCCCCGCCGCTCCGCCCCGCCGGAGCCGTCTCCCGTGTGCGCACGGTCACCTGACGGCCGCCAGGATGCTTCACCTGGACGGTGACCTCGCGGATCTGCTCCCCGGTGCGCCGGAAGAGTGCTGGAATACCGATCCTCCGCAGGTGGCCACCACGCTCATCACACCGGCGCCGGCGATCGTGCCGTACACACCCAGCTGCGAGGCCATCACCGCTGCCGCGACGGCCGCGACGGCGCTGCCCGCGACCTGCGGGAGACTCAGATCTATGCGCCTTTCCTTGTGTTCCGCATCACTTCGCGGCTTCTGAACCATTTCCAACCCTTGCTCGACAACCACCCCACCTTGCACCAGGAAGGGACATATGAGCGAAGCGAATAGTTCCGCTCCTGGAGATTCTGTGAAGCAGCACACGCATTGGGGGCATACAGCAGACAACCGGGTAACCCGACCCCCGTGACCGGCGAGAACTTCGGCGGCGCGCCGGTCCACCCCGGTGGCCCGAATGGAGTACTGTGGCGAGCCCTGGGGCCGGACTCCCACATGGGTATCCGGACCTGGCGGGAGGGGGCCGAAGGCGGCACTCGAACCGGCGGCACCGCGGCATCGCACGGGCGTCTGCGAGATGGAGTGACCAGCCAGGTCAGCCTCCGTCGCGCGACAGGCGACCGGACCGGCGCGGCGATCCAGGGCCAACGCCCGACACGCCGGGTAACTTGGCAAGGTTGTGACAGGCTGAACCCGGGCAGGTCACACTCGACTAGCGGAAGCAGCGACGCACGTGACGTCGGCAGGCACCACCCGGGAGGTTCCCATGCCCGAACTGCGTGTCGTGGCCGTCTCAAACGACGGCACACGACTGGTGCTCAAGGCTGCGGACAGCACGGAGTACACCCTTCCGATCGATGAGCGGCTGCGCGCCGCCGTGCGCAACGACCGCGCCCGGCTCGGCCAGATCGAGATCGAGGTGGAGAGCCACCTCCGTCCCCGCGACATCCAGGCCCGGATACGAGCCGGTGCCTCCGCGGAGGAGGTCGCCCAGTTCGCCGGGATCCCGGTGGACCGTGTGCGCCGCTTCGAGGGCCCCGTGCTCGCGGAGCGTGCCTTCATGGCCGAGCGGGCCCGGAAGACCGCTGTGCGCCGTCCCGGCGAGAACACCGGCCCCCAGCTCGGCGAGGCGGTGCAGGAGCGGCTCCTGCTGCGCGGCGCCGACCGGGAGACGGTCCAGTGGGACTCCTGGCGCCGGGACGACGGCACCTGGGAAGTCCTCCTCGTCTACCGGGTCGCGGGCGAACCGCACTCGGCGAGCTGGACGTACGACCCCCCGCGCCGCCTGGTCCAGGCGGTGGACGAGGAAGCCCGTTCGCTGATCGGCGAGACCGACGACGTCACCGCTCCCGAGCCGAGCTTCCCGTTCGTGCCCCGGATCGCCCGGCTGCCGCGCGACCGGCCGCTTGACCGTGCGCTCGATCGCCAGATCGAGCGTCCCGCTCCCCCGGCACCGGAGCCGGAGGAGCGCATCGGCGGTGTCTCGGCTGTCGAGCGCGACTCGCTGACCAGCCTCCTGGAGGCCGTGCCGAGCTTCCGCGGCGACATGGTCGTGCCCGAGCGGCCGACCCAGCCCGAGCCGCCCGCGATCGAGCCCGCTTCCCAGGATCCCGAGGTCGACGAGCCCCCGGCTCCGGCGGCCTCCGCAGGTGCCGGTTCCGCCTACGCGGACGTCCTGATGCCCCGTGCGGTGGCCGGCCATCGCGACCGGCTGACCGGTACGACGGACCGGCAGGCCGAGGCGGACGGTGTCCGTCCGGGACGGCGGGCGGCCGTACCCAGCTGGGACGAGATCGTCTTCGGCACACGCCGGAAGAAGCAGGACTGAGGTCCGGTCCGGGTGACCGTGGCATGACGAGGGCCCGTACGCGGCTGCGTACGGGGCCTCGCTCCGTCCGCGGTGCGTTACCGGGGGTCCGGGCCGGTGGCGACGGGGCGGGACTCGTCGGAGGACCATTCCGACCAGGAACCCGCGTACAGGGCCGCGCGGTGTCCGGCGATCTCCAGTGCCAGCACCTGGTGGGCGCCCGAGACACCCGAACCGCAGTAGACACCGACCTCCGTGTCGCCGTCGGCTCCCAGGGCGGAGAACCGGGAGGCGAGCGCGTCGGCGGGAAGGAAGCGTCCGTCCTCGGCGACGTTCAGGGCGGTGGGTGCGGAGACCGCTCCCGGAATGTGGCCGCCCACCCGGTCGATCGGCTCCACGTCACCCCGGTAGCGTTCCGCGGCCCGCGCGTCGAGCAGCAGACCGGAGTCGGCCAGCGCGGCGGCCCCGTCGGCGTCCAGCAGGGGAACCGCCCCCGGAACCGGCCGGAAGTCGCCCTCGGCGGGCTCCGGCGTCTTCGTGTCGAGCTCACCGGCCCAGGCCCCGAGACCTCCGTCCAGCACCCTGACATCGGGGTGCCCCGTCCAGCGCAGCAGCCACCACGCACGGGCCGCGGCCCAGCCCTGTCCGCCGTCGTAGACCACCACCGGAGTGTCCCGGGAGACCCCGGTACGCCGCATGACGGCCCCGAAGGTCTCCAGGTCCGGCAGGGGGTGGCGGCCGCCGCTGCCCGCCGGGCCGGCGAGCTCCGTGTCGAGGTCGACGAACACCGCGCCGGGGAGGTGTCCGGCGTCGTAGTCGGGACGGCCGTGCGGACCGCCCAGCTGCCATCGGATGTCCAGGAGTACCGGCGGACGCGCTCCCGCCGACTCGCTCACATATTCGGATGCGGTGATGATGGGCTTCATAGCTGCCATCTTCGCGCAGCAGGCGGCCCCCGCGGCGCGAATCCGAAAGGGACGTACCGCACCAAATTCGGCTTCCTGGCGACCGGTACGCCGAAACGCGGCGCGGCCGGGGTGTCTGGGGAGCCCTGTGGTGCGAGCATCTGCACGGAGCGCACACGACCGTATCCGTACCGCTGGACGGCGTACCGGCCCCGCCCCCCCGACGGCCGCTCCCGTCCCCGTACGGCCGCCCCGATGGCACGAGGAGAGAGAAGAAGATGACCGAGGCTGCCACCCGGCGCACGCCCGGCGCACCGTGCTGGGTGAGTCTGATCGTGCACGGCCTGACCGCGACCCAGGATTTCTACGGCCGGCTGTTCGGCTGGGAGTTCCGGCCGGGCCCCGAGCAGTTGGGGCCGTACGTCCGTGCCATGCTGCGCGGGAAGGAGGTGGCGGGCATCGGGCAGCTTCCGCCCGACCGGCACCTTCCGATCGCCTGGACGACCTACCTCGCCACGGAGGACGCCGACGCCACCGCCGAGGCCATCCGTTCCTGCGGCGGCACCGTGGCCGTCGGGCCGATCGACGCCGGCCGCGCGGGACGGCTCGCGATCGCCTCGGACCCGGGCGGGGCGGTCTTCGGCATCTGGCAGGCGGCCGAGCACCTCGGCACGGCCCTGGCCGGTGCTCCGGGCACCCCGGTGTGGAACGAGCTGGTGACCCGGGAGACCTCTTCGGTCGCCAAGTTCTACCAGGCCGTTTTCGGTTTCGAGGCGGAGGCGGTCGTCTCGGCCGACTTCGACTACCAGACGCTGCACCTGGAGGGCCGGCCGGTGGCCGCCCTGCACGGTGTGGGGCACGCCCTGCCACGTGACCGGGGGCCGCACTGGATGACCTACTTCGAGGTCTCCGACACCGACGAGGCCGCCGCGCACGTGGTGGAGCTCGGCGGACATGTGGTGCAGCCGCCCCGCGACGCGTCGAGCGGAAGGCTGGCCACCGTCGCGGACCCGGAGGGCGCGGTGTTCACGATGGTGCGGTCGGCGGACCGCTGAACCACGGCCCGCCGGGGCGGCGGCGGAGGGTGAGGCCGAGGTGACGGGCAGCACGTCCGGCGGCAGCGCCGCCGCACGGGCTCCCGCGCCGGTGGTTGCGCCGGCCGGGCACCTGGGGACCGACCTCGTCCACCAGCACGTCGTCGATGACGACCTGCTGGTGGAGACCCGTTTCGCGGGAAGCCTCGATCGCGGCGGTTGCGGCGCGTGGAAACGCGCCCGCGTTCCACGAGGTGTCCGACGGCGGGTGGATATCGATCGGCTCCGCCACGGTGCGGATCCGGCCGGCACGGTGGGCGTCGGAGTCGAGCACGCGTCGTGACGCCGCGCGACCCCACGTCGATTTCGAGATCAGGCGGATGACACAGGCAGAACGTCCGGAGACAGCGCACCCGTACGGGCGGACGCGGCAGTCATCCGGCGCCGGTGATGACGGCGGCAGAGCACCTCGTAGCCGATCTCGCCCATCGGCCGGTTCACGTCACCGACCACGACCTGTGCCCCCTGGACGACCATCTCGCCGTCTATGGTCCGCGCGTTGTGAGTGGCGCGGGCTCCACACCAGCAGAGGGCCTCGACCTGCAGCTGCTCGATCCGGTCGGCCAGCTCGATCAGTCGCTGCGAACCGGGAAACAGTCTCGTGCGGAAGTCCGTCGTGATACCGAAGGCGAAGACGTCCATGTCCAAGTCGTCCACGACACGGGCCAGTTGATCGATCTGAGCCGGGGCCAGGAACTGCGCTTCGTCCACGATCACGTAGTCGACCCTGCCGCCCTTGGTCAGCTGGGCGACCAGGTACGCGTACAGGTCCATCCCCTCGTCCGCCTCGACGGCCTCCGTCACCAGTCCCAACCGCGAGGACAGCTTGCCTTCACCCGCCCTGTCGTCCCGGGTGAAGATCACGCCCTGCAGCCCGCGGGCCGACCTGTTGTGGCCGATCTGGAGGGCCAGCGTGCTCTTCCCGCAGTCCATCGTTCCGGAGAAGAACACAAGCTCGGGCATGAGAAGTCGAGCGCCTTTCGGGTGCGGTGCGGTGGGGGAGAAAGGGGTTACGAGCGTACTTCGAGGAGCGGGACGAGCTGCTCCACCGGTGTCAGCGAGCCGTGCATGCCGACCATGGCCGATTCGTGGGGCTCGTTGACCGAGGCGGTGATCACCACGTCGTCGTGGGCAGCCGCCACCACGTCGCCGATCCTGCCGTACACGCGCTCGTCGATCCGCGGGCCGAACCAGCCGGCCGCGACGGCCTCGTCCCTGCTCGCCACCCAGAACTGCTCGCCGAGCACCTCACGCCAGACGGTCAGCACGTCGGCGGCGGCCCCGGGGACCGCGTACACATGACGGGCGCGGCCCTCGCCGCCGAGCAGGGCCACTCCCGCGCGGAGCTCCCAGTCCTCGTCGAAGTCGATCCGGGACTGCTCGTCGAACGGGATGTCGATCATGCCGTGGTCGGCGGTGACGTACAGCGCCGAGCGGGGCGGGAGCTGCTCGGCGAGGCGCCGGGCGAGCCCGTCGACGTACATCAGCTGGCCCCGCCAGGCGTCGGAGTCGACGCCGAAGCGGTGCCCCTTGCCGTCGACCTCGCTGTAGTACGTGTAGACGAGGGACCGGTCACCGGCGGCGAGCCGCTCGGCGGCGAGGTCCATCCGGTCCTCGCCGGACAGCCGGCCGAGGAAGGACCCGCCGCTGAGCGCGACCTTGGTGAGCGGGGTCTGCTCGAAGTCGGGCGCGGAGACCTGGGCGGTGCGCACGCCCGCGGCGTCGGCGAGCTTGAAGACGGTGGGGTACGGCTGCCAGACCTTGGGCTCGGTCCACGGTTTCCAGCGGAGCTGGTTCATCAGCGCGCCGGTCTCCGGATTGCGCACGGTGTAGCCGGGAAGGCCGTGCTCACCGGGGGGCAGCCCCGTGCCGACCGAGGCGAGGGAGGTCGCCGTCGTGGCCGGGAAGCCCGCCGTGATCGGGCGGCCGGTGCCACCGCGGGAGGTGGGGAGCAGGGAGTGCAGGAAGGGGGCCTCGTCCGGGTGGGCCTTGATCTGCTCCCAGCCGAGCCCGTCGATCAGGAAGACGCAGTTCCGGTCGGCGGGCGTGAGCTCCGCGATCGTCGCCTCGAAGCCGGGGACGCCCTGACCCGCCGCGAGCGTCGGCAGCAGGTCGGCGAGCGAGCCGCTGCCGTACTCGGGCGCGGGAGCGGTGTCGGGAGCGAGCAGAACGGGGTCCTGCCAGGCCGGCTGGACCATCAGCGACCGGTCGCCGGCGTCGCCGCGGTGGCCTCGGAGAGTGCCTGGGCGAAGGCGAGGGTCTGGCGCACGGTGTCCGGGCCGTCCCCGGCCTCGCTGACGCGCAGGCTCAGGTCGTCGGCGGTGGAGCTGCCCGTGTAGCCGTGGTCGGCCTCGCAGTTGGGGTCGCCGCAGGCGGCGGGTTCGAGGTCGAGCCGGGAGACCGCACCCCAGCCGATCGTCAGGACGACCTCACGGGGCAGGGTGCCGGGCACGTACTTCTCGGGGTTGGCGACCACCCGGGAGACCACGACGGACGAGATCCGGTCGAGCTTGACCGACTCGGTGGACGTCGTGGCGTACGGCGTCGGGGAGCTGGTGTCGGCCGCCTGTTCGTCGGTGTGGCTGACGATGAAGCGGGTGTCCGTCAGGACGAGGACCGTGACGTGGCGGCGCACCTCGTTGGAGTCGAAGGTGGTCTCCTGGTGCACCAGGTACGACGCGACCGGCTCCCCGCCGACGGCGGCCTCCACCGCCTCGGCCACGAGGGCCGGGTAGTAGCCGCTGCGCTCGATCGCCGCGCGCAGCCCCTGGGTCGTCGTACCGGTCTTTGCCATGCGGACCATCCTACGGGGGGCCGGTGACTGCCGGGGACGCCGTGCGCGGCTCCGGGACGGGTGAGCGGTCAGTAACTGGGGAGGCGGCGAGGACCCAGGTCGGTGCGGGCGGGCGGCGGGGCGAGCCGGACGCTCGCCCCGAGCACGGTCAGCCCGTGTGTGGCGACGACGACGGGCTCCAGGGCGACCGAGACCACTTCGGGGTGGTCGTCGACCAGCCTGGAGACCCGCAGCAGGAGCTCTTCGAGCGCCGCGGTGTCCGCCGGCGCGGAACCACGCCAGCCGAACAGCACCGGCGCCGCCCTGATGGAGCGGATCAGTTCCGCGGCGTCGCGGTCGGTGGCGGGCACGAGCCGGTGGGCGGTGTCACCGAGCAGTTCGGAGGGCGCGCCGGCCAGGCCGAAGGAGAGCACGGCTCCGGCGGCGGCGTCGATCGTGGCGCGTACGACGGTGTCCACCCCGCGCGGGGCCATGGCCTGGACGACGGGCCGCAGCTCGGCGGGGGTGCCGAGCAGGTCGGTCAGTTCCTCGTAGGCGCGGCGCAGGGCGCTCTCGTTCACGAGGTCGAGCCGGACACCGCCGAGGTCCGCGCGGTGGCGGAGGTGGGGGGCGGTGGTCTTGAGCGCCACCGGGTAGCCGAGCGGCGCGGCGGCGGTGACGGCGGCCTCCGCGTCGGGGGCCGGGAGGGCGGGCCGTACGGAGATCCCGTAGAGGCCGAGCAGTTCGCGGGCCTCGTCAGGGGTGAGCGGGCGGCCCCGCGGGGCGGACCCGGGGCCGAGCAGCCGCTCGATCAGGGCGGCGGTGCCCGGCTCGTCGATGGTGTCGTCCAGGAATTCGGGGACCTTGCCGGGGGCGGCCGCCTGGCGCCGCCACTGGGCGTACTTCACTGCCTCGGCGAGGGCCCGGACCGCCCGCTCGGCCGCGGGGTAGGCGGGGATGCGCCCGATACGGGGCTCCGGGGCGCGTGCGCCGGCGTCCACCGCGCCGGGGGTGGGCCCGGCCGTACCGGTCCCGGGCCCCGCCGTGCCGGCCGCGACGGGAGGGGCGGGCGGGGTGCCGGGCGGCCGGGGGGTGCTGCTGGTCCGGGGCGCGTCCGGCGCCTGGGGCGGGCGGGAGCCGGGGCCCGTACTCGCCGGGGGGGCATCCGTGTCCTGGGCGCCCGTGCCCCGGGCGCTCGTGCCCCGCCCGTCCGTGTCCGTGGGGCCTTGCGATGGCGGCGCTCCCGCTGCGGCCGGGCCCGTTGCCGCGCCCGGACCCGCTGGGGCCGATTCCGCGGGGCGCGTGGGGCGGTTGTCCGGTCCGGGCGACGGGATGCCACCGGGTGCCGGGGTGCCGTTCCGGGACGGGGTGCCGTTCACCGGCGGGGTGGCCGTGCTCGCCGCGGCGGCCAGGGCCTGTGCCAGGCCGCCCATCTCCACGTGCACGACCGCCACCG
Organism: Streptomyces sp. NPDC058637; assembly: GCF_042717325.1. Taxonomy (NCBI): domain Bacteria; kingdom Bacillati; phylum Actinomycetota; class Actinomycetes; order Kitasatosporales; family Streptomycetaceae; genus Streptomyces; species Streptomyces sp. NPDC058637. The sequence goes on along the minus strand of NZ_JBHXRD010000016.1, from coordinate 59,166 downwards.
GCTTGGCCGGCCCCGTGGCCGCGGCCTCGCGCAGCGCGGCGGCGAGCACCTCGCCGTCGCCGGTCTCCGCCTCGCCGTTCTCCCCCACCCACGGGATCGCCGTCACGATCACGGCGTCGCAGGTCCGGTCGGCGAGCGCCTCGGCCAGCGCGTACCGGAAGTCCTTGGGTCCTGCCGCCGTGGTGAGGTCGCGGGGCGGTCGCGGGCGCAGCCCCTCGGCCAGACAGGCGTCGTACGTGAGGAGGCCGAGGGACTCGGAGTTGCCGAGGATCGCCACCCTGGGGCCGGCCGGCAGCGGCTGTCCGGCGAGGAGCAGCCCCGCGTCGACCATCTCCGTCACCGTGTCGACGCGGATCACACCGGCCTGGCGCATCAGCGCGGAGACCGTGGCGTCGGGGATCCGGCTGACCGGCACGGCGTGCCCGGGCGGGGTGGAGCCGCTGTGCCGGGCTCCCTTGACCACGACCACGGGCTTCACCGCGGCGGTCCGGCGCGCGAGCCGGGTGAACTTGCGGGGGTTGCCGAGCGATTCGAGGTAGAGCAGGGCCACATCGGTGTCCTGGTCCTCGAACCAGTACTGCAGGAAGTCGTTCCCGGAGACGTCGGCGCGGTTGCCCGCCGAGATGAAGGTCGACAGTCCCGCGCCACGCCGGTACAGGCCGGACAGGACGGCGATGCCGATCGCGCCGGACTGGGTGAAGAGGCCGATGCGGCCGGCCTCGGGCGACTCGGGGGCGAGGGAGGCGTTCAGGCGGACGGAGTCGGAGGTGTTGATGATGCCGAAGGCGTTCGGGCCGATGATCCGCATGCCGTACGAGCGTGCCTGCCGGACCAGTTCACGCTGCCGTTCCCGTCCTTCGGCACCGCGCTCGGCGTAACCGGCGGAGAGGACGACGAGGCCCTGGACCCCGTGTTCACCGCAGTCGGCGACGGCCTCCGGGACCCGGTCGGCGGGGACGGCGACGATCGCGAGGTCGACCTGTTCGCCGATCTCGCCGACGGAGCGGTGCGCGGGGACGCCGTCGACCGTGGCCGTGCCTTCGTCGAAGGACCGGTTCACGGCGTACGTGCGCCCGGTGAAGCCGGATCCGAGCAGGTTGCGCAGCACGGTGCGGCCGACTCCGCCGGGCGCGCGCCCGGTGCCGACGACGGCGACGGAGCCGGGGGCCAGCAGCCGCTGAACGGAGCGCGACTCGGCCCGCTGCTCACGGCCGCGCTGGACGGCGAGGGACTCGGCGGTCGGTTCCAGATCGAGCGTGAGGTGGACGGACCCGTCCTCGAAGCTCCGCTGCTGGGTGTATCCGGCATCCCGGAACACCTTGATCATCTTGTTGTTCGCGGGCAGCACCTCGGCGGCGAAGCGGCGGATGCCCCGCTCACGGGCGACCGCCGCGATGTGTTCGAGGAGCGCCGAGGCCACGCCACGGCCCTGGTGGGCGTCCTGGACGAGGAAGGCGACCTCGGCCTCGTCGGCGGGCGCGGAGGCGGGTCTGCCCTGCTCGTTGATCCGGTCGTAGCGGACGGTGGCGATGAACTCCCCGCCGATCGTGACGGCCAGACCCACCCGGTCGACGTAGTCGTGATGGGTGAAGCGGTGCACGTCCTTGGCCGAGAGACGCGGATACGGGGCGAAGAAGCGGTAGTACTTCGACTCGTCGGAGACCTGCTCGTAGAAGCTGACCAGCCGGTCGGCGTCGTCCGTGGTGATGGGCCTGATCCGCGCGGTGCCACCGTCGCGGAGCACCACGTCCGCCTCCCAGTGATCGGGGTACGCATGGTGCGGACTCTGCTCCGGCATGGGCTCCATGGGCAAAGCCTACGGCCCGTCGCACCGGTAGCGGAGGGTTCGGTGCGCGGGCACGCTGAGGGGGCCGATCGACGGTGGCCCTCCGGGCCGGAGGCCGGGCACAGCAGTACGCACTGCATGAGAGACTGGTCTAGACAACCTATCGACACGTGAAGGGCAGAACCAATGGCTGAGCGCCGCGTCAACGTCGGTTGGGCCGAGGGCCTGCACGCCCGCCCCGCTTCCATCTTCGTCCGTGCCGCCACGGCCTCCGGTGTGCCCGTGACGATCGCCAGGGCCGACGGCTCCCCGGTGAACGCCGCGTCCATGCTCGCGGTGCTCGGCCTGGGCGCGCAGGGTGGCGAGGAGATCGTGCTCGCGTCCGAGGCGGACAACTCCGAGGCCGCCCTGGACCGTCTGGCGAAGCTGGTCGCCGAAGGGCTCGAGGAGCTTCCGGAGACCGTCTGAACCGGCCGGCCCGCGCCGTAATTCTTTCTGCGGCAAAGCCGCGGTACCCCTCGGGGTACCGCGGCTTTTCTGTTCACGGAAGGGCCGAAAGAGCAACGGGGAAAAATGCCCGGTCGATCCGAATCAGGGCAGCAAAAAGAAAGCCCCTCGACAATTACCTTCTTTGTATACGGCGCAATTGTTAATGACGGACGCCCCCGATGTTTACGGCTTGTTGCGAAGTCCTCACCCGCGACGGACCCACCGTGTTCCCCGCCCGGTCCGTGCGGCGCAGCCGGTGTGCGACCGTGGCGCGCTCCGCGTGCTGGGCGGCGATGGTCCTGGCCCGTTCCGCGTCGCCGCGTGCCACGGCGTCCACGAGGGCACCGTGCTCGGCCCAGGAGTCGGCGGGGCGGGCCGGCTGCTCGACCGCGTACATCCAGGCGATCTTGTGCCGCAGCTGGGTGAGCAGCGCGATCAGCGCCGGGCTGCCCGAAGCCTGGGCCAGTGTCTCGTGGAACCAGCCGCCGAGGGAGCGCAGGTCCTCCCCCTCGCCCCGGCGCACCCGCTCCTGCCCCAGCCTGACCAGGCCGCGGAGCACCTTGAGGTGCGCCTCCGTGCGGCGCTGGGCGGCGCGCGCGGCACCCAGGGGCTCCAGGAGCATCCGCATCTCCAGGAGGTCGGCGGCCTCCCGCTCCGTGGGCTCGGCGACGCAGGCCCCGGCGTGCCGACGGGTGACGACGAACCCCTCGGACTCCAGGGTGCGCAGTGCCTCGCGTACCGGGACACGGGAGACCCCGTAGCGACGCGCGAGCACCTCTTCGGTGAGGCGGCTGCCCCGCTCGAAGACACCGGAGACGATGTCGTCACGGATTGCCGTGCATACCGAATGCGCGGGAATGCGCATGTCCGAACCTCCGCCTTAATCCCCGCGAAACGCGGCCGATCGACGCCTGTTCTGTGACTCTATTGCAATCCTCCGCAATTTCCGACGGCAGAGCGGAATCCATGCATATCTTCTGACCGGAAAGCACTTCCGCGGAGCTTCGGCGCGCGCCTCCCCCGGTGGCATGACGAAGGCCCCGGCGGGTGCCGGGGCCTTCGCCGACGGTGTGGCGCGGGGCGGGGTCAGACCTGGAGGCCGTGCGCGCGGAGGTAGGCGACGGGGTCCATGTCGGAGCCGTACTCGGGGGTGGTCCGCGCCTCGAAGTGCAGGTGCGGTCCCGTGGAGTTGCCGGTCGAGCCGGACAGGCCTATCTGCCGGCCGGACGTGACGCTCTCGCCGACCGAGACGCCGATGGAGGAGAGGTGGCCGTACTGGGTGTACGTGCCGTCCGTCATCCGGAGCACGATGTTGTTGCCGTACGCCCCGCCCCAGCCGGCCTCGACGACCGTGCCGGCTCCGACCGCGACGACGGAACTGCCGGACGCGGCCCGGAAGTCCACACCGGAGTGGCTGCCGGAGGACCAGAGAGCACCGCCGGACCTGTAGCCGGTGGTCACCTGGGAGCCGGCGACCGGGAGGTGGAAGGCGTTCAGCCGGGCGCGCTCGGCCGCACGGGTGGCGCGCGCCTCGGCCTCACGGACCTCGGCCGCACGGGCTTCGGCCTTGCGCTCGGCTTCGGCCTTGCGCTCGGCCTCGGCCTTCGCCTTGGCCGCGGCCTTCGCCTTCGCCTCGGCCTCGGCGGCGAGGTCGGCCTGGTACTGCTGGGCCTTCGCCTGCGCGGCGATCTGGTCGGCGAGGGTGGAGTCGATCGCGACGGCCTGGGTCAGGCCGGTGCCGGCCGCGGTGAGGGCCTCGGAGTCCGCGGCGAGGGCCGGGGAGGACACACCGCCGATGACGCCGGTGGTGGCCAGAGCCGCGATGCCGGCGACCCGGGCGCTCCTGCGCGTCAGGCGGCTCGGGGCACGGTGCTTCCCGGTGGCACGGGTGAACGCCATGGAGGGGCTGATCCTTTCCTTCCTTCTCGCCTACCGGGTTAGCTGACGGGTTCGGAGCAGGAAGGTCTCCTACGGACTCCTCCGCCCCGTGCGGGGACGCAGGCATCCGATTCACCCCAGGGACTTCGTGGGTCCCCGGCTCCCCAGGCTCGCGCCTGACGGGGACTCGGCGATGACTGTCCGGCGCCGCGGACGCGGCATATGTCTGGCGGACAGCCGGCCCGACGCTAGGCCGGACGGCTTTCCGACGCCAAACGGATCAGGCCTTTTGTCGCACATCCCACAGAAGATGGGGCGACATTCATCGCGAACACGGACAAACGGGAGGACCCCGGCGAGAACGTCCTCGCCGGGGTCCGGATTGCTCCGATACGTCAGCCGCTGACGACCGACACCTCACCGATCCCGAGCGCCCTGACGGGGTCCGCGATCTGTGCGGCGTCCCCGACGAGGACGGTGACCAGCCGGTCGACGGGGAACGCGTTGACCACCGCGGCGGTGGCCTCCACCGTGCCGGTCTCGGCCAGGCGGGCGTACAGCTGGGCCTGGTAGTCGTCCGGGAGGTGCTGCTCCATCTGGTCGGCCAGGGTGCCGGCGACGGAGGCGGCCGTCTCGAACTTCAGCGGAGCGACGCCCACGAGGTTCTGCACGGCGGTCTCGCGCTCGGCGTCCGTGAGCCCCTCGGCCGCCAGGGTGCGCAGGACCTTCCAGAGGTCGTCCAGCGCGGGTCCGGTGGACTCCGTGTCCACGGAACCGCTGATGGCGAGCATCGCGGCACCGGTCGCCCCGGAGGCCGATCCGGGTGCGGTCGAGCGCAGCACCTGACCGAACGCGCGGACCCCGTAGGTGTAGCCCTTCTCCTCGCGCAGCACTCGGTCCAGCCGGGAGGTGAGCGTGCCTCCCAGGCAGTACGTGCCGAGGACCTGGGCGGGCCACACGCTGTCGTGCCGGTCGGCGCCGATCCGGCCGATCAGCAGCTGGGTCTGGACGGCTCCCGGGCGGTCGACGATGACCACACGGCCGGTGTCGTCCGCGGTGATGGGCGGTACCGGGCGGGACACGGCGGCGTTGCCCGACCAGTCACCGACGGTGTCGGCGAGCAGCGCGTCCAGGTCGACCCCGGTGAGGTCACCGACGATCACGGCCGTCGCGGTGGACGGGCGGACATGCGCGTCGTAGAAGGCGCGTACGGCCGCGGCGTCGATGCGGCGCACCGTCTCCTCGGTCCCCTGGCGCGGGCGAGACATCCGCGCCGTCGCGGGGAAGAGCTCCTTGGAGAGCTGCTTGGCCGCGCGCCGGGCCGGGTTGGCCTGCTCGTGCGGGATCTCGTCGAGACGGTTCCCGACCAGGCGCTCCACCTCGCTCTCGGAGAAGGCGGGTGCCCGCAGCGCCTCGGCGACCAGGCCGAGCGCCTTGGCCAGCCGGGAGACCGGGACCTCCAGGGAGACACGGATCCCGGGGTGGTCGGCGGACGCGTCGAGGGTGGCGCCGCAGCGCTCCAGCTCGGCGGCGAACTCCTCCGCGGAGCGCTTGTCCGTGCCCTCGGACAGCGCACGCGCCATGATCGTGGCAACGCCGTCCAGGCCCTCGGGCTCGGTGTCCAGGGGCGCGTCCAGGAAGATCTCCACGGCGACGACCTGCTGGCCGGGGCGGTGGCAGCGCAGCACGGTCAGGCCGTTGGGCAGGGCGCCGCGGTCGGGTGCGGGGAAGGCCCAGGGCCTGGCCTCGCCTGCGGTCGGCTGCGGGTGGTACTCCATCGCTACTCCAGTCACGGCGGCGTCGCTCACTTGTCGGCCCCCTCGGGCGCGTCGGTGCCGTCCGACTCGTCGGCGTCTGCGTCGACCGGCTCGTACACCAGGACGGCACGGTTGTCGGGACGCAGATGCGCCCGGGCGGCCTCCTGGACCTCCTGCGCGGTGACGTCGAGCACCCGTCCCACCGCGGTCAGGGCGAGCTGCGGGTCACCGAACAGGACGGCGTACCGGCACAGTTCGTCGGCGCGGCCCGCGACCGTACCGAGCCGGTCCAGCCACTCCCGCTCCAACTGGGCCTGCGCCCGTTCCATTTCCTCGGGCGTGGGGCCCTCGGCGGCGAACCGGGCGAGCTCCTCGTCGACGGCCGCCTCGATCTGCGGCACCTCGACGCCACCGGACGTCTTGACGTCCAGCCAGCCCAGCGAGGGCGCTCCGGAGAGCCGGAGCAGCCCGAACCCGGCGGCCACCGCCGTACGGTCGCGGCGGACCAGGCGGTTGTGCAGGCGGGACGACTCGCCGCCGCCCAGCACGGTCAGCGCCAGGTCCGCGGCGTCGCACTCACGGGTGCCGTCGTGCGGCAGCCGGTAGGCGGCCATCAGGGCGCGCGCGGGGACCTCCTCGTGGACCACTTCGCGCAGCTGCTCACCGATGGTGCCGGGCAGCGTGCCGTCGCGCGGCGGCTGCTTGCCGTCGTGGGAGGGGATCGAACCGAAGTACTTCTCGATCCAGGCGAGCGTCTGCTCCGGGTCGATGTCCCCGACCACGGAGAGCACCGCGTTGTTCGGCGCGTAGTACGTGCGGAAGAACGCCTGCGCGTCGTCCAGCGTGGCGGCGTCCAGGTCGGCCATCGACCCGATCGGCGTGTGGTGGTACGGGTGGCCCTCCGGGTACGCGAGGGCCGTGAGCTTCTCGAACGCCGTGCCGTACGGGACGTTGTCGTACCGCTGGCGGCGCTCGTTCTTCACGACGTCGCGCTGGTTCTCCATGGACTCCTCGTCGAGCGCGGCGAGCAGGGAGCCCATCCGGTCGGCCTCGAGCCACAGGGCCAGCTCCAGCTGGTGCGTGGGCATCGTCTCGAAGTAGTTGGTGCGCTCGAAGCTGGTGGTGCCGTTGAGGGAGCCCCCGGCCCCCTGCACCAGCTCGAAGTGGCCGTTCCCCTTGACCTGGCCGGAGCCCTGGAACATCAGGTGCTCGAAGAGGTGGGCGAGGCCGGTACGGCCCTCGACCTCGTGGCGGGAACCGACGTCGTACCAGAGGCAGACCGCGGCGACCGGGGTCAGATGGTCCTCGGAGAGCACCACGCGCAGGCCGTTGGCCAAGCGGTGCTCGGTCGCCGTCAAGCCGCCGGAACCGGCCTGGGCTGTGGCCGTGTGACCCATGGGCATGTACGTCCCTTCGATCGATACAGGATTTCCTGCCGGACCTGCCACTGTAAGCAAGCGCACGGGCACCTGGCGAAGTTCCCGTTCCGTGCATGTTGTCGTAGATGCTGCCGTAAACAGGGGCTCCGGGGAGGCCCTGGAGACCACTTCGGACGGGTCGAGGTCGGCGTTGTCGGTACGGCGGTCCACAATGGTCGGCGTCAGAACCTGAGGTTGCCCGACAGAATCTGTGAAGGAGTCGCAGCCGCGATGGCCCGCCGCAGCACGAAAACCCCGCCGCCGGACGACTTCGAGGAGAAGATCCTCGACATCGACGTCGTCGACGAAATGCAGGGCTCCTTCCTCGAGTACGCGTACTCGGTGATCTACTCCCGCGCTCTGCCCGACGCCCGCGACGGCATGAAGCCCGTGCACCGCCGCATCGTGTCCCAGATGAACGAGATGGGGCTGCGCCCCGACCGCGGCTACGTGAAGTGCGCCCGCGTCGTCGGCGAAGTGATGGGCAAGTTGCACCCGCACGGTGACGCGTCGATCTATGACGCACTGGTGCGCATGGCACAGCCGTTCTCGATGCGTCTGCCCCTCGTCGACGGTCACGGCAACTTCGGCTCGCTCGGCAACGACGACCCGCCGGCCGCCATGCGGTACACCGAGTGCCGGATGGCCGACGCCACGTCACTGATGACGGAGTCCATCGACGAGGACACCGTCGACTACCAGTCGAACTACGACGGCCAGGAGCGGGAACCGGTCGTCCTCCCCGCGGCGTACCCGAACCTCCTGGTCAACGGCGCGTCCGGGATCGCCGTCGGCATGGCGACCAACATGCCCCCGCACAACCTGGGAGAGGTGATCGCGGCCGCCCGCCATCTCATCAGGCATCCGGCCGCCGACCTCGAGACCCTGATGCGCTTCGTCCCCGGTCCCGACCTGCCCACCGGCGGGCGGATCGTCGGTCTCGGCGGCATCAAGGACGCGTACGCGTCCGGGCGTGGCACGTTCAAGATCCGTGCCACCGTCGCCATAGAGAACGTCACGGCCCGCCGCAAGGGTCTCGTCGTGACGGAACTCCCCTTCAGCGTCGGCCCGGAGAAGGTGATCGCCAAGATCAAGGACCTCGTCGGGTCGAAGAAGCTCCAGGGCATCGCGGACGTCAAGGACCTCACGGACCGGGCGCACGGACTGCGTCTGGTGATCGAGATCAAGAACGGCTTCGTGCCGGAGGCCGTGCTGGAGCAGCTCTACAAGCTGACGCCGATGGAGGAGACCTTCGGCATCAACAACGTGGCACTGGTCGACGGGCAGCCGCTCACCCTGGGGCTCAAGGAGCTCCTGGAGGTCTACCTCGACCACCGTTTCGAGGTCGTGCGCCGGCGCAGCGAGTTCCGCAGGACCAAGCGCCGCGACCGGCTGCACCTGGTCGAGGGCCTCCTCGTCGCCCTGCTCGACATCGACGAGGTCATCCGTCTCATCCGGGACAGCGACAACTCGGCGCAGGCGAAGGAGCGCCTGATGGAGCGCTTCTCGCTGAGTGAGATCCAGACGCAGTACATCCTGGACACGCCGCTGCGCAGGCTCACCCGGTTCGACCGGATCGAGCTGGAGGGCGAGCGCGACCGGCTCGCCGAGGAGATCGCCGAGCTGACGGCGATCCTGGACTCGGACGCGGAGCTGCGCAAGCTCGTCTCCGCCGAACTGGCCGCGGTCGCGAAGAAGTTCGGCACCGACCGGCGCACGGTGCTGCTGGAGTCGGCCGGTTCGCAGGTGGCCTCCGTGCCGCTGGAGGTCGCGGACGACCCGTGCCAGGTGCTCCTCTCCTCGACGGGCCTGCTGGCCCGTACGGCCAACGCCGACCCGATCGTCGCGGCCGAGGACGCCAAGCGCACCAAGCACGACGTGATCGTCTCGGCCGTCCCCGCGACGGCGCGCGGTGACGTGGGCGCGGTGACGTCCACCGGGCGGCTGCTGCGGCTGTCGGTGATCGACCTCCCGCAGCTGCCGGACACCCACGCGGCTCCCAATCTCTCGGGAGGGGCGCAGGTCTCGGAGTTCCTCACGCTGGAGACCGACGAGGAGCTGGTCTGTCTGACCACGCTGGACGAGGAGTCGCCGGGGCTGGCCATCGGCACCCTGCAGGGGGTGGTGAAGCGCGTGGTGCCCGACTATCCGGCGAACAAGGACGAGTTGGAGGTCATCACCCTCAGGGAAGGTGACCGCATCGTCGGCGCGACGGAGCTGCGTACGGGCGAGGAGGACCTGGTCTTCATCACGTCCGACGCCCAGCTGCTGCGCTATCCGGCGGCGCAGGTGCGTCCGCAGGGCCGTCCGGCGGGCGGCATGGCGGGCGTCAAGCTCACGGCGGGGGCCACGGTGCTCTCGTTCACGGCGGTGGATCCGGCGGTGGACGCCGTGGTGTTCACGGTGGCCGGGTCGCACGGCACGCTTTACGATTCGGAGCTGACCTCGAAGCTCACCCCGTTCGACCAGTACCCGCGCAAGGGCAGGGCCACCGGCGGGGTGCGCTGTCAGCGCTTCCTCAAGGGGGAGGACGTCCTGGTGTTCGCCTGGGCGGGCGGTGTCCCGGCCCGGGCCGCGCAGAAGAACGGCGCGCCGGCGGAGCTGCCGGCCCCGGATCCGCGTCGCGACGGTTCGGGGACGCCGCTGATCGGACCGGTCGCGGTGATCGCCGGCCCGCCGTCACACGGTCCGGGGCCCGGCCCTGCCCTGTCGTTGCCCGATCGTCACACGGCCTCGTCGGCGGCCGGCTGTCGCTCCGGATACTCGTCCGGCTGCTCTCCCGGCTGTTGTTCCTCCGGCTGTTGTACGTACCGCAGGACGCCCCACATGGCGCGCTCCAGCGCCTCGGGGGCGTCCTGCGGTGTTTCCCGGCAGTCCGCGAGCTCCTTGTGCAGCGCCTCGGCGTCGATGCCGGAGCCGATCAGCACCAGTTGCGTGAGCCGTGGTTCGTCCCGCGCCCACGGCTGCGGGACGAAGCGCAGGAATCTGCCGACGGCGTGCACGGTGTAGCGGTTGCCCCGGTCGGCCGCGCCGAAGTCGGCGAAGCCCTTGATGCGGTAGAGGCCTTCGGGCCTGGAGTCGAGGAACGCCATGAGGCGGCGGGGGTTCATCGGCACGTCGGCGGTGAAGGAGACGCTCTCGTACGCCGTGTGCAGGTGGCTGCCGTGATCGTCCTCCGTCTCGCGGAGCAGGTCCTCGAAGGTCAGCTGGCGGACGGAGTCGTCCTCGTCCGCCCCGAGAGCCGGATCGAAGAGCAGCTCCGGGTCGATCCGCCCGTACGCGGCGCCGATGACCGCCGCCCGCCCCCCGGACGCCGCCACGGCCTCCCGGACGGCGTCCAGATCCGATTCCGCCACCCGGTCCGTCTTGTTCAGCACGACGAGGTCGGCGACCGTGAGGTGGCGGTCGATCTCGGGGTGGCGCTCCCGCGTGGTCATGAATTCGGCGGCGTCGACGACCTCGACCAGTCCCCCGTACCGGATGCGCGGATTGTCGCTGGCCAGCAGCATCCGTACGAGTTCCTGGGGCTCGGCGAGGCCGCTCGCCTCGATGACGATCACGTCGAGGCGGGCGGCCGGCCTGGTCAGGGTCTCCAGGAAGGTGTCGAGCTCGCTCGCGTCGACGGCGCAGCACAGGCAGCCGTTACCCAGGGAGACCGTCGAGCCGACCTGCCCCGCCACGGTCATGGCGTCGATCTCGATGGACCCGAAGTCGTTGACGATCACCCCGATCCGGTTGCCCGCGCGATTGCGCAGCAGATGGTTGAGCAGGGTCGTCTTGCCGGATCCCAGGAACCCCGCCAGGACGACGACCGGGATCTGCGGGGTGCGGGGCGGTGTCAACGGGGGCCTTCCTCGGGGTCGGTCAGGGTGCCGGTACGGGGTGCGGCGGCGGGGTCCCTACATAGCGGGCCGCCGGGCGGATGATCTTCGAGTCCTCCGCCTGCTCAAGGATATTGGCGCTCCAGCCGACCACCCGCGCCGCACAGAAGGTGGGGGTGAACATCTCGCGCGGCAGACCGCACAGCTCCATGACGACCCCGGCGTAGAACTCCACGTTGGTGTGCAGCTCACGCCCCGGCTTGAGCTCGGCGAGGATGGCCTCCACCTGGCGTTCCACCTCGACGGCGAAGTCGACGAGCGGGCCGCCGAAGCCCTGGGCGATCGAGCGCAGCATGCGTGAGCGCGGGTCCTCGGTGCGGTAGACGGGGTGGCCGAAACCCATGATCCGGCCACCGGCGAGGACCTGTTCGCGGATCCAGCCGTCGATGCGGTCCGGGGTCCCGATCGCGTCCAGGGTGTCCAGGGCCCTGCTGGGCGCTCCGCCGTGCAGCGGGCCGGACAGCGCGCCGACCGCGGCCACCAGGCAGGCCGCCGTGTCGGCGCCGGTGGAGGCGACCACCCTGGCGGTGAACGTCGAGGCGTTGAAGCCGTGGTCGACGGTGGAGATGAGGTACTGCTCGACGGCCCCGGCCCGGGCGGCGTCCGGTTCCTCGCCGGTGAGCATGTGGAGGTAGTTCGCGGCGAAGGGCAGGTCGTCACGCGGTTCGACCGGTTCGAGACCCCGGCCGAGCCGGTGCAGGGCGGTCAGCAGGGTGGGTACGGCGGCGCAGAGGGCGAGCGCGTCGTCGCGGCGGCGGTCGGCGTCGATGTCGTAGACGGGGCGGAATCCGGCTGAGGCCCCGAGCAGCGACAGCGCGGTGCGCAGTCCGGCCAGCGGGCCGGAGACGACGCCCGCCCGGGCGATGCCGGGCAGCGCATCCCGCACCTCGGCGGGCAGGTGGCGCAGGCGTGCCGTACGGGCCGCGAAGTCGGCGCTCGCGGCCCGGCCGGGGAGCTCGCCGTGGAACATCAGGTACCAGACGTCTTCGAAGCTGCGCCGCTGCGCCAGCTCGATCGCCGAGTAGTGCCGGTAGTGGTAGAAGCCCTCGCGCCCAAGGACGTCGCCGAGGGCGGTGTCGGTCACGATCACACCGGCGAGGCCGCGAGGCACGTCGAGCGGGGCGGTTTCGGTGCTCGGAGCAGGCATTGCCGGTCTCTCCCTCAACCATGAGTCGAATATTGATTCAACAGTCCATGATTGACTTCATGCATTTCAATATTGATTGAATCAATGTGCAACCAGGATGGATACGGGTCGACATGGATACGGTGAGGGCATGACGCACGACGCGGCGCCGCACGGGGCCGGTACGGGACACGTGAAATCGACATCGGGATCGGGGCCCGAATCCGGGACCGCCGGGGAGGTACGCAGGCTGACGACCCGGGAGACGGCCGGGCTGCTCGGTGTGAAGCCCGAGACCGTGTACGCGTACGTGAGCAGAGGGCAGCTCAGCAGCAGGCGCGCTCCGGGCGGGCGCGGCAGCATGTTCGACGCCGCCGAGGTCGAAGCGCTGGCGCGGCACACCGGGCGCCGGGAGCACTCCCCCGCGGCCGGTGACCTGACCTTCCGTACCGGCATCACGCTCATCGAGCACGACCGGTACTACTTCCGCGGTGTCGATGCGACGGAACTGGCCCGCCACCACGGCTACGAGGAGGTCGCCGAGTGGATCTGGACGGGTGAGCTGCGCCCGGACGTCCACTTCCGGGCGCCCGCCGAATCGCTCACGGCCGCACGGCGGACGGTCGCGGCCCTGCCGGCGCACAGCGGCCCGACGGACCGGCTGCGGGTGGCCGTCGCCGCTGCCGCCGCCGCCGATCCACTGCGGTTCGACCTCTCCCCCCGGGGCGTGCTGAGCAGCGCACGCGGCCTGATCCCCACCCTGGTGGGTGCCCTGCCGGTGAGGGGCGAGGAGGCCGGTGACGGCGACCGGCTGGCCCGCAGGCTGTGGCCGAGGCTCTCGGGCCGGCCGGTCGACGCGGCGGCGCTGACCGTGCTCGACACCGCCCTGGCGCTACTGGCCGATCACGATCTGGCGGCCTCGACACTGGCGGCACGCGTCGCCGCGTCCGCCCACGCGCATCCGTACGCGGTGGTCTCCGCCGGGCTGGGCGTCCTGGAGGGGCCGTTGCACGGCGCCGCGAGCGGCCTGGCGCACCGGATGCTGTCCGAGGTGCTGGAGCGGGGCGCCGCGGCCCCGGTCGTCGCGGACCACCTCCGTACCGGCCGCCGGGTGCCGGGGCTGGGGCACCGTCTCTACACGGGCGAGGATCCACGGGCCCGGCTGCTGTTCGCCCTGCTCGCGGACCTACCGAGGGCGGCACCGGCACTGGAGGCGGCCCGTGACGTGGTCGCCACCACTGCCCGGCACACCCCCTTGCACGCCAATGTCGACCTCGCGCTGGCCGTCCTCTCGGTCGCGTGCGGCATGCCCGCGGAGGCCGGCGAGACGGTGTTCGCGGTGTCCCGCACAGCCGGCTGGATCGCCCACGCGCTGGAGGAGTACGCGGAACAGCCCCTGCGGATGCGGCCCAGCGGCCAGTACACGGGTCCGCGCCCGCCGCAGCCACTGCCCAGCCCGCCAGGGGCCGATCCTGCAATTTAGCTACAATCAGCGGGAATTTTCGCGGGGCGGTTGGGCCGTCGAACCGCGCACGACCAGTTCCGGTTCGAACAGGAGCTCGTCGGACGGCACCGTACGCCCCCCGATCTGTACCGAGAGCAGCTCGACCGCGGCCCGGCCCATGGCCTCGATGGGCTGGCGCACGGTGGTCAGCGGAGGCTCGGTGCAGTTCATGAACGCCGAGTCGTCGTAGCCGACGACCGAGACGTCGGCGGGCACGGACAGCCCGCGGCGGCGTGCCGCGCGCACGGCGCCCAGGGCGAGCGGGTCACTGGCGCAGATGATGCCGGTGACCCCCTGGTCGAGCAGCCGCATGGCGGCGGCCTGCCCGCCCTCCAGCGAGAACATCGCCCGGGCCACCCACTCGTCGGGCACGGTGGTACCGGACTCCTCCGCGAGCGCCCGGGCGGCGGCGAGCTTGCGCTGCGAGGGCACGTGGTCGGACGGGCCGAGGACCAGGCCGATCCGTTCGTGTCCGAGCGAGACGAGGTGGCGCCAGGCCTGTTCGACGGCGACCGAGTCGTCGCACGAGACGCCCGGGAACCCGAGGTGCGCGATGGCCGCGTTGATCAGGACGACCGGGATCCTGCGGTCGGCGAGCACCTTGTAGTGGTCGTGCGGGGCGTCGGCCTGGTGGTAGAGCCCGCCCGCGAACACGACCCCGGAGACCTGCTGCTGGAGGAGGAGTTCGACGTAGTCGGCCTCGGAGACCCCGCCCTTGGTCTGCGTACACAGCACCGGGGTCAGCCCCTGCTGGGCGAGCGCGCCGCCGACCACTTCGGCGAACGCCGGGAAGATCGGGTTCTGCAGCTCGGGGAGGACCAGCCCGACCAGCCTCGCCCGCTCGCCACGCAACTGCGTGGGACGCTCGTAGCCGAGGACGTCGAGCGCGGAGAGGACGGACTGCCGAGTGGCGTCGGAGACGCCCGGCTTGCCGTTCAGCACCCGGCTGACCGTGGCCTCGCTGACTCCTACCTTCTTGGCAACTTGAGCAAGTCGTCGCGTCATGAACGCAAGATTAGCGCAAATAACGCAAGATGATTGCGTTGCAGGCGAACCCTCGCAACGCTCACAGACGGAAGGGCCGGAGGCAAGGGGTCCGGCCGTGTACGAATGGCTGCGGTCCCACCCCGGGCCTGCCGGTCCTGCTCCGCGCCCTTCGCGGAGGCGGCCCCCGGGACTCCCGCGGAGGCGACCGCGGCTACGGAGATCATCGGGCGGGAATTTTCAGGAACGCCGGATCGCCCCTTACCGTTCGTACGATGAGCGCCCCACCGACCACCCCGCGGGTCTTGCGCCGGCTCGGCTGGCCGAAGCGGGTCTTCTCCCAGGTCCTGCTGATGCAGCTGGCCATCATCACCGGCGTCACGGTGCTGGCCACCGGCCTCTTCCTGGCGCCGCTCAGCGCCCAGCTCGACGACCAGGCGATGCGCCGGGCCCTGGCGATCGCGCAGAGCACGGCGGCCCAGCAGCAGATCGCCGTGTCGCTGCTCACCACCGAACCGGCCCCCGGCGGCCCCGTCCAGACCGTGGCCGAGCGGATCAGGCGCTCCACCGGCGCGGAGTACGTGGTGATCATGGACAGGCGTGGCGTGCGCTGGTCCCACACGGACGCCGCCCGGATCGGCCAGGTCGTGTCCACCGACCCAAGTACCGCGCTCGCGGGCAGGTCCGTGATGGAGATCGACAACGGCACCCTCGGACGCTCGGCCCGCGGCAAGGTGCCACTGCGTGACGGTTCGGACCGGATCGTGGGCGCCGTGTCCGTCGGGATCGCGTACGACAGCGTCCGCGCCAGGCTCCTCGCGACGATCCCCGGGCTGCTGGCCTACGCGGGCGGGGCGCTGGCCGTGGGGGCGCTGGCCGCCTATCTCATCTCCCGCCGCCTCCAGCGGCAGACCCACGATCTGGCGTTCTCCGACATCTCGGCCCTGCTCACGGAGCGCGAGGCCATGCTGCACAGCATCCGTGAGGGCGTCGTCGCGCTCGACCGCGCGGGGCGCGTCCGGCTCCTGAACGACGAGGCGCAGCGCCTGCTCGGCCTCGGGCCCGACGCCGCCGGCCGGCCGCTCGACGAGGCCCTGGGGGCGGGCAGGACCGCCGACGTACTGGCAGGACGGGTCGTCGGGGACGACCTCGTGGCGGTCAGCGGGAGCCGTGTGCTGCTCGTCAACCGGATGCCCACCGACGACGGCGGGGCCGTGGCCACCCTGCGCGACCGTACCGAGCTGGAGTACCTCGGCCGCGAGCTCGACTCCACCCGCGGCCTGATCGACGCGCTCCGCGCCCAGGACCACGAGCACGCGAACCGGCTGCACACCCTCCTGGGACTGCTGGAGCTGGAGATGCACGAGGACGCGATGGAGTTCGTCACGGAGGTCGTCGGCGTCCACCGGGCCACCGCCGAGCAGGTCACCGAGAAGGTCCACGACCCGCTGCTGGCCGCCCTCCTGGTCGGCAAGGCGACGGTGGCCGCGGAACGGGGCGTCTCCCTGCGCATGGCGCCCGGGACACTGCTGCCGGACCGGTTGGTGGACCCACGCGGCCTCGTCACGGTCGTCGGCAACCTGGTGGACAACGCCCTGGACGCGGCGGCGGGATCCACGGACGCCCGGATCGAGGTCGGGCTGCGGGCCGAAGGCCGTACCGTGGTGCTGCGCGTGCGCGACAGCGGTCCGGGCGTGCCGTCCGGCCGCCTTGAGTCGATCTTCATGGAGGGCTGGTCCACCAAGGACCTCCCCACCCACGGCAAGCGCGGCCTGGGGCTGCCACTCGTACGGCGGCTCGCGGAACGTCAGGGCGGCAGCGTGTCCGTGTCGGACTCGCCCGACGGCGGGGCGGTGTTCACCGTCGTCCTCCCCGAAGCGCTGGGCGGACCGGGACCGGACGGCGACCCGTCGGCACGCGTACAACCGGCGACAACAGGAGACTCCCCGTGATCCAGGTCCTGGTGGTGGACGACGACGTCCGGGTCGCACAGATCAACGCGGCCTACGTCGCGAAGGTGCCCGGATTCCGGGTGGCCGCCCTGGCCCACTCCGCCACGGAGGCCCTCACCCGGATCGGCGAGGTGCCGATCGACCTGATCCTCCTCGACCACTACCTGCCGGACCGCAACGGTCTGGCCGTGGTGCGCGAGCTGCGCGCGCTCGGACACCACACCGACGTGATCATGGTGACGGCGGCACGCGATGTCGCGACGGTGCAGGCCGCGATGCGCCACGGTGCGCTGCAGTACCTGGTGAAGCCGTTCGCGTACGCGGGGCTGCGTACCAAGCTGGAGGCGTACGCGGCGCTGCGCCGCACCTTCGAGGGCGGCGGCGAGGCCGAGCAGACGCAGGTGGACCGGTTGTTCGGCGGCCTGTGGGCGACGGAGGGGGCCGATCTGCCCAAGGGCCATTCGCCCACGACCGCGGAACTGGTCCGCCAGGCCCTGCGCACCGCCGGCGGGCCGCTCTCCGCGCAGGAGATCGCGGAGAGCGCGGGGATGAGCAGGCAGACCGCCCAGCGCTACCTGAAGCTGCTGGAACGCACCGGCCGGGTACGACTGTCCCTGCGGTACGGCGAGACGGGCCGCCCGGAACACCGGTACACCTGGGCCGCGGACTCCTGACGCCGGCGCCCTGCCGGATCCCGTCGCCCTGCCGGGAGGCCGTTGCCCGGCCGGGAGGCCGGCGCCCTGCCGGATCCCGGCGCCCTGCCGGGAGGCCGTCGCCCCTGCCGGAGCCGGATCTAGGCCGCGCCCGCCCCGGTGAGCGACCGGACCTCCGTCTCGGCGTGCTTGGCCTCGTCCGGGGGCTCGTGCGAGGTGACCGTGCCGATCCAGCCGGCGAGGAAACCCGCCGGAACGGACACCAGCCCGGGGTTCTCCAGAGGGAAGAGCTGGAAGTCCACCCCCGGGAAGAGCGAGGCCGGGCTTCCCGACACGACGGGCGAGAGCAGGACGAGGAGAACAGCGGGGATCAGCCCGCCGTACACGGCCCAGACCGCTCCCCGGGTGGTGAAGTTCCGCCAGAACAGCGAGTAGAGCAGTGCCGGGAGGTTGGCCGAAGCCGCGACCGCGAAGGCCAGCCCCACCAGGAACGCGACGTTCAGATTCTGGGCGAGCAGGCCGAGGCCGATGGCCACCACGCCGACGCCCGCGGCGGCGACCCTGGCCACGGCGACCTCGCTGCGCTGCTTGGCCCCCGGACGCCTGAACGTCGCGTAGAGGTCATGGGCGACGGACGCGGAGGAGGCCAGGGTGATCCCGGCGACGACCGCGAGGATCGTCGCGAAGGCGATGGCGGCGACGACGGCGAAGAGCACCGTGCCCCCGGTGGATCCCTCACCGCCTCCCAGTACGAGCGCCAGGAGCGGGACCGCGGTGTTCCCCGAGGCGTTGGACGCCCGAACGTCCGCGGAACCCACGAGGGCGGCCGCTCCGAACCCGAGCACGATCGTCATCAGGTAGAAGCTGCCGATCAGCCCGATGGACCAGACGACGGAACGCCGGGCCGCGCGGGCGGTGGGCACGGTGTAGAAGCGCGACAGGATGTGCGGCAGACCGGCGGTGCCGAGCACGAGCGCCAGGCCCAGGCTGATGAAGTCGAAGCGCGCGGTCCAGCTCCCGCCGTACCTGAGCCCGGGAGAGAGGAAGTCCCTGCCGTGTCCGCTGCGTTCGGCCGCGGTGTCGAGGAGGGCGTTCACGTTGCCGTGGAAGTGCGCGAGGACGAGCACGGTGAGCACGACGGCTCCGGCCATCAGCAGGACGGCCTTGACGATCTGGATCCAGGTGGTGGCGCGCATACCGCCGAGCGACACGTAGATCACCATGAGCGCCCCGACGCCGACCACGGTCCAGGACCGCGCCGTGTCACTCGTGCCGCCCAGGAGCAGAGCGACGAGGCTGCCGGCACCGACCATCTGCGCCACCAGGTACAGCACCGAGACGGTGACGGACGACGTGCCCACGGCGGTGCGCACCGGACGCTCGGCCATGCGCGCGGCGACCACGTCGGCGAGGGTGAACCGACCGCAGTTGCGTACCAGTTCGGCGACGAGGAGCAGGACGACGAGCCAGGCCACGAGGAAGCCGACCGAATACAGCATGCCGTCGTAGCCGAAGAGGGCGATCAGACCGGAGATACCGAGGAACGACGCGGCGGACATGTAGTCACCGGCGATGGCGAATCCGTTCTCCATGGGTGAGAACAGCCTTCCGCCCGCGTAGAACTCCTCGGCGGATCCCTGCCTGTTCCGGCTCACCCAGGTGGTGATGCCGAGCGTCACGGCGATGAAAACGCTGAACAGCAGCAACGCCAGCGTCTGGTGGTCCCCGCTCACCGGCCGATCCCTCTCGTCATCTCCTGGGTGTCCCACCGCAGTTCCAGCGCGGCCCGGTCGCGGTGCAGTCGCGCATGACGCGCGTACGCCCAGGTGAGCAGGAACGTGGTGAGAAACTGTCCCAGGCCCGCGATCATCGCCACGTTGAGGGCGCCGACGACGGGACGCGCCATCAGGCCGGGGGCGGAGGTGGCGGCGACCACGTAGGCGAGGTACCAGAGCAGGAAGGCCGCCGCCGCAGGAATCACGAACCTCCGGTAGCGGCGGCGCACCTCACGGAAGGCCGCGCTGCGCTGCACCTCCAGATAGATGTCGGCCGCGCTGTGGCCTTGTTGCGCCGCCTGCCCGGGCCGCGCTTCGGGCACGGAGCCCGCAGGGCCGTCGGGCTCACCCCACTCCGGGACCGGCGCGTCGTACCACGGGTCGTCGAGCCGCGTCGCTGCGGCATCCGGCCCTGCTTCCTTCTCCACCGAACAACTCCCTTGTCCACGAGCCTTTTCGGCCGCGTAGCCAAGAATGGGCAGATCGGGAAGATCCCGGGCACTTCATTCGCCTGGCTTCACCATTTCAGGTGAAGGAAGCCCCGGGCGGCCGTGCGAGACCCCGCCCGTACGCGTAGCGCACGGAAACGTCCGGGTCAGAGGATCGGCGCACGGGTCGATCGTGGGTGGAGACACCGCCTCCACCCACGGGTGGGGACGGTTCAGACGTCGATACGCGAACGGTCCAGTGTGGCCGCCGAGCTGGTGATGAACTCCTTGCGGGGCGCGACCTCGTTGCCCATCAGCAGGTCGAAGACCTGCTCGGAGGACTCCAGGTCGCCGATGTTGATCCGTCGCAGCGTCCGGTGCCGCGGGTCCATCGTGGTCTCCGCCAGCTGGTCGGCGTCCATCTCGCCGAGGCCCTTGTAGCGCTGGATCGAGTCCTTGAACCGGACGTTCTTGCGCTGCAGCTCCAGCAACGTCTGCCGCAGTTCGTTGTCGGAGTAGGTGTAGACGTACTTGTCCTGCCCCTTCTTGGGCTGGACGAGCTCGATCCGGTGCAACGGGGGCACCGCGGCGAAGACCCGCCCCGCCTCGACCATGGGGCGCATGTAGCGCTGGAAGAGCGTGAGCAGCAGGCATCGGATGTGGGCGCCGTCGACATCGGCGTCGACGAGCAGGACGATCTTGCCGTAGCGGGCGGCGTCGATGTCGAAGGTGCGTCCGGAACCCGCTCCTATGACCTGGATGATCGCACCGCACTCGGCGTTCTTGAGCATGTCCGACACGGACGACTTCTGGACGTTGAGGATCTTCCCGCGGATCGGCAGCAGGGCCTGGAACTCACTGTTCCGGGCCAGCTTGGCGGTACCGAGCGCGGAGTCGCCCTCCACGATGAAGAGCTCGCTCCGCTCCACGTCGTCGCTGCGGCAGTCGGCGAGCTTGGCCGGAAGCGAGGAGGACTCCAGCGCGGTCTTGCGACGCTGCGCGTCCTTGTGCTGACGGGCCGCGATGCGCGTACGGGCGGCGGCCACCGCCTTGTCCAGCACGGCCCTGGCCTGGGCCTTGGCATCACGCTTGGTGGAGGTCAGGAATGCCTTGAGCTCCTTGGACACCACGTTGGCCACGATCCGGTTGGCCGCGGAGGTGCCCAGCACCTCCTTGGTCTGCCCCTCGAACTGGGGCTCCGCCAGCCGTACCGTCACGACAGCGGTGAGGCCTTCGAGGGCGTCGTCCTTGACGACGTCGTCCTCGGCCACGCGCAGCAGCTTCGCGGAGCGCAGGGCCTCGTTGACCGTCCTGGTGAGGGAGCGCTCGAAACCGGACACATGGGTGCCGCCCTTGGGGGTGGCGATGATGTTGACGAAGGACTTGACGTTGGTCTCGTATCCGGTGCCCCAGCGGAGCGCGATGTCGACGGCCAGCTCGCGGGTGACCTCGGTCGCCGTCATGTGACCGCGCTCGTCCAGGACCGGGACGGTCTCCTTGAAGGTCCCGGTGCCGGTCAGGCGCTGGACGTCACAGACGGCCTTGTCCTGGGCCAGGTACTCGCAGAACTCGCTGATTCCGCCGTCGAAGCGGAACGTCTCCTCGGTCTTGCCCTCACCGTCGATGCCCCGCTCGTCCCGCACGACGATGGTGAGGCCCGGGACGAGGAACGCGGTCTGGCGGGCACGCTGGTACAGCGTCTCCAGGTTGAGCTTGGCGTCCTTGAGGAAGATCTGCCGGTCCGCCCAGTACCTCACCCGGGTACCCGTACGGGTCTTCGGGACACGCTTCCCCTTGCGCAGGCCGTTGGCCGGGTCGAAGGGGCTGTCCGGCCCCTGCTCGGTGAACATGCCCGGAACCCCGCGCCGGAAACTGATCGAGTGCGTCGAGCTGTTGCGGTCGACCTCGACGTCGAGCCGCGCGGAGAGCGCGTTCACGACCGAGGCACCGACGCCGTGCAGGCCGCCGGAGGCGGCGTAGGAGCCGCCACCGAACTTTCCGCCGGCGTGCAGCTTGGTCATCACGACCTCGATGCCGGAGAGCCCCGTCTTGGGCTCGACGTCCACCGGGATGCCCCGGCCGTTGTCGCGGACCTCGACCGAGCTGTCGTCGTGGAGGATGACCTCGATGCTGTCGCAGTAGCCGCCGAGAGCCTCGTCGACCGAGTTGTCGATGATCTCCCAGAGGCAGTGCATGAGTCCGCGGCTGTCCGTGGACCCGATGTACATCCCGGGACGCTTGCGGACCGCTTCGAGCCCCTCGAGTACGAGAAGGTGCCGCGCGGTGTAGTTGGAGCTGTCCCTGTCTGCGCCGCCTGCTCCGGTCAGCAGCGCAGTGGACGGCACGGAATCGGCGGTCACGCGGTTCGCTCCTCGCTGAATTTCATTCGGGGCCCAGAGGGTAACGGGCTCGGCCTCGGTAGCCGCTGAGAGCCTACCGAGGCCTGGTAGAGCGGTTGTAACGCCACCCAGGGGGAATCCTTATGCTAGTCCAGCTTCGTATACGCGTTCGATCATTCGTTGGAGTGACGTGCACATCACGTTCCCTTCGAGGCATGAACCATTTAGGCTCCGGGCACGTCCTCATGAACAACCGGCAAGCCGGCCGGTGGACGGGCCCACACAAGCAACGCGAAACCGTAGCGCTACGCAATACGGCACATTCGCCGCCAACCGGCAACAGACAGCCATCCCGAGAAGAAGTTTCGAAGAAAAGCCACGAGCGGGAACGTTTTCGGCCTGGTTGGATGTTGACCCTGGTACGACAGCTCGTCGAGCTAGAGAAGAGGCGACGTGACTACTGTTCTGACCCCCGCGAGCCCGCTGACCGCAGCAGACCGCTGTGACCGTTGCGGCGCCCAGGCATATCTGCGCGTCGTCCTGATCAGCGGCGGTGAACTGCTCTTCTGCGCCCACCATGGACGCAAGTTCGAGCCGGAACTCAAGAAGATCGCCGCGGAAATACAGGATGAGACAGATCGGCTCACTGCCGTACAGGCAAGTGCCGCCGACGAGGAACAACACTGACACCTCGCATCCACGACGAGCCAGGGGTCCGGTCCAGGACCGGCCGACGGGCGGCCTCCCCGCGGGGAGGCCGCCCGTTCTCGTACCTCCGGACCGCGGCGGCCGGCAGGCCTGGCAGTCAGCGCTGAGCGGCCATCCACCGGATGGCCGCCGAGATGCGGGTGTACACACCGGGGCTGCCGGGACTCCCGCAGCCGCCGCCCCAGGAGACAAGGCCGACGAGGCGCCCACGGGCCACCAGCGGGCCTCCGCTGTCGCCCTGGCACGCGTCCCTCCCCCCGGCCGTGTTACCGGCGCAGAGCATCGTCGAGGCGTCGTACGAGCCCTGCAGGCCTCCGGGGTAGGCCCGCGTACACGCGCTGTCCGACAGCACCCGCACTTTCGCGGCGTGCAGGACGGACGCGTAAGCGCCGTAGCCCGTCGTGTCCCCCCAGCCGTACACCGTCGCGGCCGTGCCCGGCTCGTAGGCCGCGCTCCCGGCCCCGGCCATCGGGATGACACTGCCCGCCGGCAGTGCCCGGTCCAGGGTGAGCACCGCCAGGTCCCCGGCGTTGGTCCGCGGGTCGTGCCGAGGATTGACCCAGGCCGAGCGCACCGGGGTCTCCTGACCGCCGGGTCCGCTCAGCTCGTCCCGGCCGCTGATGACCCGCAGATCGGGCACCTCCGGGACGGCCGCACCCAGGACGTCCTGCCGCAGGCAGTGGGCGGCCGTGAGGACCTTCGTGGGCGCGATCGCCACCCCGCCGCAGAACTGCCCCGCGCGTGTTCCCCCGAACCGGTCACGGCTCGACAGAGCCACGGCCCAGGGGCTGTCGGCGACAGGAACGGGCCTGCCACCCACGACGATGCTGTCCGCGGCGGCAGGGGTTGGTGGGCCGACCGGTATGACGGTCGCAACGGCCGACAGGGCGAACGCCACGGGAAGGGCACGGACGACAACGCGGGACATGAGGACTCCTGACGCCGAGGTGAACGGTGCCCACTCAGCGTCATCCGCACGGGGGCGGGCCGCACCCGCACACGGACGAAGGGCCCGGAACCTTGTGAGGTTCCGGGCCCTTCGTCCGTGTCCGTCCTCGGTCCTAGTCGAGGTAGTCGCGCAGTACCTGCGAACGCGACGGGTGACGAAGCTTGGACATCGTCTTCGACTCGATCTGACGGATGCGCTCGCGCGTCACGCCGTAGACCTTGCCGATCTCGTCCAGCGTCTTCGGCTGACCGTCGGTGAGGCCGAAGCGCATCGAGACCACGCCCGCCTCACGCTCGGAGAGCGTGTCGAGAACGGAGTGCAGCTGCTCCTGGAGCAGCGTGAAGCTGACCGCGTCGGCCGGGACGACCGCCTCGGAGTCCTCGATGAGGTCTCCGAACTCGCTGTCCCCGTCCTCACCCAGCGGCGTGTGGAGCGAGATGGGCTCACGGCCGTACTTCTGGACCTCGATGACCTTCTCAGGGGTCATGTCGAGCTCCTTGGCCAGCTCCTCCGGGGTGGGCTCACGGCCCAGGTCCTGGAGCATCTGGCGCTGCACCCGCGCGAGCTTGTTGATGACCTCGACCATGTGCACCGGGATACGGATGGTGCGGGCCTGGTCGGCCATGGCGCGGGTGATCGCCTGACGGATCCACCAGGTGGCGTACGTGGAGAACTTGTAGCCCTTGGTGTAGTCGAACTTCTCCACCGCGCGGATCAGACCGAGGTTGCCCTCCTGGATCAGGTCCAGGAAGAGCATGCCGCGACCGGTGTAGCGCTTGGCCAGCGAGACCACGAGGCGGAGGTTCGCCTCCAGCAGGTGGTTCTTGGCCCGGCGGCCGTCCTCGGCGATGATCTCCAGCTCGCGCTTGAGCTTCGGTGCGAGCTTGTCGGAGTTGGCCAGCTTGTCCTCGGCGAAGAGGCCTGCCTCGATGCGCTTGGCGAGTTCGACCTCCTGCTCGGCGTTGAGGAGGGGGACCTTGCCGATCTGCTTCAGGTAGTCCTTGACCGGGTCGGCCGTGGCGCCGGCGACGGCGACCTGCTGCGCAGGCGCGTCGTCCTCGTCGTCGTCGGAGAGGACGAAGCCCTTGTTCTCGCCCTCGCCCTCCTCTTCCTCACCCTTGCCGGCCTTGACTTCCTCGGCCGCCTCGTCGCCGTCGAGGAGCTCGTCGTCCTGCTTGCCGGACTTCTTGGCAGCCGTCTTCTTGGCCGCTGTCTTCTTCACGGCGGTCTTCTTGGCAGCCGTCTTCTTGGCCGCCGTCTTCTTCGCCGGAGCGGCGACGGCAGCGTCGTCGGCCGCCGCGTCCGCGCTCCCGGCTGCCGGGGCGGCAGTGGCCGCGACGGTCCGCGTCACGGTCGTCTTGGCCGCGACGGTCTTGGTGGCGGTGCGCTTGACCGGGCTCTTCGCTGCGACGCTCTTGCGGGCGCGCTTCGGCGACTCCGCGGCACTGACCATCAGCGTCACACCCTCTTCCTCGAGGATCTGGTTGAGGCTGCGCAGAACGTTCTTCCACTGGGTTGGCGGAATCTGGTCAGCCTCGAAGGCCCGACGCACGTCATCGCCGGCGATCTGCCCATCAGCCTTTCCCCGCTCGATGAGCGCCATCACAGACTCGGACTCGGCGATCTCCGGCGGGAGCGTACGGGATGTGCTGGCCGACACGAACAACCTCTCGGAACGATGGAAACGGCTTCCGGCCCGGCCCTGGAGAGGGCTGGAACCGACGACCGGCGGCTGGGGATGTCGCCGACGGCGCGGGCTTGGCCTCGGAACTGCACAGCACACTGTGTGGCTGCTGTATTCCTTCCGCGGCGGTCACCTCTTAAGTCATCGCACTGTTTCGAGGAGTGTTACGCCCAAACCGCGTGGCCCCAGTCACACCTCATTTGCGACAGACAGAACCAAACTTCATATATACCTATAATTATGCCGCCGGACTATGGGAGTCCGGCGGCATACGGTCCGCACGCCCCGGCCGTGTCGCGCTCAGTGCTCGCGAGGCGCGGGAACCACGGGCTCCCCGTCCAGGTGGACGACGAGCAGTTGCCTCATCGCCGCTTCGGCGGCGGCGGAGTCTCCGGACGCCAGGGCCTCGACGATCCGCGCGTGATGTCCGAGCGATGCCTCCGCGGGTCGGTCACACCCCGTGACGGGCCCACCGGAGACGTGCAGAGCCCCCGACACGATGCCCGACAGATGCTCCAGCATGCGGTTGCCCGCCGCCTGGATGAGCAAGGAGTGGAACTCCGCGTCCGCCCGGGAGAACGTGATGGCATCCCCGTGCCCCATCGCGTGCCCCATGATCTCGATCATCTCGCCGAGGCGCTGCTGGATGTCCTCACGCCCATGACCGGCGGCCAGCCGGGCGGCCAGCGGCTCGATCGTCCAACGGAGCTGAGCCAGCTCTCGACGCTGGTCGTCACGCTGAGGACCGAAGGCCCGCCACTCGATGATGTCGGGGTCCAGGAGGTTCCAGTCGCTGACCGGCCGGACCCGGGTGCCCACGTTGGGCCGGGCACTGACCAGGCCCTTGGCCTCGAGGACACGCAGGGACTCCCTCACGACGGTGCGGGAGACCTCGAATCGCTGGCCGATCTCCTCCGGAACGAGCGGCCGGTCGGCACCGAGGTCACCGGAAACGATCATCTGGCCGAGCTGCTGGACCAGTTGGCCGTGAAGCCCACGGCCGCGGCTGGCCGTGCCGCGCCGGCTCGCCCGCCCCAGTTCGGAATCGGAACCTCCCCATGAACGGAGGGCGGCGCGCTCGCCGGCCGGCGTCTCCGCGCAGGGATAGCGGTCGAGTTCGCCCGGGCCGGAGTCGGCGGAGCGGGCGGCGGTCATCATGGTGTGCGCAAGGGTACTCACGCATCCTTTGTCGGCGTGGCTCGCGCAGCCCTTGAGGTCTTTGGTGAAAAGCACACGAAAGGGTGATCGGCACCCGCCCCACAATTGACGCGTAATGGGGGGAATTTGCACATTCCCAGGAGAGTTGCGCGCGCTCGGCCGCCATATCGGCGCACCGCACTCACCAACGGGCTCTCCCTCGAAGGCTGGTGAACACATACGCGCAGATCAGGGCGGACAGCGACAGGGAGAGCGCCACCCCCACGGGGTGGGCCACGACCCTCACCGCGGCCATGGCCCACCGGTCGGTTTCGTACGGCCATTGCAGCCAGGCGAGTTCACGCAGTCGGCCGGGGAGCCCGGCGATCGAACGGACGGACGGTCCCGCGAGCAGCTTCTGCACCAACGGGACGACCAGTACGGGAACGGCGAGCACCGCGGCGACCCCGGCGCCCGTCACGCGGAAGACGCCGGCGGCCAGCAGCCCGGCCCAGGCGCACCCGACCGACAGACCTGCCCAACCTGCGGCCAGCTGCGGAGCGTTGGCCGGTACGTGGACCAAGTCACCGCCGTACACGAGGCGCAGCGCCTCGGCATCCGCCAGGACGGACAACAGGGCCAGCAGCAGCGCGACAGCGGCGGACACCCCGAGCTTGGCCAGCAGGAGCCCGAGGCGCCGCGGGACCGTTCCCCGCCCCGCGGCGAGCGCCGGGTAGCGGAACTCGTCGCCGAAGGAGAGGGCGCCGAGCAGACCGGCACCGAAGGCCGCGGGCGGGAGAGGCAGCAGGTCCGGCCAGGCGACCAGGAGATCGGGCAGGGGCGTGCGGCCCGAGCGGGCCAGGAAGACGGAGAGGGCCGCCGATACCAACAGGACGGTCGCCATGATCAGGGTGGTCGTCCTGACGCCGAAGAGACGGCGCAGTTCGTACCGCACGGGCCGGAGAGGGCCGCGGGCGGGGCGGACGGGAATCGGCGGAGGCAGCTCCGAGACCGCCACCGATGACGCGGGGCGCGGTACGGCCGTTCTCGCCGGGCCCGCGCCGGGAACCGCGACCGGACCCGCATCGCCGGTCTCGTCGGCGAGTTGGTGCACGGGTACGCCGTGCCGGTACGCCGCGTCCCCGACCTCCGCGCAACTACTGCCGTACACCGAAAGCCGGCTGCCGCCCTCGGCGACGACCTCGACCGAGCGCCTGGCCGCGCGCGCCTCACGGCTGACGACGGCGGCCAGCCGGGCGGCGTGCGGTGTCCGCACGGCGACCCTGGGCCGCAGACGGGTGCGGGAGAAGTCGGCGACGTCCTGGTCGGCGACGAGGCGTCCGTCGTCGATGGTGACCACACGGTCGGCGGCGCGCGCGGCCTCCTTGGGGTCACTGGTGGTGTGCAGGACGGTGCCGCCCTCGGCGGCATGCGCGCGCAGCAGACCGTGCAGCCAGCTCTTCTCCCGCGGGGAGAGGCCCTTGGCGGGCTCGTCGAGAACGAGCGTGTGCGGATCTCCGAGGAGCGCGGACGCGAGACCGAGGCGACGGTCCATGCCGGCCGAGAGGGCGCCGATGCGCTGGTCCCCGAGCCCGGCCAGACCGACGACGTCGAGCAGTTCGTCGGCTCGTGACGCGGGAACCCCCGCGGCGGCGCAGAGCATCCGGAGCTGGCCGCGGGCGGTGCGCGCGGGGTGGCCCGGTACGTCACCGAGAAGCACACCCACCTCGCGGGCGGGGTGGCCGATGCGGTGCAGGGGCCGACCGCGGAAGTAGGTGACGCCCCGTCCGGATTCGAGTTCGAGCATCAGACGAAGGGCGGTGGTCTTGCCGGAGCCCGGAGCGCCGAGAAGTACGGTGACGCGACCGGAGGGGGCTTCGAAGGTCAGGTCGTCCACGGCGGAGGGAAGGTCGCGGCGGGGGGTGCTGGTGAGTCCGATGGCCTGGAGCATCGCTTCTCTCGCAGAGGGTGAGACCGCTCGGCGGCAGGGTGGGGTACCCAAGCAAGATAACGCGACATTTCCGACTTTTGGTGCACCGTTGTTCCGGTGGCGCTCGACATCGTCCCGGTGGGTGTTCCGTGGTCGGAGCCGTCCGCGCCTCCGGAGCACCAGGCCTTGTCGGACTCTCACCCGCCCCGTCGGCTCCGGGCGCCGGGCCGGGTTCGGCACGACCGGCCTCGAACCTCTCGCATCGAGCCTTCGGCCTCAGACCTCCGCGGCGGACCTCAGCTCCGGATCTCCCGCGTCGGATACCCCGGCGCCGGAACCCTCGCATCGGATCTCGGGCTCAGACCTCGGGGCGCAGCATCGGCGGATTGAGCACGGTGGCCGCGCCGGCCCGGAACAGCTGCGCGGGGCGGCCGCCCTGTCGTGTGGTCGTCCCGCCGGACGGGACGAGGAAGCCGGGCGTGCCTGTCACCTTGCGGTGGAAGTTCCGGGGGTCGAGAACCACACCCCACACCGCTTCGTACACCCGGCGCAGCTCGCCGACCGTGAACTCCGGCGGGCAGAACGCCGTGGCCAGCGAGGAGTATTCGATCTTGGATCGAGCCCGCTCCACCCCGTCGTCGAGAATCCTGGCGTGATCGAAGGCCAACGGGGCGGACTGTTCGCCGTCACGACCGAACCCGCCGCCGGGGCCGAGGAGATCCTCGACGGGGGCCCACCGCGCGCTGTTGGCGTCACCCCCCGCGCGAGGCGCGGGAAGATCGGGGGCCAGCGCGAGGTGCGCGACACTGACGACCCTCATCCTGGGGTCACGCCCCGGGTCTCCGTAGGTGGCCAACTGCTCTAGGTGGGCACCATTGCCTACGGCGGGAGTGGCTGGATCGTGTGCGCAGAGTCCGGTCTCCTCGACGAGCTCACGCGCTGCCGCGGCACCGAGATCCTCATCGGTCCTGACGAATCCGCCCGGTAGTGCCCACCGGCCCTGGAACGGCGACTCACCGCGGCGCACCACCAGTGCGCAGAGCGCGTGACGGCGCACCGTGAGCACGACCAGGTCGACGGTGACTGCGAAGGGCGGGAACGTCGACGGGTCGTAGGGCGGCATGCCGAAATCATAGTCGTCTTCCTGACGATAAACACTCCGTTCGCGATGTTGGTCCGCCTCCTTTCACGAGGCCGGTCCTCCGCCCGCCGACCCGACAAGGGGTTTCCGCCGCGACCGCCCCCGTGCGGCCCGGTGGAACCCGTCCGGCCGGCGGTCCGTCAGCGGCCGCTCCCGGTATCGCGCTGCCCCTGCGTCTGCGCTTTCCCCCGTCCCTGTGCCTGCCCCTGTCCCTGGCGTTGCGGACCGCGGGCACGGCGTCGGGCCACGGCAGAGCCGGGCCGGGCGGTGCCGGGCGTCGGCCTGGTCGACGTCCTCCGCTTCGCAGCCGATGTACGCGTGGGCTCCGCCCGCCGGACCCCGCGTACGTCACACCCGCCGTCGCCGCCACTCGCGCCGTCGTCGGCACTGACGTGCCCCGCACGCAGGCCGCGCTCGCCGCGGAGGCAGCGTCGCAGCGTTTCCGGGTCCAGGCCTTCGTTGCACGCCTGGTGCAACAGTTGGGCGAACGTGTAGTGGGGATCGGCCCGCAGCGCGAGCCCCAGCGCGACCCTGGCGCCCGGTTCGTCACCGGTGGACCAGGAGACCCAGCCGGCCAGGGCCAGCGGCGCGGCGGAGTGCTCGACGTACGGGCCGACGCAGCGACGGGCGAGCGCCCGCCACAGCCGCAGGGCCGTCTCCGCCTCACGGCCCTCCATCCACTCCGCGGCCCGGTCCCTGGTCTCCCGGTCCTGGAGACCGAGGATCACGGCCGCCGCCTCGTCCGTGCCGATGAGGCGGTCGTCGTGGGTGTCGGCGTCGGCCGGTACGGCCGCGGGTGCCCGCCCGAGACGTTCCATGAGCTCACGTGCCAGTCGCAGGGTCTCCGCCGCGACCTCGCTCCGCCCGTCCGGGTCGAGGATCCTGGACACCATCACGGCCCCCGCGGAGTCCAGTGCCCTTTCCTGATCCGCGCCCGCCGAGGAGCCCCAGGGCATGAGGCGTGTCTCCATGTCCCGCAGCGATCCACGTACCTGAATTCCCGCGTAGGCGGCGGCCGCCGCCATCACCGTCGTCCCCGGGAGTGCCAGCGGATTGCCCTCGACCGGGCAGCAGCGCTCATCGGGGCAGCAGTACGACCAGTAACGGCCGTCCGAGATGCAGAGCGCTTCGAGCACGGGAACGTCGAGCGCCCCGCAAGCCGTGCGCAGGCGCTGCGCCAAGGGCCTCAAGCGCTCCATGGCTTCATGACCGCTCTCGCCCTCGGCAGGGTCCTGGCAGAGGAAGACGACGATCGCGTCCGGGCGTGAGTCGCGCTTCTCACTGCCCGAGATCAGGCACTGCGCCAGCTGGTCCGCGATCGGTGCCCACTCGGTCGGCGATTGCGGGATGCCCAGCCTGAGCCTGCCGCCGAAGCGCCCCCGGCCGCCGTGGAGGGCCACCATGACCACGCTGTCGTTCGGATGGAATCCCATCAGGTACGGGAGGGCGTCGGCCAGCTCGGCGGGGCCGCGCAGGGTGATCTGCTGCTCGTCGGCCGGTTCGGTGGATTCGTGGTGCTTGTTCATGGCATGACCGTCCCGCGCTCCGCCGATTTCCGCGACCCCTGTGGATAAAGTTATCCACAGGGACGGACGGTCGTTCGCGCTTTGTCTCAGGCATCGGGTTGCATGGGGGCATGACCAACCCAGACCGCGCAGAGCTCAGGGCCTCGGCCGATTCCGTACTTGCCCGCCTCGTCGGGGACGCCACCGGCGCCGCCCGGCTGCGTGAGGACCAGTGGCGGGCCATCGAGGCGCTCGTCGCCGACAAGCGCAGGGCCCTGGTCGTACAGCGGACGGGGTGGGGCAAGTCCGCGGTGTATTTCGTGGCGACCTCCCTGCTGCGCGCGCAGGGCAGCGGCCCGACCGTGATCGTCTCGCCCCTGCTCGCGCTGATGCGCAACCAGGTGACCGCGGCCGCCAGGGCCGGCATCAGCGCCCGCACCATCAACTCCTCGAACACCGAGGAGTGGGACACCGTCCGGGCTGAGGTGGCGGCGGGGGAAGTCGATGTGCTGCTCGTCAGCCCCGAGCGCCTCAACAACCCCGATTTCCGCGACCAGGTCCTGCCCGAGCTGGCCGCCGCGACCGGGCTGCTGGTGGTCGACGAGGCCCACTGCATCTCCGACTGGGGGCACGACTTCCGGCCTGACTACCGACGGCTGCGGACCATGCTCGCGGACCTCCCCTCCGGCGTCCCGGTGCTCGCCACCACCGCGACAGCCAACGCGCGAGTCACCGCCGACGTCGCGGAACAGCTCGGCACGGGCGCGGGCACGGACGCGCTGGTCCTGCGTGGCCCGCTGGACCGGGAGAGCCTCAGCCTCGGTGTGCTCCAACTGCCCAACGCGGCACACCGTCTGGCCTGGCTGGGCGACCACCTCGGCGAGCTCCCTGGTTCCGGGATCATCTACACGCTCACGGTCGCGGCCGCCGAGGAGGTCACCTCCTACCTGCGCCGGAGCGGGCACACGGTGACCTCGTACACCGGCCGGACCGAGAACGCCGACCGGCAGCAGGCCGAGGACGATCTGCTGGCCAACAAGGTCAAGGCTCTGGTGGCAACGTCCGCGCTGGGCATGGGTTTCGACAAGCCCGACCTCGGGTTCGTCGTGCACCTGGGATCGCCGTCCTCCCCCATCGCGTACTACCAGCAGGTCGGACGTGCGGGACGTGGGGTCGAGCACGCCGAAGTCCTGCTGCTGCCCGGCAAGGAGGACGAGGCCATCTGGCAGTACTTCGCCTCGGTCGCCTTCCCTCCCGAGGAGCAGGTGCGGCGCACCCTGGACGTCCTCGCCCAGGCGGGCAGGCCCCTCTCGCTGCCCGCGATGGAGCCGTTGGTCGACCTGCGGCGCACCCGCCTGGAGACGATGCTCAAGGTGCTCGACGTCGACGGCGCGGTGAAGCGGGTGAAGGGCGGCTGGATCTCCACGGGCGAGCCCTGGGTCTACGACGCCGAGCGCTACGCCTGGGTCGCCCGGCAGCGCGCCGCCGAACAACAGGCCATGCGGGACTACGCCTCGGGTACGGGTTGCCGCATGGAGTTCCTCCGGCGCCAGCTGGACGACGAGGAGGCCACGGCGTGCGGACGCTGTGACAACTGTGCGGGGGCCCGGTTCGACGACAAGGTCTCCACCACGGCCCTGGACGGGGCGCGGGGGGAGCTCGGCCGTCCCGGGGTGGACGTGGAGCCCCGCAAGATGTGGCCCACCGGGCTGGCGGCGGTGGGGGTGGATCTCAAGGGCCGTATCCCGGCGGGGGAGCTGGCGTTTCCGGGCCGGGCCCTCGGCCGGCTCTCCGACATCGGCTGGGGCAACAGGCTCCGCCCGATGCTCGCGGCCGAGGCTCCGGACACCTCCGTTCCCGACGACGTGGCGAGCGCGGTGGTCACGGTCATCACCGACTGGGCGAAGGGACCGGGTGGTTGGGCCTCCGGGGCTCCGGACGCGGCGCCCCGGCCCGTCGGTGTCGTGACGGTGGCGTCCCGTCGCAGGCCGCGGCTGGTGCACTCACTGGGCAGCGGCATCGCGGAGGTGGGCCGGATGCCCCTGCTCGGGACGGTCTCCTACGCACCGGGGACAGAGGATCTCCGTTTCTCGCAGACCAACAGCGCACAGCGGGTGAGGGCCCTGCACGAGGCTCTGATCGTGGAGCCCGCACTGGCCGAAGCGCTCGCCTCGGCCGGCGGTCCCGTCCTGCTCGTGGACGATCTCTCCGACACCGGCTGGACGCTCGCTGTCGCCGCGCGGCTCCTGTGCCGGGCGGGCGCCGAGGGGGTGTTTCCGCTGGTCCTCGCGGTTCAGGCGTGATGTTGGCTTCATCCCGGTGCTGAACGGGCAGGGATATCCGTATCATTCCGGCCGATTTCCGTCAGCCGCGCCAATTGCTCGTTGCCGCCCGCCGATGCGACAGGAAGAATTGGAATCGCTCCCAGCACCGTCCCTTCGCAGGCCCGGAAGGGCTGTGCCGCGGCGCGCCCTCACTCGACCCTGCCCGCACCGTGGGCGCGTAGCGAAGGGAGGACCGTGACCTTCGGATTCGCTCCGTCCGCGGCCACTTCACTGTCGACGTCCCCGGTATCCCCCGGCTCCGTCAACAGCCTTGCCCGGATACTCGAACCGGCCGAGTGGGCAGCGGCCGGCATACCACTGCTGCGCAGCCCGCGTGAGGTCGTCAGTGGCCTCCACGCACGGCACAGACCGACCCCGGCCACCGCGGTCGTCGCCGTCCTCGACCATGAGGAGCGGCTCACGGCCAGCGCCTCGTTCGCCCGGCGGACCACCGTGGCCGCCGACGGCTGGGAGTTCCGCAACTCCTTGCTGGCCCATCTGCGCCGGGTCGTGCCGCACGACCTGCGCCGCCGTACCCCCGTGCGGACGGCCGTCCTGCTGTACTGCCGCGAGGGGGACGAGCGGTGGACCGAGGAGGACGGGGCCTGGATGTGGGGGCTGCGGGACGCCTGCACACTCCATGGCCTTCGCTGCGGGGCCTACATCACCCTGACCCGGGGCGGCTGGCAGGTCCTCGGCGAGGGCAGGGGCGGCCGCAGGCCCAGTTCCCTGTCCCAGCCGTCCGCCCTGGCCGACGCCCTCACCGACCACGATCCGGATCCGCTGCGCACCGGTGGCGGGGCGGCGGAGGCTCTGCGGCGTACCGCGGCCCGCTGAAACGGGACGTGGGTCCTGGCCGCCCTCACGGACGGCCAGGACCCACGGAGTACGGCTCGGTCGACTGCGCCGGACCAAGACTCAGACGCCGGCGCCGAACACGGAGTTGATCTTCTGCGGGTCCCCGCAGACGATCAGCAGCGCACCGGCGCGCTCACGCGCGACGGACAGCGCGCGGGTCGCGCTGTCGTCGACGTCGCCGTTCACAGCGACGACGACCACCGAACGTGATGCGCAGCGGTCGGTCTTCGACACGTGCGCGAAGAAGACATCGTCACCGGCATCGTGCTGGGCCCAGTACACGGCCTCACCGAAGGAGAGTTCGTGCGCGGCCCAGGGGTGCTGCTCGTCCGTGGTCAGGACCAGGATGTCACCGGGCGCGCGGCCCGAGTCGAGAAGCAGGTCGACGGCCTCGTCGGCGGCGGCGAGCGCACCGTCGGCCGAAGCCGGGATCAGCTGGAGCTGCGCCGAGGAACGATTCTCCGGCTGCCTGTCGCGCCCGGCAGGACGCGCCGCGGCGGGAGGGGCGGGTGTGGGGCGCGGCGCGGGCCGCGCGGGGCCGGGGCCCGGATGTCCGGGACGCGGCGTGGCCGCGGAACGCGGACCAGGTACGGGACGGGGGGTCGGCGCGGTGCGGCCGGCGGCCGGAGTGACGCGGGGACCCTGGGCGCTCTCGGGAATCTGAGGCTCCTGGGGGATATGAGGCATGAGTGGTTGGTTGTCCATCGAAAATCGCCGGCGTTGCACGCCGGGTGGGTACGCCTGTGCGATCAGAAGTCGAAGCCGAGCTGGCCCCCGCTTTCCGGTGCGGCCGCCTCGGCGGAGAAACGGACCTTCTTCAGATGCTGCCACCGCGGCAGCGCGTCGAGGTAGGCCCAGCTGAGGCGATGGTGAGGTGTGGGTCCCCACTCCTCCAGCGCGGCCCGGTGTACCGGGGACGGATATCCCGCGTTCGCGCCGAAGGCGAAGTCTGTGTACTGCCCCGAATCCGCGCCCAGTTCGGCCATCATCGTGTCCCGGCGGACCTTCGCGATCACCGAGGCCGCGGCGACGGCGATGCAGGACTGGTCACCCTTGATCACGGTGCGGACGTTCCAGGGAGGGCCGAGGTAGTCGTGCTTGCCGTCGAGGATCACGGCGTCCGGCCGCACGGGGAGCGCGTCGAGGGCCCTGACCGCGGCGAGCCGGAGTGCGGCTGTCATCCCGAGGTCGTCGATCTCCAGCGGTGAGGCGTGCCCCAGCCCGTAGGCCGTGACCCAGCCCTCGAGAAGCGGTGCGAGTTCCGCACGGCGCTTGGGACTGATCAGTTTGGAGTCGGTGAGGCCTTCCGGGGGTCTGCGGAGCCCGGTGACGGCCGCGCACACGGTGACGGGGCCGGCCCACGCTCCGCGTCCGACCTCGTCGACACCGGCGACGGTCCTGGCACCGGAGGTAGCGCGCAGTGAGCGCTCGACGGTGTGCGTGGGTGGTTCGTACGGCATGGCGCCTGCCAGGGTACGCCGACGGCCGCGCCAAGAACACCCCGGGGCACCGGTCGATGCGACCGCCCGCGTCCGGCCGTGCGCGGAACGCCGCGGACCCGGTGCGCCGGATCACCGACCGGGGGCGCCCCACGCACGGACCCGCGGGCCTCGCGCGCGAATCCGCAGGGCCCCACGCACGGACCCGGAGCTCAGTCACGCGGGACCACAGGCCTCACGCACGGAACCCGGAGCTCACGCGCGGAAGATCGGCACCATGACCTGGTCGATCATCTGCGCGATCTCGTCGTCCGGCCATTCGCTGCCGCACACCTTTGAGCGGTACATCATCATCGCGGGAATGACATCGAGGACCATCCCGCTCATGGCGTCCCCCCGGACCTCACCCCGTGCGACACCACGGCTGATGACCTCCCGGAAGAGCGCGATGGAGGGTTCGATCATGCCGCCGACGATCACGGCCTGGAAGCGTTCGGCCGTATTCACATCGCACTGGTGAAGGACGGACCGCAACGCCAGCCCCGGCTCCGACAGCATCGCGTCCCGCACCCTGCGGCACACGTCGTAGAGGTCCTCACGGATCCCGCCGTGGTCGGGAGCGTCCTCCAGCTCCGGCAGCCCGGCCCGGAGCGCGTCCGCGACCAGGTCCGCCTTCGACGGCCATCGCCGGTAGACGGCGGCCTTGCCCGTCCGGGCCCCGGCCGCGACGCCCTCCATCGTCAGCCCGCCCCACCCCACCGTGCTCAGCTGTTCGAGGGCGGCATCGAGGATGGCGCGCTCCAGCACCGGGCCGCGGCGACGCAGGGACACCGACCCGGGCCGGGCGGCGGCCGTGGGACGCGAGGAAGTCATAAGCAGTTCTCCGTCGAACAGGGAGGCGCACACCGTCGCGGGCCTGAGCGGACCCGGTACCGACGACGCACACACCCGACGCATCACACCGATGGCAGCAACTTCAGTGAACGCTTGCGTTCACTGACGGGGACTCACTACCGTTGGCGCGACAGTGAACGGTTCCGTTCACTAACTCCTTGTGGGGGACCCGTAGTGACAACATCTCAGTTGGAAACACAGGGCAGACCCGGTGCGGCACGACGGCAGGGGCGTCCGGGGATCGCCCTCACCGTCATTGCCGCATGTCAGTTGATGGTTGTACTCGACGCCACAATCGTCAACATCGCGCTCCCGCACATCCAGGACGCGCTCAGCTTCTCCACGACCGACCTCTCCTGGGTGCTGAGCGCCTACACGCTCACCTTCGGCGGGCTGCTGCTGCTGGGCGGCAGGGCCGGTGACATCCTGGGCCGCCGCCGGGTCTTCATGACGGGCATCCTGGTCTTCACCGCCGCGTCGCTCCTGGGCGGACTCGCACAGGAGCCCTGGCAACTGCTGCTGGCCCGCGCCTTGCAGGGCGTCGGAGGCGCCATCGCGTCGCCGACCTCGCTCGCCCTGATCACCACGACGTTCCCCGAAGGGCCGGAACGCAACCGGGCGTTCGGGGTGTTCGCCGCCGTGTCGGCGGGCGGCGGAGCGATCGGGCTGCTGGCCGGCGGCATGCTCACCGAGTGGCTCGACTGGCGCTGGGTCCTGTTCGTCAACGTGCCCATCGGTGCGCTGATCGCGGTCCTGGCGCCGATGTACATCTCCGAGTCCGAGAAGCATCCGGGCCGCTTCGACATATCCGGGGCACTGACCTCGACCCTCGGCATGGCCTCGTTGGTGTACGGATTCATCCGCGCCTCCGAGGAAGGGTGGAGCGACGCGCTCACGCTGGCGTCCTTCGGCACCGCGGTGGTCCTCCTCGTGGCGTTCGTCGTCATCGAGTCGCGCGTCAAGGAACCGATCACCCCGCTGCGGATGTTCGCGGACCGGAACCGCGCGGGTACCTACCTGATCATGCTCAGCCTGGCCGCGGCCATGTTCGGCATGTTCTTCTTCATCGTGCTGTTCGTCCAGAACGTGCTGGACTACAGCCCGATCGAGTCCGGCCTGGCGTTCCTGCCCGTGACGGTCGCGATCATCACGGGGGCGGGGCTCTCCCAGCGGCTGCTTCCGGTACTCGGGCCGAAACCGTTCATGGTCGTCGGGTCGGCGATCACCGGGCTCGGCCTCTTCTGGCAGACGCTCATCTCGCCCGACAGCTCCTATGTGAGCGGTGTGCTCGGGCCGATGCTCCTCTTCGGCTTCGGCATGGGGCTGAACTTCGTCACGCTGACCCTGACGGCGGTCTCCGGGGTGGCCCAGCACGAGGCCGGAGCCGCGTCGGGCCTCCTCAACGCCAGCCAGCAGGTCGGCGGCTCGCTGGGCCTGTCCATCCTGGTCACCGTGTTCGGCACGGCAAGCCGCGACGAGGCGGAGAAACAGCTCCCGTCCTTCCTGGCGCAGGCGACGCCCGAGCAGAAGGCCGAGTTCGCCCGGACGCACGAGATGCCGGCCCCATGGGGGCACGAGGTGCTCACCCAGAGCATCGCCACGGCCTTCACCGCGGCGGTCGCCATGGTGGTGCTCGCCCTGCTGACCGCGGCGCTGGTGGTCCGGGTGCGCAAGAGCGACCTGGACGCGTTGAGCGGCAGGTCCGCCGCGGCAGGTCCCGGCGCGTAGAACCCCCGGACACGACGGCGGGCCGCCCTCCGGGTCTCCGGAGGACGGCCCGCACGCCGCTGTCCGGACATCAGGAACTGCGGATGCCGGAATCAGTACGGGTCGTAGGAGTCCTCCTCGTACCCCTCCCGCTCGCTGTCCTGCCTGCCGAGGCCGTAGCACTCGCTCCCGCGGTCCTTGGCGGGGTGCCCCTCCAGGATGTCCCGGGCCCTGGCTTCGCCCCAGCTGGTGGCGTACCAAGGGGTGTCCGACGTCTCCAGGTCGCGCTGGATCCTCTCCAGGGCACAGGACCGGAGCGGCTCCGGCAGCTTGTCCAACGCCGGTACGGCATCGGCGGAGAGATCGCGGAGGTACAGGACGTCGATCGTCTTGTCGGAGCCGTGCCGCTCGACGCTCTGCTCCGCGATCATCCCGTCGGGCGATATCAGCCCGAAGGCGAGGACGCCGACCGCGGCGCTCACCGCGACGGCGCGCGGCAGCAGCTTCGCACCGAAGACGCCTGCCGCGAGGATGAGGACCAGTACGACTCCGAGCCAGAGCTCCACGGCGGTCACGGAGATCCGCAGCCTGGTCAGGCCGAAGGCGTCCACGTACAGGTCCATGCGGCGCAGCGCGGAGGCCACGACGACGAGCGTGAGCACGCACAGGACGCCCAGGACTCCGCGGACCAGGGTTCGGTCGTGCGGTCCGGAGCGAGGTGCCCAGCGCAGTGCGAGTGCGATGACGAGCAGGGTCAGCACCGTGGCCCAGAGCAGCTGCCAGAAGCCCTGGCGGGCGTACTCGGCGGGGAGGAGCCCCGTCTCCTCCAGCACCTTGTCGTAGCCGCCGAGCAGTACGACGAGCTGGAGGGTGATGAACGCCGCGAAGAGGAGGTTGAGCACGATCAGCGGCAGTGCCCACTCCACCCGGTTCCGGGCCCGCCCCGGACGGAGGGTGATGCCGTCCCAGCGCACCGGCGCGGCGGCGCTGTACGCGGCGGCCAGGGCGCCGGCCAGGCCGAGCACGAAGAGGAACACACGCCAGGGGCTGTCACCGATCGACGCGTCGGGCGTGAGGCTGCCCAGGAGGTCGGCGAAAGCGGCGTCGGCACTGGCGAAGAGCGCCCCGAACACGACGAGCAGCACGAGGGCCACCGCGGAGGTGCGCACCGCGGTCCGTACCCGGCCCCGGGAGTCGTCCGCCCGGTCGCGCACACCGCGCCAGCCCCAGTGCAGCCCGGGCACGACCGACGGGAACAGCCCCAGCGATCCGAGCAGCACCCCCGGCCAGCTCCGGCTGCCGTGGAGCGCGAGCGATCCGAGGGAAAGGGCGGACACCACGGCGAGGAACGTCGGCCATCCCGCGTCCCGGAGCGCCGGAACGGCGAGGAGTGCCAGGCCGCCGACCGCCCAGACAGCGGTCCACGGCCGGAGTCTGCGGCCTGCCGTCCGCGCGGCGAAGAACGCCGCCAGGGCAGCGGGCACCGCGACGATCAGCAGGTTCAGGCCCAGGCCGTCACCGAGCAGCAGGCCGCTGAGCAGGGCGGTGGCGAGGACGGACCAGAGCGTGGCGACATCGATGGCGGACGGCGCGGAGGGCCGCAGCCGGGACAGCGCGGCGGGTGGCTGCCCCTGTGCCCGCGCCCGGCGCTGCCACGGGTCGCCCGGCGGCGGCGCCCTGAGATACGCGGGCACCACCGGTACGTCCGGGCCGGAGTTCTGGGTCGGTACCGATGCCGACCCGGCGGATTCCTGGCCTACGGCCCCCTCCTGCCCGGGCATCTGGGACGAGGCGTCCCTCTCCGGCGCGGGTGGTACGGCGCCGGGTGCGGCCTTGGCGGCGTCCTCGGACGACGGTGGCGGCTCCGGCCGGCTGTTCGCCCCGGACGGCTGCTCGGACATGGGTGACCCCTCCCCCACCGGGTCCCCTCGCGCGGCCACATCGCGGCGCGGTGTCCCCGGATTCTCTTCAGGCGCACGCCCTTCAAGATCAATGAGGGCTGTGTGGCCGAAAGAGTAGCCCCGCGCGGGTGCGCCGACCGGCTCGCGGGCACGCTGTGGCAGGACCGTGACAGTGAACGGGGCATGACGGGCGGAACCGTCGCCCATCGGCGAAACGCACGACGCCGGGGCGGAAGCGGCGCGAGGCCCAGCCGGAAAGCCGCGCGACGCCGGGCCGGAAGGCGCACGGCGGCATGCCGGGAAGCCCGTCCGGCGAAGAGGGTCAGCCGAGCGACCGCGGGAGCCAGTCCGGTGGCTCCTCCGTCCGGGCGAGCCAGTCGGCCGGCGGCGCCCCGGCCGGCCCCGCGGCGACGACTCCGCCGACGATGGCGCACGTGGTGTCCACGTCGCCGCCCGCCTGTGCCGTCACCCAGAACGCCTGCTCGAAGTCGCCGAGGCTCCGCGCGGCCGACCAGAGGGCGAACGGCACGGTGTCGTGCGCACTCGTGCGCCGACCGTTGCCGAGCACCGCTGCGACCGTCCCCGCGTCCTGGTAGTCCAGCATGTCGCGCGCCCTGCGCAGCCCGGCCCCGACCGCGCTGCGCGGCACGAGAGCGACGACACCGTCGAGCAGCGCCTCCGGCGTCGGCGGCCCGTCCGGTGCGGCCACGATCGAGGCGGCGGCTGCCACCGCCATGGCCCCGACGACGGCCTCACGGTGCTGATGCGTGGTGTACGACGAGATCTCCGCCTGATGGGTGGCCTGCTCCGGGTCGCCCGCGTACCAGGCACCCAGTGGTGCGATACGCATGGCCGAACCGTTCCCCCACGAACCCTGCCCCTGGAACAGCGCGGACGACAGCTCGCGCCAGTCACCGCCCTCCCTGACCAGCCGGAGCATGCGGTTCACCGCGGGCCCGTAGCCCCGGTCGAAGTCGTGGTGCGTGGCGAAGGAGCGGGCAAGTGCGTCCTGGTCGACGCGCCCGTGGGCGGCCAGGACGGCGACGACGGAGCAGGCCATCTCCGTGTCGTCGGTCCACTGCCAGTGACCGGGCGGCAGAGCCCGCTTCTTGAGCAGCGGGTAGTTGGCCGGGACGAAGAACTGGGAGCCGAGGGCGTCTCCCACGGACAGTCCACGCAGGCTGGCCATGGCACGTTCGAGGTGTCGGTCGAAAGCGGAGTCAACGGTCATCGCCCTGCCACTCTATCCGGTGATCCCGTACGGCTCAGGGGTGCGCCACTGCTCGAAGGGCCGGTCGAGCGTATAGCGGCCGTTCTCACCGAGCAGCAGCGTCCTGGTCTCGCCGTTCCCAGGATTGGACAGCGATTCGAACTCCGCCACCGACCAGTGGAACCAGCGCATGCAGAAGAGCCTCATGGTCAGTCCATGGGTGACCAGCAGGACGTTCTCAGGATGATCGGGGTCCTCGAAGCTGCGGTGCAGGCTCTCGAGGAACGCTCCGACGCGGTCGTACACGTCCGCACCGGACTCTCCCTGCGCGAAACGGTAGAAGAAGTGTCCGTACGCGTCCCGGTAGGCCTTCTGCAGCCGGACGTCGTCCCGGTCCTGCCAGTTGCCCCAGTCCTGCTCGCGCAGCCGGGGCTCCTCCCTGACCCGTACGTGCTCCAGGTCGAGGCCGAACGATCTGAACGTCTCGTGCGTGCGGCGGTAGGGCGAGACGTAGACACTGACCCGCTCGCACCCGAACTGTTCACGCAGACCGGCACCCGCCTCCCGCGCCTGACGCAGCCCGGCCGCGGTGAGCCTCAGCGCGTGGTCGGGCTCCCGTTCGTAGACCGTGTCGTCGGCGTTGCCCTCGGACTCGCCGTGCCGGACGAGAACTATGCGGTGCGGTCGTGCCATGCGTCGACCC
Source organism: Streptomyces sp. NPDC058637 (assembly GCF_042717325.1). Classification (NCBI taxonomy): domain Bacteria; kingdom Bacillati; phylum Actinomycetota; class Actinomycetes; order Kitasatosporales; family Streptomycetaceae; genus Streptomyces; species Streptomyces sp. NPDC058637. Next base: position 17,106 of record NZ_JBHXRD010000016.1, on the reverse strand, counting down.
TAGATGCTGTCCGGCGCGATCGAGCAGTCGTGCGGGCTCCATCCGGCGTATGTGACCAAGGGAACGGCATGTCCGCCCGAGAGAACCACCGCAGCAGGGACGGCCGAGGCGACTCGGGAGTCGACCGGGACGCCGCCGGTCAGACCGTCCAGGACGGTTCCAGCTGCACCACATCCCCCGCCAGCGCCTCGACGTCCCTCTCGGCCTCCGCCCGCGCCGAGAGCCGGGCGAGGCTTTCGGGCCGGTACTTGCCCCGCTCGGCGCTCGACTGCCACATCGACAGCACCAGGAACTCGTGCCCCGGCGCCTCCCCGAACACTCCGCGCAGCATGCCGGGAGAACCGGCCATCGCCGGGTTCCACACCCTCCGCTGTATGAGGGCGAAGTGGTCGACGCGGTCCTCGTACACCTGGCTGTGCGCCACCCTGACCACGTCCGCGTCGGTGAAGTGCGGCTCGAAGCCGGTTTTCACGTCGAACCGGTATTCGAAGAGCTTGACCTGCATGTCCTTGTACGTGCCGGACTGCCCGGCGGCCAGCCGGTCGTGTTCGCGTGCCATGAACGAGTCGTAGAAGACACGGTTCTCCCAGAAGGCGAACACATGGGCGACCTCGGGCCGCCCTCGGCTCCACCCGCCGCCCTGGCCCCTGAATCCGGGCTCGTCGACCAGCCCCGCCCACTTTCGCTGCCCCCGCTCGAATCCGCGACGGTCCACCACGGTGCAACGAATCCACTTGACCAGCACCGCGCCATCGTACGGCGCCCCGAGTGGCACGGGTCACGCACATGACGGTCCGACAGCACAGGGCATCGGCGACGGCCCGCATCGGGCCACGCGATGGCCCGATTCCGCCTTCCGTACCCAACGCGGTTGGATCCACCGACAGTTACGGACATGATCTGTCATGCAAGAGCTCCGTCGGCCCGGAAGCAGGAAGGGAAGTCCGATGAGCACTCCCAAAAAGGACATCGAGAAGGTCGAAGTGAGGGTCAAGTGGGACCCCAGCCCGAGCGGTGAACCGGCCAACGACCTCGACATCATCGCGGCCACCTACGAGGCGGGCGCGCCGTACGGCAGCCCCGCGTATCTCGTGCACTTCGACAGCAGGTCGCCCGACGGCACGATCACCCTGAACCGGGACAGCAGGACCGGTCAGGGGTTCGGCTTCGACGAGGTCATGACCATCGAGCTGGACCGGCTCTCGGACACGTACGCCAGGGTCGTCGTCGGCGTGGCCATCCAGCAGCGTGACGGCCACAAGACCTTCGGCCACATAGAGCAGACGGCGGTGCAGATCCGTGAGGGTTACACCAACCTGGCGGAGGACGACTTCTCCGGCGTCCAGGCGGCTACGGCCGCCGTCGTCGCGGAATTCACCCGGGACGAGACGGGATCCTGGGGGTTCCACTCGGCCGTTCGCGGGTTCGACGGCGATCCCGACACGTTCGCCACGGTGATGGGAAACCGCGCCGGCTGATACCCGACGGGGTTCACGCGCACCGGGTCCCGGCGACGACCGGAGTCCGGTCGACGACGAGCGGCACCTGCACTCCATCGACCTGCCGGCGGCGATGAGCGCCGGCCCGGGGGGCAGGTTTCCCACGGACTGACGGCCGGATTCCGGCCCGGCGCGGACGCGGACCCGTCGGACACCGGCCCGGCGGCCGGGTTCGCCGGGATCCGGCGGGACATGAACGTACCCACGGACCCTTGGAACAGGCGGGACAGGTGGAACAGGCCGATCCGCCCGCGTACCGGCGGTGATGCGCGACGTCGACCTCGACGGCAGAGCCCCGCCACACGCCCCACGGCGGAAACGGAGCCCGATGCCCCGTCGCCGCCACCCACGTCCATCGGCCCGCCCCGACCCCACCGGCGGCGTGACATGCGGAAGGGGGCACCGGCCGTGGCCGGTGCCCCCTCACTTCTGTCCGATGTCAGCTGTCAGCCGTCAGCTGCAACCGCTGGTCGAGCCGCAGCCCTCGCAGATGTAGCAGGATCCGGCGCGCTGCATCTTCGTACCGCAGGAGAAGCAGAGCGGGGCGTCCGCGCTGATGCCGAGCTGCATCTCGACCAGCTCGGCCGAGGTGTGCGCGGTCCTGGGAGCGGGCGTCTCGGCCGGGCTCTCCTTGAGCGGAGCGACCGCCTTCAACGGCTCCACGTGCACGGGGGCCGACTGCGCCAGGCTCTCGACATCGAGCTCGTCGTCCCCGAAGGACGGCTCGTACGAACCGGTGTCCAGGTGACGCTGACGCTCCTCGGCGGAGTGGATGCCGAGTGCCGAACGGGTCTCGAACGGCAGGAAGTCGAGCGCCAGGCGGCGGAAGATGTAGTCGACGATCGACTGCGCCATCCGCACATCCGGGTCGTCCGTCATACCGGCCGGCTCGAAGCGCATGTTGGTGAACTTGGAGACGTACGTCTCCAGCGGCACGCCGTACTGCAGACCGACCGAGACCGCGATCGAGAAGGCGTCCATCATGCCCGCGAGGGTCGAACCCTGCTTGGACATCTTCAGGAAGACCTCACCGAGACCGTCGTCCGGGTAGGAATTGGCGGTCATGTAGCCCTCGGCGCCACCCACCGTGAAGGAGGTGGTGATCCCCGGGCGGCCCTTGGGCAGACGCTTGCGGACCGGACGGTACTCGACGACCTTCTCGACGGCCGTACGAATGGTGTCCTCGGCCTTGGCGGTGACCGCCTCCTTCTCCTTCTCCTTGGTCTTGGCGGAGAGGGGCTGGCCGACCTTGCAGTTGTCGCGGTAGATCGCGAGCGCCTTGACGCCCATCTTCCAGGCCTCGAAGTAGACCTCCTCGACGTCCTCGACGGTCGCCGTCTCCGGCAGGTTGACCGTCTTGGAGAGGGCGCCCGAGATCCACGGCTGGATGGCCGCCATCATGCGGACGTGGCCCATCGCGGAGATCGAGCGCTCGCCCATCGCGCAGTCGAAGACCTCGTAATGCTCGGTCTTGAGACCGGGAGCGTCGATCACGTTGCCGTTCTCGGCGATGTGGGCGACGACCGCCTCGATCTGCTCCGGCTGGTAGCCGAGGCGGCGCAGCGCCTGCGGAACCGTGCCGTTGACGATCTGCATCGAGCCGCCGCCGACCAGCTTCTTGAACTTGACCAGGGCGAGGTCGGGCTCCAGGCCGGTGGTGTCGCAGGACATCGCGAGACCGATGGTGCCGGTGGGGGCGATGACCGAGGCCTGCGCGTTGCGGAAGCCGTTCTTCGCGCCGAGGCGGATCACGTCCTGCCAGGCCTCCGTGGCGGCGGCCCAGATCGGCGAGTCCAGTTCGTCCACGTGGACGGCCCTGCCGTTGGCGTCGGAGTGCTGCTTCATCACGCGCTGGTGCGGCTCGGCGTTGCGGGCGTAGCCGTCGTACGCGCCGACGACCGCCGCCAGCTCGGCGGAGCGCCGGTAGGAGGTGCCGGTCATCAGCGACGTGATGGCTCCGGCGAGCGCACGGCCGCCGTCGCTGTCGTAGGCGTGGCCGGTCGCCATCAGGAGGGCGCCCAGGTTGGCGTATCCGATGCCCAGCTGACGGTAGGCGCGGGTGTTCTCGCCGATCTTCTGCGTCGGGAAGTCCGCGAAGCAGATCGAGATGTCCATCGCGGTGATGACCAGCTCGACGACCTTGGCGAAGCGCTCGACCTCGAAGGACTGGTGCCCCTCGCCATCGTCCTTGAGGAACTTCATCAGGTTCAGCGAGGCGAGGTTGCACGAGGTGTTGTCCAGGTGCATGTACTCGCTGCAGGGGTTCGAGCCGTTGATCCGGCCGGACTCCGGGCAGGTGTGCCACTGGTTGATCGTGTCGTCGTACTGGATGCCCGGGTCGGCGCAGGCCCAGGCCGCCTCGGCCATCTTGCGGAAGAGGGACTTGGCCTCGACCTCTTCGATGACGTCACCGGTCATACGGGCGCGCAGCCCGAACTTCCCGCCGGACTCGACGGCCTTCATGAACTCGTCGTTCACGCGGACCGAGTTGTTGGCGTTCTGGTACTGGACGGACGTGATGTCGTCGCCGCCCAGGTCCATGTCGAAGCCCGCGTCGCGCAGGGCGCGGATCTTCTCCTCCTCCTTCACCTTGGTCTCGATGAAGTTCTCGATGTCGGGGTGGTCGACGTCGAGGATGACCATCTTGGCCGCGCGGCGGGTCGCACCACCGGACTTGATCGTTCCGGCGGACGCGTCGGCGCCCCGCATGAAGGAGACCGGGCCGGAGGCGTTGCCACCGGAGGAGAGCAGCTCCTTGGAGGAGCGGATACGGGAGAGGTTCAGGCCGGCGCCCGAGCCGCCCTTGAAGATCATGCCCTCTTCCTTGTACCAGTCGAGGATCGACTCCATGGAGTCGTCGACGGCCAGGATGAAGCAGGCCGAGACCTGCTGCGGCTGGGGCGTGCCCACGTTGAACCAGACCGGCGAGTTGAAGCTGAAGATCTGGTGCAGGAGGGCGTACGCCAGCTCGTGCTCGAAGACCTCGGCGTCGGCGGGGGAGGCGAAGTAGTCGTAGTCCTCTCCGGCCTTCCGGTACGTCTTCACGATCCGGTCGATCAGCTGTCGCAGACCGGTCTCGCGCTGCGGCGTACCGACAGCGCCCCGGAAGTACTTGCTGGTGACGATGTTGACCGCGTTCACCGACCAGAAGCCGGGGAACTCGACGCCACGCTGCTCGAAGTTGATCGAGCCGTCGCGCCAGTTGGTCATGACGACGTCACGGCGCTCCCACACGACCTCGTCGTACGGATGCACGCCGGGAGAGGTGTGGATGCGCTCGATGCGCAGGCCCTGCTTGGTCGCAGTCGACTTGGTCCCCTTGGTGCGGGAACCTCGTGCCGGGCCGCTCGCCGTCTCTGTCATGCCGCCTCCCATATATGGGCAAAAACGCCCTGAAGTGCCCAGAACTTCCCAGGGCACAGTCTGTGTCTGAATGCTCCGGACGCCACGTAGTGCGCCACGGAACAGGTCTTGTCGCCGCCCGCTTCCGGCTTCGCCGCCCCCGCCGGTCAGCCGGGTGATCAGTCAGCGTCGACAGCGGCGGGCACGGGGACCACAAGGGTCTCGCCGCTTCCGCCGTTCCCTGCGGGAGGCCGTTGCTCGCGGAGTTCCGCGATGGCGGCCTCGAAGTCTTCGAGCGAGTTGAACGCCCGGTACACGGATGCGAAGCGCAGGTACGCGACGAGGTCGAGCTCCTGCAAGGGGCCGAGTATGGCCAGACCGACGTCGTGCGTGGTCAGCTCCGCGCTGCCGGTGGCCCGCACGGCCTCCTCGACCCGCTGGCCGAGCTTGGCGAGTGCGTCCTCCGTGACGGGGCGCCCCTGGCAGGCCTTGCGGACACCCGAGATGACCTTGGTCCTGCTGAAGGGCTCGGTCACCCCACTGCGCTTGACCACCATCAGTGAGCAGGTCTCCACCGTCGTGAAGCGACGGGAGCAGTCGGGGCACTGACGACGGCGCCGGATCGACGTCCCGTCGTCCGTGGTGCGACTGTCGACGACCCTGCTGTCGGGGTGCCTGCAGAAGGGGCAGTGCATGGTTTCCCTACCCTCCTTCACGACACGACTGAATTGCCTGCCCAGGTCCGGAACGGGCCCTTCGAGGCAGTCACCAGCATAGGTGATGCGCTTGGCCCCGAGAGACCAGGGACCACTACTTCTGGGTGGCCGAGGCAATCCAACCACTAGATCTAGGGTTTTTCTCCACTCCCGCCCTAGCGCGTGTCGCGCCTCCCGGGCGGCCGGGAGGCAGCGTACGGCCCGGCACGAGGGTACGGGAAACGCGTGCCACCCGGGTCCGTGGGCCCGCGGGTGGCAGACTGGCGCGGGAGCTCCGGAGCATCGCACCCGACGCCGCTCGCGGGCATACGCCGGCCCGCCCGCGAGCGCACCCCCGCACACCGGGGCGGGCGCGGGGGCGCTAGCGTGAACCCCGGAGCCGCCGGTATCCGTGGCCGGTTCCACGGCGGGCCCACTGCCGGATCCCGGCACCGGCCCGGGGCGGGCGATCCGGCACCGGTTCGGCGCCGATCCGGTCGGCGATTCGGTGGAGAAGAACCCTGGATCTAGTCGGCCAGCACGGGCTCATACACCTCACGGCCAGCCCGCAACAGCCCTTTATTTGTTTTTCACTCGAACGTGTGTTTGGCGCAACCTTTCGAAAGCTACTACCGTTGCCTAGCTAGGGAGACCATTCGAGAGGGGCCGACGTGACCACCACCGCAGACAGTGCCACCATCACCGCCCAGGACCACCGCTCCCAGAGCCGACTTGAGCCGGTGCATGCCATGAATGACTCAGTCACGAACACGGAGGGCCCAGAGCCCGCGCGGCCTGCGCGCTCCTTGCCCGGCCGCCCCCCTGGAATCCGGGCGGACAGTTCGGGGCTCACGGACCGGCAGCGGCGCGTGATCGAGGTCATCCGGGACTCCGTGCAGCGCCGGGGATATCCCCCGTCGATGCGGGAGATCGGTCAGGCCGTGGGGCTGTCCAGCACCTCGTCCGTCGCCCACCAGCTGATGGCTCTGGAGCGCAAGGGTTTCCTGCGCCGCGACCCGCACCGCCCTCGCGCCTACGAGGTCCGCGGTTCGGACCAGCCCAGCACTCAGCAGACCGACACCACGGGTAAGCCGGCCGCTTCGTACGTACCGCTGGTCGGCAGGATCGCCGCCGGTGGGCCGATCCTCGCCGAGGAATCCGTCGAGGACGTCTTCCCTCTGCCCCGCCAGCTGGTCGGTGACGGCGAGCTGTTCGTCCTGAAGGTCGTAGGCGACTCGATGATCGAAGCGGCGATCATGGACGGTGACTGGGTCACGGTCCGGCGCCAGCCCGTCGCGGAGAACGGGGACATCGTGGCCGCCATGCTGGACGGCGAAGCCACGGTGAAGCGGTTCAAGCGCGAGGACGGCCATGTCTGGCTGCTGCCGCACAACTCCGCGTACCAGCCGATTCCCGGCGACGAGGCGACGATCCTGGGCAAGGTCGTGGCGGTGCTGCGGCGGGTCTGACGGCCGCCGGTCCGGACCAGGCCCCGGGATCCCTGCGCCGATCCCGGGGCCCTGTGATGTCCGCACGCGGAGCGGCTCGGCAAGGACAGTCGCCACGCGTTGCGGGCGGACGTGCCCGCGTACGGGACCGGGCCCGGCCGCCCCTCGCGCCCGCCCGGCCGGGCTACTCTGCGGCGGCCTTGGCGGCCGCGTCGATGGCCGCGAGCGAGCGTCGCGCCTGGTTGCGGTCGGTGGTGTACCAGAAGTCCGGCAGCGAGGCCCGCAGATAGCTCCCGTACCGGGCGTTGGCCAGCCTGGGGTCGAGCACGGCGACGACGCCCTTGTCCCCCGTGGCCCGCACGAGCCGGCCGGCGCCCTGGGCCATGAGCAGGGCGGCATGGGTCGCCGCGACCGCCATGAAGCCGTTGCCGCCGCCCTCCTCGACCGCCTTCTGGCGCGCGCTCATCAGCGGGTCGTCCGGCCGCGGGAAGGGAATCCGGTCCATGACCACGAGCTGGCAGCTCGCCCCGGGGACGTCGACACCCTGCCACAGCGAGAGCGTCCCGAACAGGCAGGTCTCGGGGTCCGCCGCGAAGTTCTTGATCAGTTCCCCGAGCGTCTCCTCACCCTGAAGCAGGATGGTCCTGTCCTGCCGGCCGCGCAGCTCCTCGGCGGCGGCCTGGGCCGCCCGCATGGAGGAGAACAGCCCCAGGGTGCGGCCCCCTGCCGCGTCCACCAGCTCCGCGAGCTCGTCCATCATGTCGGTGCGGGATCCCTCCCGGCCCGGCGTGGCCAGGTGCCGGGCGACGTACAGGATGCCCTGCTTCGGGTAGTCGAACGGGGAGCCGACGTCCAGGCCCTTCCACTGCGGGATGTCGTCGCCCGCGGTGCCCTCGGGTGCGAGTCCCAGCGAGGCACCCACCCCGTTGAAGTCCCCGCCCAGCTTGAGGGTCGCCGAGGTGAGGACCACCGAGCGGTCGGTGAAGAGCTTCTCCCGCAGCAGCCCTGACACGGAGAGCGGAGCGACGCGCACGGACGCCCCGAAACGGTCGTGGCGCTCGTACCAGACGACGTCGTACTCGGAGCCCTGTGTGATGCGCTCCGCGACACTGTGGACGGACTCGACCGACGCCATGGCCTGCTTCCGGACGGCGTCCTCGTCCTGGACGGACTTGTCCCGGGTGGCGCCGAGCGCGGAGATCACCGTGCGGGCGGCGTCGCGCAGCGCCATCAGCGCGTATCCGAGGTCCTCCGGAACCTCCTCCAGGCGGCCCGGAAGGGCCAGCTCCATGACCCGCTCGAAGCCCTCGGAGGCGGTCTGCAGTGCATCGGCCGCCTTCTCGTTCACCAGCTTCGCCGCGCGGCGCACCGCGCGGTTCACCTGGCCCGGGGTGAGCTCGCCGGTGGCCACACCGGTGACCCGCGACACCAGCTCATGGGCCTCGTCGACGATCAGCACCTCGTGCTGCGGGAGCACCGGGGCGCCCTCGATCGCGTCGATGGCGAGCAGGGCGTGGTTGGTGACGACGACGTCTGCGAGCTTGGCCCGCTCACGGGCCGTCTCGGCGAAGCACTCCGCCCCGTACGCGCACTTCGTCGCACCCAGGCACTCGCGCGAGGAGACCGAGATCTGCGCCCACGCCCGGTCCGACACACCGGGGGTGAGGTCGTCCCGGTCGCCTGTCTCCGTCTCGTCCGCCCAGTCCCGCATGCGCAGCAGGTCCTGGCCCAGCTTGCTCGACGGGGCCGCCGCCTCGAACTGGTCGAAGAGTCCCTCCTCCTCGTCCTGCGGGACCCCTTCGTGGAGCCGGTGCAGGCAGAGGTAGTTCGACCGGCCCTTGAGCATCGCGAACTGGGGGCGGCGGCGCAGCAGCGGATGCAGCGCCTCGACCGTACGCGGAAGGTCCCGCTCGACCAGCTGCCGCTGGAGGGCGAGGGTCGCCGTGGCCACCACCACGCGCTCCCCGTGGGCCAGCGCGGGCACCAGGTAGCCGAGGGACTTGCCCGTGCCGGTACCGGCTTGGACGAGCAGGTGGGCGTTGTCGTCGACGGCCGCGGCGACGGCCTCGGCCATGGAGGCCTGGCCGGGGCGTTCCGTACCGCCGACGGCGGACACGGCGGCGTGGAGGAGCTCGGGGAGAGATGGCTTCGTCATAGCCCGACCACCCTACGGCGCACCACTGACAACGGCGATCACTCCCGGACTCACACGGAGAGGTGCAGAGGATTGGGGACCGTGCCGTGGACCGCGGCGTGCGGGCGCTCCGGCCGGTCACGGTAACCGTCCAGATGCAGCCGGTTGCGGTTGAGACAGAGCCGCTCGATCGTGGGCGTCAGCATGTCGAAGATCTCGAACCGCTCCTTCAGCTCGGGGAAACGTGCGTGGTGGCTCAGGATCTCCGCACGGACGAGTGACCAGAATTCACCCTCCGGTACGTCGAGCTGTTCCTCGCAGAGCGGGGACAGATAGCGGAACACGCCCACCAGGAGTCCCGAGTGGATGAACTGGGTCAGGAACGAGGGTTCTTCCGTCAGCAGGATGGTGCGGACGTCCGCCGGCATCGCGTCGTGCTCGGGCAGCGTCCGGGCGCTGACGTTCACGTCGTCGACGAAGTCCTTGATCGCGAGGCGTACCGGCACGTCGTTCCCGTCGAAGACGACGATGGTGTTCTCGCCGTGCGGGGAGAAGACGGTGCCGTAGCGGTACAGGAAGTGCAGGAGCGGGGGCAGGACCGCCGCGAACAGGCGGGTCAGCCAGACGGCCGGGGTCAGTCCCGAGCGGGCGACCAGCTCGGCGGTGAAGGCGCGGCCCCCGGGATCCGTGTGCAGCAGCGAGGCCAGCGTCCGGGCTCGTTCCCCCGGTGCGAGCCGGGGTTGCAGGGGCTCCCGCCAGATCGCGCCGAGGATCTCCTTGAACTGGTAGGGCGTCTCGGGGAGATGGTCGTAGAGCGGGTGCTCGACCGCCACCGAGGCGACCTCGCCGAGCAGGATGACCCCGCAGGTGTCCCGCAGGAAGGGGTCGTTGTCGCGCAGCCCCTGGACCCAGGCGGTGACCGCCGGGGCGGCGAGCGTGCGGGCGGTCGGGAGGCCGCGCCAGACGAGGGTGTTGAGGATCGACAACGGCAGTTTGACCGTGTGCCGGTCCGGGCGGCCGATGTTGGTGAACGTACGGATGGACTGCTGCGGGAGCCGGAGGTCTTCGTCCGTGTGCAGGGGCACGATGGCTCCGTCGGCGATCGCCGGGGCGAAGAGGGGGACGATCCATTCGTCCCACTGCCACGGGTGCACCGGAAGGAGCAGATAGCCCTCGGGGTCGAGGCCCCGGGCACGCAGGGCGGCGGCGAACGAGGCCCGGACGGGCGGGTCGAGTTCCTGGGCGTAGAGGTGCTCGGGAGCGGCGAGCCGGGCCACGCCCCGGTAGTCGGCTATGTGCTTGCCTACGGCGATCCAGGGGAGTCTGGTGGCCGTGCGCGCTTCGGGGGCGAAGCGGGCGGCGTCGGCGGCGGAGAAGCCGAGGCGCCCCTTGTTCGCGACGAGCCAGGGGTGGCCCGTCTGGTGCCCTTCGAGCTCCGCGTACGGGAGGTCCGCGAGCTGCGCCGCGGAGAGCGCGGTGTGGTCGAGCCTGGCGTCGGCCGTGAGTGTGGTGGTGAGCTCACGGACGAGGTGACCGAGCGTGGCACCGTCGAGGCCGAGGAGGTGGCGGGCGCGGGCGAGGAATCTCAGCGGATCCCGGAACGGTGTGCCCTGACCGCTCCCGACCTGGGCCGCCCCCGGGCTCCCGCCCTGTGCGGTCCCCGGGCTCCCCTGCCGGCCGGTCCCCGGTGTCCGGTCCGATGCCGCCCCCCGCGTCCCGTCCTGGCCGGTCCCCGGCGTCCCGTCCGGGGCCGTCTCCCCGGCCCCTCCCTCCGCCGTCACCGCGGCTGTCTCGCGGATCGACTCCGGGTCGACGCGCCAACTGCCGTACACCCCGCGCCGGGCACGGAATCGCAGGACGGCGCCGTCGTCGAGCGGCAGCGCGTAGCCGCCGGCGCTCGCGTCGTCGTCCACCTGCGGCACGGGCAGGACGACCTCCTCGTACGCGAACTCACCGAGCATCTTCGCGAGCAGCCGCACCGCCACCCGGTCCCAGACCGCCGGGTTCAGCTCCGGTATGTCGAGCGGAAGGTGAGGCTCCGCCGGTGTGTGGCTCGCGGGGTATGTCGGCACGGGGACTCCTCCGGGTGGGACCGATGGGGTTCGAGCAGGGGTGTGGCGCGGCGAGTTGTTCACAGCTGGGCACGGTGCGCACGGTCGCGGACCATGAGGGCGGCCCGCTTGTCGGGGAGTTCGACCTCGGCGGCGAAGCGGAAGCCGGCACTCAGGAAGGCCGAGACGGAAGGGGTGTTGCGCAGGTCCGGCTCGGCGACGACCCGGGCGCAGGGCGGACGGTTGTCCAGTACGAGGTCGGAGACGGCCCTGAGCAGTACGGTGCCGATGCCCCGGCCCCGGTTGCCCACACCTCCGATGAGGAGGTGGACGCCGATGTCATGGGGACGGGACGGGTAGTGGCGGGCCAGCGGGTCGAGGTCCGCGCGGTAGACCTCCCAGTAGCTCATGGGTCTCCCACCGAGCACACCGAGGCAGGGGACGCTGCGGCCGTCGCCCTCGATCTGCCGTCGCAGATGCCCGGCGGTGACCGATTCCGGCCCCGCGAGTTCCCAGAAGGCGGCGACGGCGGGGTCGTTCATCCAGCGGCTGATCACTCCGAGGTCGCGTTCGAGCTCCACCGCGACCAGTTGGAACACCCCCGCGGGCGTGGTGACGGGGCGCCAGGTGCCCGGGCCGCCGAGCAGATCGGGAGCAACGAACAGATCGGACCCGCCGACCCGATCGGGCCCGCGGAGCAGATCGGGCCCGCCGACCCGATCGGGAGCGTCGGGCCGGGGTGCGCTCGCCGACGGGTCGTCGCCGAGCAGGGCGAGCAGCTCTTCGGTGAGCCGCAGTTCCAGGGTGTCCTCGACGCCGGTCGCGTCGGGTGGGGCCGCGGCGCCGGTTCCGGCCCCGGTGTGCGCATCGGCGGGACGCACCGTGACGCTCTCCTCTCGTGGGTGCGGGCAGTCGTGTCTCTCAGGTGTGCAGGGGGTTGGAGATGGTGACGTAGACGGACTGGGTGTCGACCGGTCCGACGAGCTCGTCCAGGCCGTGCAGCCGGGTCAGCAGGTTGGCCTTGCAGCGCAGTCGCGTGGTTCCGAGCAGGTACGCCGGCAGCGGGGAGCCCAGCTGGACATTCCCTTCGAGGAACCGCCGGAACGCGGCGAGGAGCAGCCGTTCGTCGGCCAGTCGCTGGGCGCCGAAGGCGCCGATGAGACCGAAGACGTTGTTGATGCCGAGGTAGTAGGCGAGCCGTTCGTCGGTGACCGCGTCGGAGACGAAGGTGTCGCTAACGGCGCCGATGCCGGGGAGCCGGCGCTCCAGTGCGGCACGGTGGGACTCGCGGTAGTAGTAGCCCTGGTTGTCGCGGTACCGGCCGCCGACGGGCCAGCCGTCCCGGTCGAGGAGCACGAGGGTGTTCTGCTGGTGGGCCTCCAGGGCGACGCCCGCGTGTGCGTCGAGCCACAGGACGGGCAAAACCACCCGGTCGAGGTAGCGCAGGAACCACTCGGCGCAGACGGCTCCGGTCGTCCGGCCCGTGCGGGCGGCGAGGTCCGAGACGGTCTGCGCGAGCCGGGAGTGCGTCCCGGCACGTCCGGGCCAGGGGCGCGGGGCGGTGAGTCCGGCGATGCACACGGCGTCGTCCGCCGGGCCGAACGGATTGTGCCGGAGCATGACGTCGAGGCCGGGGACGGGGCTGCCGTCCGGGGCGTCGACGGCGAGCCAGGCGGGGTCCCGGACGATGTCGAAGCCCGGGTGCGCCTTCCGCCAGCGGTCTGCCAGTCCGGTGCTGAGCAGCCGGTGGACCTCGGCACCGCGGTGGAGTTCCTTGCGCAGGTTCTCCCGGCGGGAGTTGGTGATGCGTACGCCCAGGGAGAGCTTCAGCATGACCTCCGCACCCGGCCGGTGGACGGTGCGGACGGAGGAGGTGGGGTACCAGCGTTCCCCGTACGGACCGAGGTCGTACAGGAGGCCCTTGTCGAAGAGCGCGGCGACCGCCGGGCGGCGCATGAGCTCGGCTGCCTGCCAGGGGTGGAGCGGGAGGGCCGCGGCCCCGTCGGGCAGGCGCAGCCCGACGGCGTGGGGTGCCAGGAGCTCCTCCGCCGGGACCGGGCGGCCCGCCCGCGTCCAGGACGACTCGGTGGCCAGCACGGACCGGTCGACGGCCATCCAGTGGAGCGGGAAGGAGCCGCCCAGTTCGGGTGAGTAGAGGAGCGTCTCGGACTCGGAGAGGCCTTCGCGGCTCTTGGGCGTGGGGTGCAGCGGGTGGCCGAGGACGAGTGACTGTTCGGCGGTGAGGAACAGGTCGGCCTCGGGGGACGCGTCGGGCGTGCGCCTGCGCTCCGCGATGAACGCGGCGGTGTGGCGCACCGAGTCGGCGACCCGGGCCACGAGGTCCGTGCCGGCGTTCCGGTCGCTCTCGCGTCCGATGAGGGCTGCCACGGTGACGGCGTCGGCGTGCGGTGCGCCGGCCGGTGCGTTCTCCAGGACGGGGGCGCCGAAGCGATGCCATCCCGTCGCGGACCAGTGGCCGACGGGGACGAGGAGGGCTGTGCCGCTGGCGGGGAGCGGGATGCGCAGCGTGCCGCCGTGCGGCCGGGGCAGGTCGTTCTCCCGGACCCAGCAGCGCAGCAGGTTCTCGGTGCCCGCCGTGTCGGCGGCGCGGGCGGGGTCGGGGTGGTCGAGCGGGTCCGTGTGACCGAGGGGGTGCGGGTCGTGGGGAGCGGCGGGCTGGAGCGTTCCCGTGGGGGCGGAGGTGCCCACGGTGTCGCGCAGGGTGCCGTGGGGGCCCGCCTTCTGACGCGGCACGGTCGTCGACTCGACGGTCAGGAGGCTGTCCGGCAGGTCCTGTCCTCGCTGCTGGCTGGTGGGAGGGCCGTCGGCCTCGGGTGCAGGGGTGGGGTTCACGGCGGTCTTCCTTGTGAGGGGTCCGGGGTCAGCGGGTCGGCCCGGCAGCGGCCCGACGGTGCGGGGAGCGCTCCGCGGCTCGCAGCGCGTCGGCGAGGCGGTCGACGACCGCCGTCGCCTGTTCGTCGGTGAGGGTGAGCGGGGGGAGCAGTCGGACCACGGCACCGTGGCGTCCGCCGAGTTCGACGATGAGGCCGCGGCGCAGGCATTCCTGCTGGACCACGACGGCGAGTGCGGGATCGGGCGGCGGTGCGCTGCCGCTCTCCTCGGTGACGGTGCGCGGAGCGGCCTCGGGATCGACGAGCTCGACGCCGATCATCAGGCCGCGGCCCCGGACGTCGCCCATGCTCGGGTGGTCCGCGCTCAGGGCCTGCAGGCGGGCGAGCATGCGCGCGCCGAGCGTCGCGGCCCGCTCGGCGAGCCGGTTCTCCCGTACGTACGCGAGGGTGGCGGCACCGGCCGCCATGGCGAGCTGGTTGCCCCGGAAGGTGCCGGCGTGGGCGCCCGGCTGCCAGGTGTCGAGCTCGGAGCGGTAGACGATCACGGCGAGCGGCAGCGAACCGCCGATGGCCTTGGACAGGACCATCACGTCGGGGACGACTCCGCTGTGCTCGACGGCCCAGAACTTCCCGGTCCGGCCGACGCCGGTCTGCACCTCGTCCGCGATCAGCGGGATGGAGCGGGTCCGGGTGATCTCCCGCATCCGGCGCAGCCAGCCGTCCGGGGCGGGATTCACCCCGCCCTCGCCCTGGACGGGCTCCAGGATCATGCCGGCCGGGGAGGCCACCCCGCCCTTGGGATCGTCCAGCAGGTACTCGGTCCAGCGTGCGCCGATGTCCTCGCCCCGCTCGCCGCCGGTCCCGAACGGGCAGCGGTAGTTCTGCGGGAAGGGCAGCCGGGTCACGCGTACGTCCGGGGCGCCGCCGGACGCGGCCAGCGCCCCGGCGGTCATCCCGTGGTACGCGCCGGTGAAGGCGAGGAGTTCGCTGCGTCCGGTCGCCGCGCGCACCAGTTTGAACGCCGCTTCGACGGCGTCCGTCCCGGCCGGTCCGCAGAACTGGATCCGCCCGTTGTCGGCGAGTTCCCTGGGCAGGGTGGCGAACAGCTCGGTGGTGAAGGCGTCCTTGACGGGTGTGGCGAGGTCGAGGACGTGCAGGGGTGCGCCGGAGTCGATGACGTTCCTGATGGCTTCGAGCACCACGGGGTGGTTGTGGCCGAGCGCCAGGGTCCCGGCCCCGGACAGACAGTCGAGGTAGCGGCGCCCGTCCGCACCCTCGATGGTCATGCCCCTGGCCCGCACCGGCACGATCGGCAGGGAGCGCGCGTACGTACGGGCCGCCGACTCACGCAGTGCCTGACGTCGCAGAATCCCCTCGTGCGCAGGGGGAAGTGCCACCGGAGCTGGTTCGGTCACGGCCACGGCTGTGGGTCCTCCTGCTGTAACAGTTGCGTTGCACGTCGGTACGTTGCCCCAGGTACGGACCGCGCGGGTGAACGCTGTCCGGGTGTCCCCCGTACGTACCAACGACGCGGGACGCCGGGGATCACGGGTAAATCGGAAGATCCTTGCGGATACGGAACCGTGGCCCTGCCGCAGACCGTCCCCATCGGCACCGGCATAGTGGGGGCCGCACTCGGCACGGGGCCCCCGCTCCGACGCCCTCGGTGCGGGCCGCGGGTCCACGGGACGGCGCCGCACGCACCGGGCACGTCCGCAGTGCAGTACCGAAGTCAGTGACGAAGTCCCAGGGGGATCACCAGATGCGACCCATGCGCCCGATCGACACCGCACGCCGCGGGAGGAGCGCCCGCCGCACCTCCCCCGTGTTCGCCGCGGCGGCCCTCGCCGCGGTCCTGACGTTCACCGCCACCGCCTGCGGGCCGGAGGAGGACGCGGCGAAGACGCCGAGCGACGCCGCGAGCCAGGCCTCCGACGGCAAGGTCACGATCCCGGACGATCTGAAGGACCGGCTCAAGGAGCACGGGATCGACCTCGACCAGTGGAGGGACGGCGAGTGGAAGAACTGGGACAGGGACAAGTGGCTGCGTGAGGCCAAGGACTACGTCAACCCGATCATCGAGGACCTCTGGGACCCCGACCGGATGCGGGATGCCGACAAGACCCCGGAGAACCCGGTCGACAACGACATCTCGGGCGACGACGGGGTGACCGACCCGACCCCCGCCCCGGTCCGGGCCGCCGGCCTGCGGACGCCGTACCACGACAACGCCCCGGAGTCCGGCAAGCTGTTCTTCGACGGTCCCGAGGGATCCATGGTCTGTTCCGCGACCGTGGTGAAGGACCCGGCCAACCCCGGGAAGTCCAACATGGTGTGGACGGCGGGGCACTGCGTGCACGCCGGCAAGAAGGGCGGCTGGTACCGCAACATCGCCTTCGTCCCGTCGTACAACAACACCGGTCTCTCGGTGGCCGAGCTGCAGAACGCGCCCAAGGAGGACGTCGCTCCGTACGGCGTGTGGTGGGGCCAGTGGGCGCAGACGTCCGAGCAGTGGATCGCCCAGGGTGCGGCGTCCGGCGGCCAGGGCGCCCCGTACGACTTCGCGGTCCTGCGGGTCACCCCGGAGAAGGGCTCGACGGGCAAGTCCCTGGAGGAGACCGTCGGTTCGGCGCTCCCCGTCGACTTCGACGCCCCGGCCGTCCCTGAGATGGACAGCATGACGGCGACCGGCTACCCGGCGGCTCCGCCGTTCGACGGCCAGAAGGCGCTCCAGTGCACGGACAGGCCCGGACGGCTCTCGGTCTTCGAGGGGCAGCCGACGATGTACCGCATCGGGTGCACGATGACCGGTGGTTCCTCAGGCGGTGGCTGGGTGGCCGAGGGCCGGGACGGTGAGCCGGCCCTGGTCTCGAACACCTCGATCGGCCCGGTGACGGCAGGCTGGCTGGCCGGCCCCCGCCTCGGTACGGAGGCCAAGGGCATCTACGACTCGGTCAGCAAGAAGTACGCGGGACAGTAGGTCCGTTGTCCGTTGTCCGTTGTCCGCGGTCCTCGGCACGGCGGTCGCCGGCCGGGGCCTGCGGGCCGGACGGCCCGCAGGCCCCACAGCCGGATGGCCCGGCCC
>NZ_JBHXRD010000015.1:66338-193196 GCF_042717325.1 Streptomyces sp. NPDC058637 | reverse complement strand
GCTCATTTCGCGAGGTAATTTTTGGTTTTCTGTAACTCGCTTGCCCTTTTTTCGGGGGTTTACGAATTTTGAGGTAGGGGTAATGGTAAACGTGGGTGGGCCGGGACGCTTCGGTCCGGGCCCACCCACGTCATCAGTGCTGGTGAAGGTGTTCTACCAGCGGTACCACCGGCCACGTCGGCCACCGCTCGCGGTCGGCCGGACAATGAATCCGATCAGCCAGACCACGAGCACGATTACTGCGATCCACCACAGCGCCTTGAGTGCGAATCCGGCACCGAAGAGGACCAGGGCGAGCAGAAGAACGAGAAGCAGGGGAACCATTGTTATCAACCTCCAAGGCTTCTGATGCCCTAGGAATGATTTCCTACTCCTGGATTATCCGAAGGTTTTTGTCGCCTTGCGAGACGGCGTCTGCCTCAGGCCACCGCGGCGAAAGCTGGAGCACGATCCAGGTCAAGGGCAGCCGCCGACGCCGCCGACGGGGCACCGCACCGCCTCGGCCGTGAGGTGGTGCGGTGCGGTGCCCGGCGGTCCGAAGGGGCCGGAGGCGAGGTGGCCCGAGGGGGCAGACGAATCCGAGGGGTCAGACGGGTCCGACGGGTTCGACGGGGCCGAGGGGCCGAGGTGGAGGGTCAGACCCCCGCCGGTTCCTTCGCCGGGGCGCCGGGTGCGGTGCCCGGGTCCGTCGTGGTGTGGCCGCCGGTGGCGGCGACCGTCGAGGGGACCGGCTCCTGCGGGACGTTGAACTCGTCCAGCAGGGCCTTGCTGAAGCCGAAGAAATACGTGGCGACGAATCCGGCGACGTAGCCGACCGCCAGACCGCCCGCGTAGATCGCGATCGTCGAGCCGAGACCGTGGTTGCCGTCCAGGAGCGGGAACAGGGCCCAGCCGGACGGGCCGATGGCCGTGGAGCCGACGGAGTCGCCGAGTTGGTTGAACAGGCCCACGAAGCCGCCGCCGAACGCGCCGCCGACACAGGCCGTGATGAACGGGCGGCCGAGCGGGAGCGATACACCGTAGATCAGAGGCTCGCCGACACCCAACAGACCGGCCGGGAGGGCGGACTTGATGTTCCTGCGGATCGACTCGTTACGGGGCAGGCGCAGGTAGACCGCTGCCGCCGCGCCGACCTGGCCCGCGCCGGCCATGGCGAGGATGGGGAGCAGGACCGTGAAGCCCTGCTGCTCGATCAGCGTCGTGTGGATCGGGATCAGGGCCTGGTGCAGGCCCAGCATCACCAGCGGCAGGAAGAAGCCGCCGAGCAGGAAGCCCGCACCCGCGCCACCCGTGGACAGCAGCCAGTCGGCGAACGTACCGATGGCGGAGGAGACCTCACCGGCGACGTACATCAGGCCGAAGATCGTGACCAGGCCGGAGATCAGCACCGTCAGGGTCGGGGTGACCAGGACGTCGAGGGCCTCGGGCACCCAGCGGCGGCACCACTTCTCCACGTACACCGCGAGGACCGCGGCCCCCAGCGCGCCGAGCACACCGCCCTGGCCGGGGGAGAGGGTCTGTCCGAAGGCGTCGATGTTCGCGACGCCCGGGAAGACGATGATCGCCGCGACCGCACCACCCAGGATCGGCGTACCGCCGAACTCCTTCGCCGTGTTGTAGCCCACGAAGACCGCGATCAACGCCATGAAGCCGGATGCCATCGCGGCCAGGGCGGGTGTGACCGAGGGCAGCCAGCCGAGGTTGACCAGCAGTCCGTTGAGACCGGCGATGATGCCGCAGCCGATGAGGGCCGGGATCAGCGGGACGAAGATGTTCGCGATCTTGCGCAGGAACAGCTTGAACGGGGTGGCGTTCTTCGCCTTCTGCTGCGCCTTGATCGCCGCGCCCTGCGCCGCCAGTTCCTCGGAGGTGTGGACGACCGGGGGCGCGGACGCGCGTTCCTCCTCGACCAGCTGCTCGAACTCCGGGGTGACCCGGGCGACCGTACCGGGGCCGAGGACGATCTGGTACGTGTCGTCGTCGACCACGCCCATCACGGCGGGGACGGCCTTCAGGGCCTCGTCGTCGACGAGGGAACGGTCGTGCAGACCGAGCCGGAGCCTGGTCATGCAGTGGGCGATCGAGCTGACGTTCGCTGCGCCACCGACGAGCGGAAGGATCGCGGCGGCGGTGGCGCGGTTCTTGTCTTCAGTAGCCATGTGCATGGTGCCTTGCTGTGCGGGGGAGTGGTGCAGGTGGTGCGTCAGGTGGTGCGTACGGCCGCGAGGGCGGCGCGGAGGTGGCCCTCGGAGCCGGCCAGGAGCGTGGCGGCGGTGGGGCCGTCGACCTCGCCCAGGATCGTGAGGATGGCGTTCTTGACCTCGCCGTCGGTGGCGGCGAGCGCCGCCTCGATCTCCTGGTCGGAGGCACCGGTGGCGAGGGAGACGATCCGGCGGGAGCGGGCGCGTAGCTTCTCGTTGGAGGCGCGCACGTCGACCATCAGATTCCCGTACGTCTTGCCGAGCCGGATCATCGTGATCGTCGACAGCATGTTGAGGACGAGCTTCTGGGCCGTACCCGCCTTCAGCCGTGTGGAGCCGGTGAGCAGCTCGGGGCCGACGACGATCTCCAGGCCGTGCTCGGCGGCCGCGGCGAGTGCGGAGCCGGCGTTGCAGGAGAGGCCGAGGGTGAGCGCGCCCTTGCCGCGGGCGTGCTCGACGGCCCCGATGGCGTACGGGGTGCGGCCGGAGGCGGAGATGCCGACCACCGTGTCGTCGGCGGTGAGGCCCAGCTCGTCCAGGTCGGCGGCGGCCAGCTCCTTGCTGTCCTCGGCGCCCTCGACGGCCTTGACCATGGCGGACGGGCCGCCCGCGATCAGGCCGATGACCTCGGACGGGTCGGTGTTGAAGGTGGGCGGGCACTCGCTGGCGTCGAGCACGCCCAGGCGGCCGGCCGTACCGGCGCCCGCGTAGATCAGCCGGCCGCCGCGCGCCATGCGCTCGGCGGTGGCGTCGATCGCGGCGGAGATCTGCGGCAGCTTCGCGGCGACCGCGGCGGGCACGGTGGTGTCCTCACCGTTCATGATCCGGGCTATCTCCTGGGTGGAGAGCCGGTCGATCTCGGCGAGCTCGGGGCGGAACGCCTCGGTGGTGAGGGTGGCCAGCTGCGCGCGCAGCTCGCCGTAGCCGTCGGGGGCGGCGGCGTCGTTACCGGCATCGGTGGTGGAGGTCATGGACAGCTGCTCTGCTTTCTCGGTCTCGTACGGTTCTGCGGGTGCGGGTGCGGGTGCGGGTGCGGCCGTGTGGTCAGCGGCTGCGCGGGCTGTGGCGGTGGGCGAGTGCCTCGTACGAAGCGGCCAGGGCGGGTGCGGCCGTCTCGTACGTACGCTGGGCGACGCCTATGAACAGGCAGTCGACGACGAGGAGCTGGCTCGTACGGCTCGACATGGCGGCGGGCCGCAGCTCGCTCTCGCGGGCGGTGGACGTCGTCAGGACGTGGTCGGCGTACTGCGAGACCGGTCCGTCCGGGCGGCCGGTGATCGCGATCGTCGTCGCACCCCGGTCGAAGGCGACCCGGAGCGGCTCTATGGCGTCCCCCGTGGAGCCGGAGTGCGTGATCGCGATGGCCACGTCACCGGCGCGGAGCTGCACGGCGTTGGTCACCGCGAGGTGCGGGTCCGTGTGGGCGTGGGCGATCAGACCGATGCGGAGCAGCTTCTGCGCCAGGTCCTGGCCGACGAGGGAGGAGGCACCGACGCCGTAGATGTCGATGCGGCGTGCGGTCGCGGCGGCGGCGACCGCGGCGCCGAGCTGGCCGGTGTCGAGGCCCGCGGCGGTGTCGGCGAGGGTCTGCTGCTCGTCGTACGCGAGCTTGGTCACGACATCGGCGATCGGGTCGTCCACCGCGATGTCGGCGGTGACGGCGGGCGCCCGGCCGGAGAGCTGGTGGGCCGCGAGCCCGGCGAGCGCCAGGCGCAGGTCCCGGTAGCCGGGGTAGCCGAGGAGGCGGGCAGTGCGGACGACGGTGGCCTCGCTGGTGCCGGTGAGCTCGGCGAGACCGGTGACGGTGAGGGCGGCGCATCCGGCAGGGTCCCCCGCCACGGCTTCGGCGACCCGCTGCATGGAGCGGGTCATGGAGGGGGCGAGGGTCCGCACCTTGGCCGCGAGGGCCGCAGGCGCGGGCGGGGAACCAGCGCTGAAACTTTCCTTCACGTCATTGGTCACCCTTGAAAGTTATTTCCACTCCGCCGCATCGTCAATCCCCTATGAGTGATTGGGAGGCTAAGGACGAAAATGTGGAGTAAATGCCCGATTTGGGCGTCTCCAAGTTCCCAATCACCGGGCAGCCCGGTGCGCCAGGGGAGCGGGGGAGAATGGGGGGATGGAGTTGAGGATGGTGGAGCGGGAGTTGCATCGCGCGCGGGCGTTGGTGATGGCCGACCTCGTCGCGGGTGACGTGGCCGAGGCCGAGGTCGTCTCGCTGGTCGAGGACGCGGTGACCCATCGGCGCTGGTGGGTCGAGCAGTGGCCCGAAGGCGTGGCCTTCGTCACCGGCCTGGTGGCGCAGGACGTCCAGGACGCGCTGCTGGAGCGCTACGGCCGCTGGCCGCTGTGCCCCGTGTGCACCGAGGACGGGCCGCACGCCCTGGAGGTCGAGCCCGAGCTCGGCCCCGACCCGCACTGGGTCTGCACCAAGGCCACGGTGGCCGTCGCACCCGTGGGGGAGCTCGCAGGGGTGCTCGGCGGATGACCGTCTACATCGACCCGCCCACCTGGCCGGGGCACGGGCGCATGTGGTCCCACCTCGTCAGCGACGTGTCGTTCGACGAGCTGCACGCCTTCGCCGCGGCGATCGGCTGCCCGCCCCGCGCGTTCGAGCGCGACCACTACGACGTACCCGAGGCGCACTACGCGGACGCGGTGCGCGCCGGGGCTCGGGAGGTCGGATCGAAGGAGATCGTGCGCCGGATCACTGCCGCGGGGCTGCGGCGCCCGAAGGGGCGGCCTGCTCCCCAGGAGTGACCGACGTGGCGGAAGCGGCAGAAGTCGTAGAGGCGGCAGGAGCCGGTTCGGTGGCTTGCGTGGGGATGGTCCTGCCCGGGGCGCCCGCGATGCGTCGGGACGGGGTGCCGTTGCCGCCCAGGCGCATCGACACCACCACCGCCGCCAGGCCGACCAGCATCATCGCGGCGCCCGCCCAGGCCGTCGCCTGGAAGCCGAAGTCCGCGTCGATGACCGTGCCACCCAGCCACGGGCCGCTCGTGTTGCCCAGGTTGAACGCCGCCGTCGTCGTCGCACCGGCCAGCGTCGGGGCGACGCCCGCGACGTTGAACATCCGGGCGTTGAGCGCCGGGGCCGTGTAGAAGGCGGACAGGCCGAGCAGGAACGCCAGGACGATCACCGCGACCTGGTTCGACGCGAACAGGGCCAGTGCCACCAGGAAGACCGTCGAGGCCGTGATGCCGCTCAGCAGCACCCCGAAGAGGTGCGCGTCCGCGACCCGGCCGCCGATCGTCGTCCCGATCACCGCACCGACGCCGAACAGCGCGAGCACCCATGGCACCCAGCCGGAGCTCAGCCCCGCGACATCCGTCAGGAGCGGCGCGAGATAGCTGAACGCGCAGAAGACACCGCCCGCCGCGAGCGCCGTGATCACGATCGACAACCACACCTGGCGGTCCCGGTAGATCGCGACCTCGCGCTTGAGCTGCGGCTTCTCGTCGGGCAGCGGGATGCGCGGGATGCGCGTGGCGACGCCGACCAGGGCCAC
This sequence comes from Streptomyces sp. NPDC058637, assembly GCF_042717325.1. Classification (NCBI taxonomy): domain Bacteria; kingdom Bacillati; phylum Actinomycetota; class Actinomycetes; order Kitasatosporales; family Streptomycetaceae; genus Streptomyces; species Streptomyces sp. NPDC058637. The sequence continues at coordinate 187,487 of NZ_JBHXRD010000015.1, read as the reverse complement.
GGCGGACGCGGCGCCCACCGCCCAGAACGCCGAACGCCAGCCGAAGCTCTCCCCGAGGAACGCGCCCAGCGGCACACCCAGCACGTTGGCGATCGACAGCCCGCCGATCATGACGGCCATCGCCCGGGCCCGCGAGTTCACCGGCACCATGGCGATGGCGACCGCAGCGCCCACCGCCCAGAAACCGGCGCACGCCAGCGCGCTCACCACCCGGGAGACGAAGAGCACCTCGTACGTCGGCGCCAGCGCGCCCGCGATCTGGCCCAGACCGAAGACCGAGATGAGCGCGACGAGCGTCGTGCGGCGTGGCAGCCGGAGCGTGGCCACGGCCAGCAGCGGGGCGCCGATCACCATGCCGATCGCGAAGGCGGATATGAGGAGTCCGGCCTGCGGGATCGACACGTTCATGTCGTCGGCGATCGGTGGCAGCAGTCCGGACAGCATGAACTCGCTGGTACCGAGAGCGAAGACCGAAAGGCCGAGGATGTATACGGCCAAGGGCATACGGGGCCGGCTGGAGGCGGAGTCGGGCATGACTGTGACCAACAGTGTTCCTTCCCTCGGCATTCCCCCGTCTCAGTGGGTGAGCAGCTCCAGCTCCGTCATCAGGTTCTGCCGGGCCCGCGGTCCCCACTCCGCGACCCCGTGCGGCGTACGGAACAGCCTGGGCAGGCCCAGCAGCTGCCGCAGGACGGCCGCCCGGCCCTCACGGAAGGCGTCGTCCGGTACGAAGCCGTACTCCTCCCGTACCTGCGCCGCGTACGCCGCGTACTCCCGTGGGCCCGCCGCGAGGATCGCCAGGTCCGCGTCGCACAGCACCTCCCCGTTGGTGTCGCCGTCCGCCGGGTCGTGGGTGACGGTGAGCCGGACCAGCCGGGCCACCTCGGCCACGCCGGCGCCGGGGACACCGGCCTCCGGCAGGGCCCGCTCGGCGAGAGCGGCGCTGCGCTCCTCGTTCTCGGTGCGGTCGGGGCGGTAGACCGCGTCGTGGAACCAGACGGCCAGGCGCACCAGGTCCGGGTCGGCGGCATGGCCGGCGAGGGTGTCGACGCGGTCCAGGACCTGGGTCAGATGGGCGGTGGTGTGGTAGCGCCGCTGCGATTCGGCCCAGCGGGCCAGGAGGTTGTCGGCGTACGGTGCCGGGTCGGGGCCGGGGGCTCCGCGCCGGGCGGCGACGAGGGCGTCCTGCCAACGGGTGCGGAGCGTGAGGGCGTCGGTCATACGGCGACTGTAGGACGTGCCCGGCCTTGTCGTGCGGGGCGGCCGGTGGTTAGCGTGCGCCCGTGACGGACACCGCTGACCCGACGTACCCGACGTACCCGATGGACCTCAACGCGGACCTCGGAGAGGGGTTCGGACGCTGGACCCTCACCGAGGACGAGGCGCTGCTGACCTGTGTCACGAGCGCCAACGTCGCCTGTGGCTTCCACGCCGGGGACGCCTCCGTGATGCGCCGGGTCTGCGACCTGGCGGCGGCCCGGGGCGTGCGGATCGGGGCGCAGGTCTCCTACCGCGACCTCGCCGGTTTCGGACGCCGCGCCATGGACGTCCCGGCCGGCGAACTCACCGCCGAGACCGCCTACCAGATCGGTGCGCTGCGGGTCTTCGCGGAGGCGGCGGGCTCCACCGTCTCGTACGTGAAGCCGCACGGCGCCCTGTACAACCGCGTCGTGTGGGACGACGGCCAGGCAGCCGCCGTCGTCGAGGGCGTCCTGCTCGCGGGCGGCCGTCCGGCGGTCCTCGGGCTGCCCGGGTCCAGGCTGCTGGCCCACGCGGAGGCCGCGGGCCTGACGGCGGTGCCGGAGGCGTTCGCCGACCGCGCGTACACCCCGCAGGGCACGCTCGTGCCGCGCGGCGAGGCGGGCGCGGTGCTGCACGACGCGGACGACGTCGTACACCGCAGCGTCGGCATGGCCGTCGGGCGGACGGTGACCGGCGTGGACGGGAGCCGGATACCGGTCGCAGCCCGGTCGCTGTGCGTCCACGGCGACACTCCCGGGGCGGCGGCGCTCGCCCTGCGGATCCGGAGGGCACTGGAGGACGCGGGCGTGTCCGTGCGGGCGTTCGCGTGAGCGCGGTACGGGTGCTCCCGGCCGGGCCCCGGGCCCTGCTGGTGGAGCTGGCCTCCGGCGAGGACGCGGAGGCCTTCCACGCGGAGCTGCTGCGCCGCCGGGCGGACGGCTCCCTGCCCGCCGTGCGCGAGATCGTCCCCGGCGCCCGGACGGTGCTGCTGGACGGGGTCGAGGACCGTTCGCTGGCCGAGCGGCTGCTGACCTGGGAGATTCCGCCGCCGCACCGGGGCGCGGGGGAGGCCGTCGAGATCCCCGTCGTCTACGACGGCCCGGATCTCGCCGAGGTCGCCGGGCTGTGGGGCGTCGCCGTCGAAGACGTGCCGCGCATCCACGCCGGTACGGAGTTCCGGGTGGCCTTCTGCGGATTCGCGCCCGGATTCGGATACCTCACGGGGCTGCCCGGCCACCTGCACGTACCGCGCCGCGCCACCCCGCGGACCAGGGTGCCCGCCGGTGCGCTGGCCCTCGCCGGGCCGTACACGGGGGTCTATCCGCGCGCGTCGCCCGGCGGCTGGCAGATCGTCGGCCGGATGCCGGAGCCTGCCGCCCTGTGGGACCCGGGACGCGAACCGGCGGCACTGCTCGGCCCCGGCGCCCGGGTGCGCTTCGTGGCGGCGGGAGTACGCGGATGAGCCCCGGGCTCCATGTCGTGCGGGCCGGGGCGCTGACGACCGTGCAGGACGAGGGGCGGACCGGCTGGGCGCATCTCGGGGTGCCCCGGGCGGGGGCACTGGACGCGCCCGCCCGGCGGCTGGCCAACCGGCTCGCCGGCAACGCGCCGGACGCGGCGGTGCTGGAGACCACGCTCACGGGCTGCGCGGTCCGCCTGTCCGGAGCCCCGTCCGTGACCGCAGTCGTCGGCGGGGCGGGCTGCCGGGTCACGGTGGACGACCGGCCGGTGGCGTGGGGTGCGCCCGTGCGCGTACCGGAAGGGGCGGTGCTGGAGGCCGGGCCCGCCGAGCACGGGCTCCGCTGCTATCTGGCGTTCGGCGGTGGTCTGGTGCCGGAACAGGTGCTGGGCAGCCGGTCCGCCGACCTGCTCTCGGGGCTCGGCCCGCCGGTCCTGCGCGACGGTGACGTACTGCCCCTGGGGCTGCTGGCCCCGGGGCACGGACACGGCTGCGCGCCCGCCGACGCGGTGCCCTGGCCGGGTGCCCCCGCGGAGCTGGTCCTGCCGCTGTACCCCGGGCCCCGCCACACGTGGTTCACCCCGGCCGCCCTGCGTACGCTCACCACCGCCGCGTACCGGGTCTCGGAGCGGAGCAACCGCATCGGACTGCGTACGGAGGGGCCCGCCCTGGAACGCTCCCGGGGCGGCGAACTGCCCAGCGAGGGCATCGTGCTGGGTGCCGTCCAGGTGCCGCCGGACGGGCGGCCCGTGGTCTTCCTCAACGACCACCCGACGACGGGCGGCTACCCGGTCGTCGCCGTCGTGGCCGAGGCCGCCCTGGCAGCGGCGGCCCAGGCGGTGCCCGGGACGCCCGTGCGGTTCGTGGCGGCCTGAGCGACCACCTGGCGATTGGATGGGAACTCGAACGGGGTCGGCGGACAACAACAGGTGACAGTGCCCACGCCTTCGAGGGGGTCCCGATGAGCTCAAGAGCCTGGGCTCCGGGGCATCGCGAAGTTCGTCGAGGTCAAGGATTCGAGGACTCGTCCGGGCGGCCGTGGTGGACCGGATGGGGCAGCGCCCGTAGGGGCGTGTGCGGGGCGGGCCCGGTCGGGGGGCCGGGTCCGCCCCGCACACGCCGAGTGCAACCTACACGCGAGTTGTTTCGGCTGATGACGTGGCCCTCCCGCATCCCGCCGCGCGGCCCCTCCTCGTCGGTGGGGGTGGCGCGACGGCGACGGCGCGTCCTGGCCGACGGGGCGGCTGCCCCGTGAGGCCGTCGGCGCGTCCGTTCCATGGATGTGTCCCGGGCCTCGCGTATCTTTCACGCCCATGCGTTCACATGGGGAAGCTGCGCCGTCCGGAGCTGACCCGTAGGCTGTTTATTGGACTAGACCTATAGCCGCTCCGAAGGAATGGAACCACATGAGCAACCGTGCAGTCCTGGAGGTGATCGCTCTCGACGCGGAGGACGCGGTCGCGGCTCAGGCGGGTGGTGCGGACCGCCTCGAAGTGGTCACCGACATGGCCGCGGACGGCCTGACCCCTTCTCCGAAGACCGTCGCGGAGATCCGGTCCGCCGTGGACATCCCGCTGCGCGTCATGCTCCGGGTCGCGGACGGGTTCGCGGTCGGCGACATCGACGTGCTCGTGGAGAGGGCGCGCGAGATGCGGGCGGAGGGGGCCGAGGAGTTCGTGCTCGGCTTCCTCGACCAGGAGGGGAACGTCGACCTGGTGGCCGTCGAGCGTCTCGTCGCCGAGCTGAACGGCTGCCGGTGGACCTTCCACCGGGCGATCGACCGCGTCGTGGACCGCGACGCACTGCGCAAGCACCTCGCGGAACTGCCCGGTCTGGACACGTACCTGACGGCGGGCTCGGCCAAGGGCGTCGATGACGGCATCCCCACCCTGCTCGCCGAGGCGGCCCGAGCGGCAGCCGGGCAGCCGGGCTACGAGCCGCAGATCCTGGTGGGTGGCGGGCTCCGCCTGGAACACCTGCCCCGCCTGGTGGCCGCCGGTATCGACGCCTTCCACATCGGCGGCGCCGCCCGTCCGTCCGGCTGGTCGGGCCCGGTGGACGAGGCGGCGGTACGGGAGTGGCGCGCGGCCCTCGGCGGGTGAGCACGCGGCGGGGCGGGCGCGCGAGGCGCGACGGGCGGGCGCGCGACGGGCGACGTCTTCGCCGCGTTCCGGACCAGCGACAACATCGTGGTGAAGATGCTCGGCCTCGGACTCGCGGCGAGCGTGCTCATCGACGCCACCGTCGTCCGGCTCCTCTGGTCCCCGCCGTGATGGCCCTGGTCGGCCGCACCGCCCGGTGGACACCGCGCCGGCTGGACCGGATCCTTCCGAAGGTGGACGCGGAAGGATCCGGGGACGCGGCGCAGGCCGCCCGGACCGGCGGGAGAGGCGGGGCGGCGGTTCCTACCCGAGTTGCTCCGGCAGTGGGGCCGCGTGCAGGACCACCAGGCCCGAGACCGCTCGGGTCAGGGCCACGTACAGCCGGCGCAGGCCCGTGCGTTCGTCGGGTTCGCCGTCGACCACGGCGGCCGGTTCGTCCAGCACCACGTAGTCGTACTCCAGGCCCTTCGCCAGCGACGCCGGGACCAGCGTCAGCCGGGACGCGGCCGTCGTCTCCTCACCGGGGGAGAGGTACGCGTGGCCCGCCGCCGTCAGGGCGTCGGCCAGCGCCGGGACACGGGCGTCGGCGGCGATCAGGCCGATCGAGCCCTCGTGGGCCAGCGACTCCTCGCACGCCGCGACCACCGCCGCGACCAGGGCGTCAGCGCCGGTCACCTCCCGTACGGCCAGCGAGCCGGGTGTCTCACGTACGGACTCCACGGGGGCCAGACCGGGCGAGATCGCGGGGAGCAGCCGGGAGGCGTACGCGATCACCTCGCGCGGCACACGGAAGCCCGCGGTCAGCTCCTCCACCACCGCGTCCGCCTTGCCGAGGTGGAACAGCGCCTGCGCCCAGCTCTCCGTCGACCAGGGTGTCGTGCCCTGTGCCAGGTCGCCGAGCACCGTCGCCGAGCCGGTCGAGCAGCGGCGGCCCACCGCCCGGTACTGCATCGGGGACAGGTCCTGGGCCTCGTCGATGACGACATGGCCCAGCGAGTGCGTACGGGCCACCAGGTCGCCCGCCTCGTCGATCAGGACCGCGTCCGCCGCCGACCACTTCGCCGACTTCACGCTGCGGGCCGGCTTGGCCAGGACGATCCGCTTCTGCTCGTCGCCGGTGAGGATCCCCTCCGCGTGCACCGCCAGGAACTCGGGGTCCGAGAGGAGCCGCAGCACCAGCTTCGCCGGGTCCACCGCGGGCCAGACCGCCTTCACGGCCGCCTTCACCGCGGGCGTACGCGCCACCGCGTTCTGCACGCGGTCGTCCGGGGCCTCACCCGCCTCCTCCATGCGTACGAGGACGGCGTGCGCGATGCGCTGCGGGAGCGCCTCGTGGGCGGCGCCGTAGCGCATGTCACGGGCCAGCAGCTCGTCGACCATCTCCTCGATCTCGTACGCCGGTACGCGCCAGCGCCGCGAGCCGCGCACCACGACGACTCCCTCCGTCGGCGGGGTGACGTGCGAGCGGAGCGCGCGCCGCAGGACCTCGGCCATCCGGGCGTCGCCCTTGATCACGGCGGCGGCCGCCTCGTCGGTGCCGCGCACCTCGACCTGAGCCGTCACCAGGTCCTCGACGGTGGCCTGCTTCACCTCCAGCTCGCCCAGTGCGGGCAGCACCTGCTCGATGTAGTGCAGGAAGGACCGGTTCGGGCCGATGACGAGGGTGCCCGTGCGGGCGAGCCGTTCGCGGTGCGCGTACAGGAGGTAGGCGACCCGGTGCAGACCGACGGCCGTCTTCCCGGTGCCGGGGCCTCCCTGGACGCAGACCGTTCCGCCGAGGTCGCTCCGGACGATCTCGTCCTGCTCCGGCTGGATCGTCGCCACGATGTCGCGCATCGGGCCGACGCGGGGCCGCTCGATCTCCGCCTGGAGGAGCTTGCTGGTCTGCTCGGTCTCCGCCGGGTCGGTGAGGTGCTCGTCCTCGTACGCGGTCAGTTCGCCACCGGTGTAGCCGAAGCGGCGGCGCCGGTCGACGTCCAGGGGGTTGTTCCTGGAGGCCTGGTAGAACGGCTGGGAGACCGGGGCGCGCCAGTCGATGACCATCGGGTCGCCGTGGGCGTCGTGGACGTGGCGGCGCCCGATGTAGAACTGCTCGCCCTCGGCCCCCTCCGCCTCTTCCGCGCCGACCGGGTGCCGGTAGTCGAGGCGGCCGAAGAACAGCGGGGTGTGGGAGAGGTCGGCGAGCGCCTTGATGCGGTCGTCGATCTGGGCCTGCAGGACGGCGGCGTTGACCCAGTTCGCCGTGACGTCGCGGATGTCGAGGGCCTGTACGTCCTCGCGCATGGCGCGCAGTGCGGCGCGGGAGCCGGCGAGGTGGGCACGTTCCCCGGCCAGTGGACTGCTGGCCGCTTCGCTGGTGTCTTCGCTTGTCTCTTCGTGCGCGGGCACGGTGTTGCCTCCGGCTTTTCGACGCAGGACGGCGGACCGGGCTCGGTGGCCTGGTCCGCTCAAGGACGTTCACAGGTGCGCACGCAGAGGATGCGTGCGGCTGTTGTCGGCCGGTTTCCGTCCGGTCGGCGGCGCTCCCCCGGCTGCCGGCCGCTCAAGGAGGCGGCCGGTACCACGGTGCGGAGGCGGGCAGACCGGCGATTGTATCGACCGTGGTCCGCACCGTCGAACGAATAAGGACGGTGTCCGTATCTCCCGTAGGGGACGGTGGGGGCGGGGTGCGACCTGGGGCCTACCCGGGCCCTCGCGCGCTTCCGTCCACAGGCCGATGCCGTTCCGGCCGGGAGCGGAGCACCATGGAATGCATGAGCACCGTATATGTGAACCCGCGCAGGACCGGGCCCGCGCACGGCGCGACCGCGGCCACCGGCCACCGTCGCGGCCACCGCCTCGGCGACGCGGTGCGCGCAGTCGGCGTCTTCGCGCGCACCGCCTTCGGGGTGGCCGTCCTCGGCGAGTACGCGGAGGAGGCGGGCGTCGTCCGCCGCCACCGCTGAGAGACCACCGGCCGACCTCAGGCCGACCGGACCCAGACCGGCCACCCTCAGACCGGCCACCCTCCGGCCTGACTGCCTCCCCCTCGGCCCCGGCCGACTGCCTCCCCCTCCGGCCCCGGCCGACGGCCTCCGGCCCCGGCCGGCAGCCTCCGGGTCAGCTGTCCGTGAGCAGTTCGTCCGCGTCGACGATCCGGTACGCGTACCCCTGCTCGGCCAGGAACCGCTGGCGGTGCGCCGCGAAGTCCTGGTCGATCGTGTCGCGGGCGACCACCGAGTAGAACCGGGCCTCGTGCCCGTCCGCCTTCGGCCGCAGCACCCGGCCGAGCCGCTGGGCCTCCTCCTGGCGTGAGCCGAATGTTCCCGACACCTGGATGGCGACCGTCGCCTCCGGCAGGTCGATCGAGAAGTTCGCCACCTTCGACACGACCAGCACGCTGATCTCACCCTCGCGGAACGCGCCGAACAGCTTCTCGCGCTGGGCGTTGCTGGTCTCGCCCTTGATCACCGGGGCGTTCAGGTGCTCACCGAGCTCGTCGAGCTGGTCGATGTACTGCCCGATGACGAGGGTCTGCTCACCCTGGTGCTTGCGGACGAGCGCCTCGGTGACCTTGCGCTTCGTCGCGGTCGTCGCGCAGAACCGGTACTTCTCCTCGGCCTCGGCCGTCGCGTACGCCAGCCGTTCCGAATCCGTCAGATTGACGCGGACCTCGACGCAGTCGGCGGGCGCGATGTAGCCCTGCGCCTCGATCTCCTTCCACGGCGCGTCGAACCGCTTGGGTCCGATGAGCGAGAAGACGTCCGACTCGCGCCCGTCCTCCCGCACCAGCGTGGCGGTGAGCCCGAGGCGCCGCCTGGCCTGGAGGTCGGCGGTGAACTTGAAGACGGGGGCGGGCAGCAGGTGCACCTCGTCGTAGATCACGAGCCCCCAGTCACGGGAGTCGAACAGCTCCAGGTGCGGGTAGATGCCCTTACGGCGGGTCGTCAGCACCTGGTACGTGGCGATCGTGACCGGCCGGATCTCCTTGCGCGTACCGCTGTACTCACCGATCTCGTCCTCGGTCAGCGAGGTCCGCTTCACCAGCTCGTGCTTCCACTGCCTGGCCGAGACGGTGTTGGTGACCAGGATCAGCGTGGTCGCCTTGGCCTCCGCCATCGCACCGGCGCCGACCAGCGTCTTCCCGGCCCCGCAGGGGAGGACGACGACACCGGAACCGCCGTGCCAGAAGCCCTCGACGGCCTGCTTCTGGTACGGGCGCAGCGCCCAGCCGTTCTGGTCGAGCTCGATCGGGTGCGCCTCGCCGTCGACGTACCCGGCGAGGTCCTCGGCGGGCCAGCCCAGCTTCAGCAGCGTCTGCTTGATCTGCCCGCGCTCGGAGGGGTGCACGGCCACGGTGTCCGGGTCGAGACGGGCCCCGACCAACGGCTGGACCTTCTTCGAGCGGAGGATCTCCTCCAGCACCGGCCGGTCGTTGGACGTCAGCACCAGGCCGTGCACCGGGTGCTTGGACAGGGTGAGGCGGCCGTACCGCGCCATCGTCTCGGCGATGTCGACGAGGAGCGCGTGCGGCACGGGGTAGCGCGAGTACTCCACGAGCGCGTCGACGACCTGCTCGGCGTCGTGCCCCGCGGCGCGGGCGTTCCACAGGCCGAGCGGGGTGACCCGGTAGGTGTGGATGTGCTCGGGTGCACGCTCCAGCTCCGCGAACGGGGCGATCACGCGACGGCAGGCGTCCGCCTGGTCGTGGTCGACTTCGAGGAGCAGCGTCTTGTCGCTCTGGACGATGAGGGGTCCGGTCACGCGCGTCGGCCCTTTCCGGCAGGGGGTGGCCGCCCGGGTGCGAACAGCCAAACGTCCAGTGTGCCTCATCGGGGGTGTGCGCGGCCCACCCCCGACAGGGGGAAGTTGTCGACGGGCATATCGGGCGTACGGGGCAGATTTTCGTCCGTGACTTCCCAGGAGGCCGGGGGTCACGGGGCCGCGTCGTCGGCCAGCTCCGCTACGCCCGTGATGCGGTGCAGGGGGTAGGTGCGGATCTCGTCGGCTGTGTGGTCGTACGCCGTGACGAAGCCGCCCTCGACCTTGACCGGGGCGATCACCCGTTGGCTGGCCGCGCCGTCCGCGTTGACGTAGCCGATCCACACCGCGGACCCGGTCATCGCGGCCGCCTGCACCGTGGCGAGGGTCTCGGCGGAGGTCGTGCGGGGGAGCGAACCGGCCGCGGCCGTGTCGGGGGCGTCCTTGTGGACGACCCGCGCGGCCGTGTCACCGGCCCTGATGGCCCGTACCGCGGCGGACAGCAGGGTCGTGTCCGGGACGGGCGGGCCCTCGGGGACGGGGGCGGGCGCGGTACGGGGCGGGGTGCGGCGGGCGCCGGCGCGGGTGATCAGGACGTCACCCTCGGCGGATTCGGCGGCCGGGGCGTATCCCATCTCGCGGAGCCCTTCGAGCAGCGAGCCCGGGTCGGTCTGGGCGGCCAGGACGGTCGGCGCGAGCCGGCGCAGCCGCAGGGCGGCCGAGCGCTTGTCGGCCAGGATCTCGTTGAGTACGGCCTCGTCGTCGCAGCGTACGTACGCGGAGGCGGCGCCGATCCGCAGATGGCCGTGGCGGCGGGCCACGTCGTCGATGAGGTAGCTCAGCGGCTGCGGCACCGGCGTGCGGCTGTGCGTGCCGAGGAAGGCGTGCAGGTCGGACGCGGCCTGACCGGCGTCCAGGGCGCGGCGTACGGAACCGGGCGTGAAGCGGTAGACCGTGGCGCCGCCCTTGGACTCGATGTCCGCGAGCACCGACAGCATCTCGGCGAGCGGGCGTTCCAGCGGGCCGGGGGCCACGGCCGTCAGGTCGGCCTGGAGCAGGACGTGGTCGAGGGGCTCGGGGATGAGCGGGGCGAGGCGGGCCGCGGCCTCGCGGGGGCCCTGTCCGAGGAGCGCCCGGGCCTGGGAGGAGAGGGCGCCGCGACCGGTGACGCCGAGCAGCTCCGCCTCGTTGACCGTCCACAGGGCGAGCCGGGAACGCAGGTCGGAGATGTCGCCGGAGGACGAGGCCCCGCCGGACGCGGCCGTACGCAGAGGCCGTTCCCAGCGGAGCCGGGACAGCAGCGTCTGCGGGTCGGGTGCGGTGCCCGGGGGGAGCGAGGCGAACAGGGCGAGCACCCGGCGGCGTACCTCGGGCGCGGCCGAACGGTCCAGCTCGGGGCCGAGCGCGGAGAGCGCACGGCCCTTGGCGTCCTGGCCGCCGACCAGGCCCGCGGTGCGGGTGGCGGTCAGCCAGGCGGTGGCGAGGCGGGTCCAGCGGTCCTGGGCGGGGAGTTCGAGCCAGTCGTCGTACGCGGGCGTCGCCGCATACCGCTCGTCGGCCTCCCCGTCGGTGGCCAGCAGCCCCGCCGCGTAGGCGAGTTCGACCCAGAAGGCGGCGATCGGCTCGGACACGTCGAGGGCGTTCGCGACGCGCTTCAGCTCGCGCACGCTCAGCCCGCCCGCGCGGAGGATGGCCGGACCGCCGTTGTTCCAGAGCTTCAGCAGCTCCTCGATCGTGGACAGCGCGGTGAAGGCCTGACCGGCCGCCGCCCTGTCCACAGCCTGGGGATCGCGTTCGGCCGCCGCCGCGAGGACCGGCGGCACGGGCTCGGGTACGCGGTGGGCGCGGCCGGCCCGCAGGTGCAGCGCGGCCTCGCGCGGCAGGACGACGGTCCGGGTGGACACCGGCAGCAACAGGCCGCGGTCCCGCAGCCATTGGACGGGCGGGGCGGGATTCGGGGTGACCTCCCCGTACGGCGGGCCCCACACCAGCCGGTCCAGCACGGACAGCGCCTCGACGGGGGCGGTGTCCAGCAGCGCCGCCATCCTGGTCCGGTCCGTGAAGAGACCGGCCAGCGCGGCGACGGCCGAGACCGGGTCATGGGTGGCCGGCAGTCCGGCGGCGGTCAGGATCTCCTGCAGCCGGCCCGGCGACATGCCGGCCGTCGCCTCGGCGACGGTCGGTCCGAGACCGGTGGGGGAGGGGTGCTGCGGGGACGGGGCGAGCAGTTCGCGCGCGGTGCGCACGAGACGCAGCCGCTCGTCCTCGCCCCAGACCAGGGCCTGTTCGCGCAGGGTCGTGAGCGCGGCGGGCAGAGCGGCGGTGATCGCCGCACCGACGTCGTCGCGCCCGTCGCCGTCCCCCTCGCCGTCACCGGTGAGGAGCGCGAGCAGCGCGTCGTACGGAGCGGGATCGGGCGCCACGGCCAGCGCCTCGGCGGTCTGCAGGGCGAACCGGTCGAGGTGCTCCAGCGCACGGATGACGGAGGCGCGCGTGCCGGCCCGGGTCGCCAGCTGGGTGATGTCGTTCGGCACGGGGCTGAGCAGGTCGGGGCGGGCACGCAGAAGCCCCGCCAGCGATTCGTCGCCCCGGGCGCGCAGGGCTTCGGCGAGCGTGCGCGGTGGTGTGGTCGTCCCCATCCGTCCCACGGTAGCCCCTGGAACGCTACCGTCGGGGCAGGGCGGGTAGAGGGAGAACGAACGCGTGGGGATCGAGAGCGACCAGCTTGTCTACGACTATCTGAGCCGGGTCGGTGACCTGGCGCAGCAGCAACAGCTGTCCTCGGGCGCCCGGATGAGACTCGTCGCGACACTGCGGGGCGAGATCGACCGGCAGCGCGGGACGAACGGACCGGACTCTCCCGCGGTGGTCCGGCGCATCATCGGCCGCCTGGGCGCACCCGCCGAACTCGTCGCCGCCGCAGCCGAGTCGGGTGACGGCACGGTGGATCTGCCCACCCCGCGGGCCGAGCCGCCGACGGCTGCCGCGAAGCCGCGCGCGATGCCCCGGCCGCGGCGGGGGATCCTCCGGAAAGACGTGTTGCGCAAGGGCGCGTCGGGCGGCCCCCCGGCGGAGGAGGAGGCCGGGGCAAGTACCGGGGCGAGTACCGGGGGAAGGCCCCCGGAGCAGGACGAGGGCCCGGTGCCCGGCTGGCCGTCCGCCTCGGCGCCGCACATGGTCGGGATGGACGAGGCGGGTTCCCCGTCCGGGGAGGCCGAATGGTGGCGGATCGAGCCCGGACCGTTCGGCGAGGGCGACCCGGGCACGGCCGTGCCGGGCTTCGTGGGCGGGCTGGAGAGCCCGGAGCTGTTCCGGCCCCGGCGGCCGGTCGAGAAGCCGGAGGCGGAGGCGGAGCCCTCGGCGGACGACGCGGGGGAGGGGGCCGGGGCGGACGCCGTCCCGGCCCCCCGGAAGCGGATGCGGGTGCGACTGCGCCGCCGCAGGCCGGCCTCCACCTCCGCCTCCGCCTCCAGGGAGAGGGCAAGGCTCGGGAATCCGTTCCTGCTGCTGGCCGCCGCGCTGCTGGTGGCCGGCGCGGTGCTGGGCTCGTGGATCGCGCTCGCGGCCGGCTGGTTGCTGGCGTACAGCTCGCGGCGGATCTCGCGCGCGGAGGCGAAGTGGATCGCGATGGGCCTGCCCGGCGTGGTGGTGGCCGGGGCCTTCGTCTGGCTGTGGGGCCGCATGACGGGCCGCTGGGGCAGCGCGCTCGCGGAGGGCGCCATGGGGGACGCGATGACCGAGGCCTGGCCGGTGGTCCTGCGTACGGCCGCGGTGGCGTCGGCGGTGTACCTGGTGTGGCGGGCGCGTCGTCTCTGAGGGGGGCGGGGTGGCGGGGCAGGGCGGGGGACCGGCCCGGTCAGCAGCACGTGTACGGTCCGGCACCGGGCGGCGGCAGAGCCGGGCCGCGCCCGGGCCGCCGTGCCGCTGGGCCGGGCCGCCGTACTGCTGGGCCGGGCCGCCATATCCCTTCGAGCCGCCGAGCCGCACCCCTGGACCGCCGACCCGCCGACCCCGCAGACCCGCCGATCCCTCGGTTCGACGGCAGGCCGGTGAGTGTGGTCCTACGGGCGCGGTCGAACCCTGGTTCGTGCGGTCTGCGGTCTCTGCGGTCCCACCGACCTGGCCGCTGGCCACCGCCCCGGCCGTCAGCTGCGGGCCGCCGGCCGGTGCGTGTGGCCCCACCGGCCCCACTGGCGCCACCGACCCAGCCGTCAACCCGCGCGTTCTCTTCCACGCGGCTGACCGGGACGTCAGGTGGCGGCGCGGGACGTAGCGGCCGGCCGCCGCCCACCATCGCCGCGTCCGAATCACTCACCGGCACCCGCCTCAGCTCCCCCGCCGACGTCTGGGCGAACCGCGCGGGCCGGGCGGTTGGGGCGCTACACGGTGCGACCCGGCGCTACGCGGTCAGGTCGGCCTGGAGCTCGTCCAGGATCTTCTCCGCCGCCGTGTAGCCGATGCCCTGGATCCACAGCTGGTCCTCGACCGGGAAGACCTTGTCGTTCTTCACGGCGGACATGTTCTTCCACAGACCGCTGCCCACCGTCTGCTTCTCCTTGGACTTCTCGGCGTCCCCGTACGTCGAGTGGAAGACGACGTCCGCGTCCGCCAGGTCGATCCTCTCCGGGCTGACGTCGTACGAGAAGCCGTCCTTGGCCTTGTCCACGATCGAGGGCCGGCCGAGGCCGACGTCGGCGAGGATCGTCGCGATGTAGTTCTGCCGGCCGTAGACGCGGATGTCGGCGCCCTCCACGAACCGCACCATGTTGACCTCGACGCCCGCCGCCTTCTCCTTGCCGCCGAGCGCCTCGGTGACCTCGGCCGTGTGCGTGGCGTAGTCCGCGATGACCTTCTCGGCCTCCGGGACCTTGCCGAGCGCGTTGGCGTGGACCTGGAAGTTCTCCTTCCAGGGGTAGCCGGTGTTCTCCGTCATCACCGTCGGCGCGATCTTCTTCAGCTCGTCGTACTTGTCGGCGTGCCGGATCTTGCTCGTCAGGATCAGGTCGGGCTTGAGCGCGGCGATCGATTCGAGGTTCGGCGTCATCATCGCGCCCACGTCCTCGATGCCCGCCACCTGGTCCTTCGACAGATAGCTCAGGAAGCCCGAATCGACGTCCGCGTGCGTGGCGCCGACCGGCTTCACGCCCAGGGTGAGCGCGGAGTCCAGCTCGGCCGTGTCCAGGACGACGACCCGCTTCGGCGCGACGGGGACCTTGACGTTGCCCATGGCCGTGCTGACCGTGTGCGTCTTCGGGGCGGACGCGTCGGACCCGGAGGCGTCGGAGCCGGAGTCGGAGGATCCGCAGGCGGAGAGCGCCAGCGCGGTGGTGGCGGCGAGCGAGACCGCCGAGAGGCCGCGACGGTCGCGGAGCGAGCGGGTCATGTCAGGGTTGCCTTTCCAGACGCGGGAGTGAGGGGTGCGGGGGTCCAGGGCGCGCCCGGCACGACGAGCGGCGAACCCGTCACCGGGTCCGGCACGATCACCGCTTCCAGGCCGAAGACCTCACGTACGAGCTCGGCGGTGACCACATCCCCGGGGCGGCCCTCGGCGACGATCCGGCCCGCCTTCATGGCGACCAGGTGGTCGGCGTACCGGGCGGCCTGGTTGAGGTCGTGGAGCACCGTGACGACGGTCCGTCCCCGGGTGCCGTCCGCCGCGGGGGCGGCGAGCCGCCGCACCAGGTCCAGGACCTCCACCTGGTGGGCGATGTCGAGGTACGTCGTCGGCTCGTCGAGCAGCAGCAGATCCGTGTCCTGCGCGAGTGCCATCGCGATCCAGACGCGCTGGCGCTGCCCGCCGGACAGCTCGTCCACCGACCGGTCGCCGAGCGCGGTGATGTCCGTACGCTCCATGGCGTCCGTCACCGCCCGCTCGTCCGCCTCCGACCACTGCTGCCACCAGTGCTGGTGCGGCTGGCGGCCACGGGCGACCAGGTCGGAGACGGTGATCGCCTCGGGCGCCACCGGGGTCTGCGGGAGCAGCCCGACCGACTGGGCGATCTTCCGGGTGGGTATCCGGGAGAGTTCCGTGCCGTCCAGGAGCACCGAACCGCCGGCCGGCTTCAGGAGCCGGCCGAGCGCCCGCAGGGTGGTCGACTTGCCGCAGGCGTTCGGGCCGACGATGACGGTCACCTGCCCGTCCGGCACGGCGAGGTCCAGCTCGTGCACGACGGTGCGGTCCTCGTAGGCGAGCGTCAGGGCGCGTGCCGTGAGCCGCGACGTGGCGGTGTCCGTGGGGCGCGTGAGGTTCATGCGTTGCCTCCCTTGCGGCCACCGTGACCGCGGATGATCAGCCAGATCAGGTACGGGGCGCCGACCGCAGCCGTCAGCACACCCACCGGAAGCTCGGTGGGGGAGAACAGCCTGCGCGCCAGCAGGTCGCCGAAGACGACGATCACGGCGCCGAGCAGCGCGGAACACAGCAGCGGGATCTGCGCGGTGCGCGTCATACGGCGGGCGATCTGCGGGGCGAGGAGGGCCACGAAGTCGACCGGCCCGGCCGTCCCCGTCGCCACCGACGCCAGGACCACCCCGAGGGCGACGAGCCCGAGCCGTACGCGGCCGAGCCGGACGCCGAGCGCGGTCGCGGTGTCGTCGTCCATCGAGACGGTGCGCTGCGCCCGCGCGGCCCACAGCACGGCCGGCAGCAGGATCAGCAGCGTCCAGCCGATCGGCGCGGCCTCGTTCCAGCCGCGGCCGTTGAGGGAGCCCGTCATCCAGATCTGCGCCTGCTGGGCGACCAGGTAGTCGCCCTTCGTCAGGAACAGCGTGGTCACCGACCGGAGCGCGATCGCGAAGCCGATGCCGATGAGGACGAAGCGGGTCGCGTGCAGCCCGCCGCGCCACGCGAAGACGTACACGAGCGCCGCCGCCGCGACCCCGCCGACGACCGAGAGGTACGGCAGGACGGTGTACGAGGTCACGCCGAAGGTCATCGCGCCGACCGTCAGGGCGCTCGCGCCCTGGCTGATGCCGATGATGTCGGGGCTGGCGAGCGGATTGCGGGCCACGGTCTGGATCAGAGCCCCGGCGATCCCGAAGGCCGCGCCGACGAGCAGGCCGACCACCAGCCGGGGCAACCGCAGCGTGCCGACGACGAGCTCGTCCGACGACGGCTGCCCGAGGACGACCTTCACCACCTCCGCGGGCGCGACGAAGCTCTCGCCGGCACAGAGGTACGCGACACAGACCGCGGCCAGCACGACGACGAGCACCGCCGCGACGAGCCCGGCCCGCCGGTGGACCAGGAACCCGGCCCGCTTCCCGACCCGTACGAGGCCGTAACCGGCGGGCCGGACCGAGGTGCGTACGGGCACCGCCGTGTCCGAGCTCATGCGGGCACCGCCTTCCGGCGTACGAGGGTGACGAGGAACGGCACACCGATCAGCGCCGTCGTCACGCCCGCCGGTACCTCGCCCGGCGGGAGGACGATCCGGCCGACGACATCGGAGACGAGGAGCATCACGGGTCCGACGAGCGCCGCCATCGGCAGCACCCAGCGGTGATCACTGCCCACGATCGCGCGGGCGATGTGCGGCACCGCGAGTCCGACGAACGCGATCGGCCCGGCCGCCGCGACCCCTGCACCGGTGAGCACCGTGGCGCCGATGCCGCCGACGACGCGTACGGCCGCCACGTTCTGTCCCAGGCCCTTCGCCACGTCCTCGCCCAGCGCCAGCGCGTCGAGCCCGCGCGCGACCGAGAGGACGAGGAGTACACCGACGAGCAGGAACGGCCAGATCTGCTGCGCGACCTGCGCCTCCCGGCCGGCGATGGAGCCCACCTGCCAGAAGCGGAACTCGTCGAGCGCCGACGCCTTGGTGGTGAGCACCGCCATGGTCACGGAGACCAGCAGCGCGTTGATCGCCGCACCGCCCAGCGCGAGCTTCACCGGGGTCGCCCCGCCGCGCCCCCGGGCGGCGACGGCGTACACGGCCACGGACGCGACGGCGGCTCCCGCGAAGGCGAACCACACATAGCCGGTGAGGGTGTGGATCCCGGCGTACGCGATGGCCAGCACGACGGCCACCGAGGCGCCCTGGCTGATGCCGAGGATCCCGGGGTCGGCGATGGGGTTGCGGGTGATGCCCTGCAGCGCCGTGCCCGCGACGGCCAGGGCCGCGCCGACCATCAGACCGATCAGGGTGCGCGGCACGCGCATCTGCCGGATCACCTCGGCGGCGTCGGAGTGCCCGCCGTGGACCAGTGCGTCGAACACCGCGGTCGGCGCGATGGTCCGTGCGCCCACGGCGAGGCTGAGCAGGACGGCCACCAGCAGGGCGACGACGGCCGCCGCTGTCGCGAGCGCGCGTCGGGACAGGCGTGGTGCGGCGGCTGGCATCGGACCCAATCGAGTACGCGGAGGAGGAAAAGGGCAAAGGGAGGTAAGGGTGGGCTAAGTCTAAGCAGTGCCGACATCGGCCGGTCCGGTGCCTCGGCACAATGGCTCCATGCACTCACACGCCCCGACGGTCGGCTTCGACCTCGACATGACGCTGATCGACTCCCGGCCCGGAATCAAGGCCGCCTTCCTCGCCCTGTCCGCCGAGACCGGCTTCGCCATAGACGCCGACCTGGCCGTCAGCCGGCTCGGTCCGCCGCTCGAGGACGAGCTGGCCCACTGGTTTCCGGCCGATCTGATCGCGGAGACCGCCGACCGGTACCGCGCGATGTACCCGGACCACGCGATCACCCCGTCGACCGCGCTCCTGGGTGCCCGCGAGGCCGTCGAGGCCGTGCGGGCCCTTGGCGGACGCGCTCTCGTCGTCACCGCCAAATACGGACCGAACGCGAAGCTGCACCTCGCGCACCTGGGCATCGAGCCGGACGTGCTGATCGGCGGGCTCTGGGCCGAGGGCAAGGGGGAGGCGCTTCTGGAGCACGGGGCGCACATCTACGTCGGTGACCACACCGGGGACGTGCGCGGGGCGCGCGTCGCGAACGCCCTGTCGGTCGGCGTCACCACGGGACCGTGCGACGCGGACGAACTGCGGGCGGCCGGCGCCGATGTGATCCTGCCGAACCTCAGTGCGTTCCCGGACTGGCTGCGGACCTTCGCGGGACGCTCGTGACGGCTCCGGTCAGCGGGTGGCGGCGCGCTTGGGGGAGCTCTTCCACGCCG
Source organism: Streptomyces sp. NPDC058637 (assembly GCF_042717325.1). Taxonomy (NCBI): domain Bacteria; kingdom Bacillati; phylum Actinomycetota; class Actinomycetes; order Kitasatosporales; family Streptomycetaceae; genus Streptomyces; species Streptomyces sp. NPDC058637. The sequence goes on along the minus strand of NZ_JBHXRD010000015.1, from coordinate 168,823 downwards.
AGCGCACCACCCCCGCCGCGGCGATGAGGAAGCCCACCCCCATCAGCATGCACACCGCATAAGCGACGGACGGGAACGGATCGGTGCCCAGGAACAGCGGGGCCACGGTGACCAGTGTGGCCAGTGCGCCGATGAAGAAGACGATCGCGCCGACCTGGACGAGCCGGTCGCCTGCGCCGGAAGGAGTAGTAGTCACCCGGCCAGGGTAGTTCCCACCTCGGCGGAACCCATCGGCGACGTCTTGTCTCCGGCTCCTGGGCCATTAGCCTTGAGCACGGCGGGTCGTGGAGACCCGCTGTACTGCTATCCGGAGCCGTTTCCGCGGCTCCGGCACACACCGACGAGTACGAGGACGAGGACAGACGTGCCCACGGGTAAGGTCAAATGGTTCAATTCGGAAAAGGGCTTCGGCTTCCTCTCGCGCGATGACGGCGCCGACGTCTTCGTCCACTCGTCCGTACTCCCGGCCGGCGTCGATGCCCTCAAGCCCGGCCAGCGCGTCGAATTCGGTGTGGTCGCGGGCCAGCGCGGTGACCAGGCCCTCTCCGTGGTGATCCTCGACCCGACCCCGTCCGTCGCCGCGGCGCAGCGCCGCAAGCCGGACGAGCTGGCGTCGATCGTGCAGGACCTGACGACCCTTCTGGAGAACATCACGCCGACGCTGGAGCGGGGCCGTTACCCCGACAAGGCCTCGGGCGCGAAGATCGCGGGCCTGCTGAGGGCGGTCGCGGACCAGCTCGACGTCTGAGCCGGACTGCCGGGACGGCGGCGCGGACCCGGCGAGCGGTCCTGCCGCCGCCGGGTGCCCACCGCCGGGCGCATACCGTCCACCGCTTGGAGGACGTCGGGCCCGTGGTGTCAGCGGGCGGCGAAGGACAGGGCGTCCGGGCCCAGCGGCGGTACGAGCCCCTCGGCAGCCGCCCGTGTCAGCAGGCCGCGGATCGCCGCGTAGCCGTTCTCGCCGAGATCGGCGGTGAATTCGTTGACGTAGAGCCCGATGTGCTGGTCGGCCACGGCCGGGTCCATCTCCTGGGCGTGCTCCAGGACGTACGGCCGTGACTGCTCCGGGTCGTCCCAGGCCATCCGTACCGACGTGCGGACCGAGTCGGCCAGCTCCTGCAGCATCCGCTCGCCCAGTGACCGTTTGGCGATGATCGCGCCGAGCGGGATCGGCAGTCCGGTGGTCGACTCCCAGTGCTCGCCCATGTCGGCGAGGCTGTGGAGGCCGTAGTTCCGGTACGTGAAACGGGCCTCGTGGATCACGAGCCCGGCGTCCACCCGGCCGTCGCGCACCGCGGGCATGATCTCGTCGAACGGCAGGACGACGATCTCGCCCACGCCGTCCGGCACGACCTCGGCCGCCCACAGCCGGAACAGCAGATAGGCGGTGGAGCGCTCGCTCGGCACGGCGACGGTCTTCCCCGTCAGGTCGGTGCCGGGCTCCTTCGTGAGGACGAGCGGCCCGCAGCCCCGCCCCAGCGCGCCGCCGCACGGCAGCAGGGCGTACTCGTCGAGCACCCAGGGCAGTACGGCGTACGAGACCTTCAGCACGTCGAACTCACCGCGCTCCGCCATGCCGTTGGTGAGGTCGATGTCGGCGAAGGTGACATCGAGGGCGGGCGCGCCGGGGACCCGGCCGTGCGCCCAGGCGTCGAAGACGAAGGTGTCGTTCGGGCACGGCGAGAAGGCGATGCGCAGCTTCGCGCCCGGCGCGTCGGCGGAGTCAGTCACGGTTTCGGTCAAGTCGGTCATGGTGGGTCCAACCTTCCACTACGGCTGCGGTCTTCCCGAACGCCTCGGTGAGCACGGCCAGGGCCTCGCCGATGCGCCAGGCGCCCCGGTCGCGCGGGCCCACGGTGTTCGAGACGGCCCGGATCTCCAGCACCGGCACTCCGAGCCTCGCGGCCGCCTCGGCGACACCGAAGCCCTCCATGGCCTCCGCGACCGCTCCGGGGTTCGCGGCCAGCAGCGCGGCGGTGCGGGCGGCGCTGCCGGTCACGGTGGAGACGGTGAGCACGGCACCCGGCACGGCCCCGGTGGCCGCCACCACGTCCCGGACGAGGGCGGCGGGCGGCAGGAACGAGTCCCTGCCGAAGCCGAGACCGGTGACGGGCACGAAGCCGTCCGGGGTCTCGGCACCCAGGTCGGCGGCGACGATGTCCGTCGCGACGACGAGGGAGCAGACGGGTGCGGCGGGGGAGAAGCCGCCGCCGATACCGGCCGAGACGACGAGACCGTACGGCTCCGAGGCGGGTGCGGAGGCCAGGGCGAAGGCCGCGGCGGCGGCCGCGGCGGCCGGACCCACGCCGCCCGCGAGGACGTCGAACGGACCGGCGCGGTGCACCTCGGCGCCCGGCACCTCACGTACCCGTGCCGGACCCCCGAACGCGCGCGTGACCGCGTCCCGTTCGGCCGGGACGGCGGTCACGACGAGCACCCGCACAGCGGTCGTCCTTCAGAGGTTCAGGGGATCAGGAGGTCTTCTTGAGCTGGAAGTGCCAGACGCCCGTGAGCTTCTGTCCCTTCGTTTCGACGATGCTGATCTGCGTCTTCGACGCGGTCTCCTCGCCGGTCTGGCTGGCGAAGAAGGCGCTGCCCGGGATGGAGCGGTAGGTCTTCTTGTACGGCTCCTGCTCGGCCTGCTGGCCGTTGATGAACAGGGTCCAGCCGTTCTCTCCGACCTCGGGGTCGACGCCGAAGCGGACCTTGTCGTCCATCGCGACCTTGACGGACTTCTCCGCCTTCTTGTTGAGGCAGCCCTGGATCTCGGACTCCTTGAGGGCCTTGCCGTCGTTGTAGCAGGCGGCCTCGGTGCTCACCGAGTTGTCGCCGACCGTCACGGTGGCGAGCGGCGTCGGCTTGTCGCAGGCGGACAGGACAAGGAGTCCCGCGGACACGGCACCAAGAGCGACGCCGATTCGACGGCCCTTACCGGAGAAGAACGCAACGGTCATGCGCCGAAGGTTATCGGTCGTCGACGCTCACGCCACGCGGGGGTGCGGTGAGCCGCGCCGCGCGGCGCCCAGGAGGCCCCGTACGGAGGTGGCCGCGCCGAGGGCGAGGACGCAGGCGGCGACGGACATGCCGAGTGCTCCGTTGAGCGGGAGGGCGATACCGATGGCGCCGCCGACCACCCAGGACATCTGGAGCAGGGTCTCGGACCGGGCGAAGGCCGAGGTCCGCACCTCCTCCGGCACGTCCCGCTGGATCATGGCGTCCAGCGACAGCTTCGACAGGGCCTGGGTGAATCCGGCGACCGCGCCCAGTGCGGCGACCATCAGCGTGCTGAAGAACACGGCGGCGAGCACGGCGACGCCCAGGGCGAGCCCCAGCACCGTCGCGACGATCACCTCGGGGCCGCGGGCCCTGAGCCAGGACCCCACCGCCGTACCGCAGGCGTTGCCGACCCCTGCCGCGACACCCACGATGCCGAGCGACACGGCGGCGCTCTGCCCGGAGAGGGGGTGCTCACGCAGCAGGAACGCGAGGAAGAAGATCAGGAAGCCGGAGAGCGCGCGGTGCGAGGCGTTCGCCTGGAGGCCGTGCAGCACGGACGGTCCGACGGACCGCAGCCCCGGCGGTCTCTCCCGGGCGTCCTTCTTCCCGTTCTTCTTCCCGTTCTTCCCGCCGTCCCGGGTGCTGCCCGGGCGTGGCGCCGGGGTGGCCTCCTCGCCGTGCGGGACGACGAGGCGGGCCTTGCGCTCGCCCTTCGCGGAGTCGACCTTGTGCGGCAGGGTGAAGGCGAGGACGGTCCCGCCGAGGAAGATCACACAGGCGCCGTAGAGCGGCCAGGGCGATCCGATCATCTGGAGCCCGGCCCCGATCGGGGCCGCCACGCCCGTCGCCAGCAGTCCGGCGAGTGTGACCCGGGAATTGGCCTTCACCAGGGAGAAGCGTGGTGGCAGGAGACGGGGTACGACGGCACTTCTCACGACCCCGTACGCCTTGGAGGACACCAGGACGCCCAGCGCCGCCGGATACAGCTCCAGGCCGCCCGTCGCGACGGCCCCCGACATGGTGATCGCGAGCACCGCCCGGGCGAACATGGCGCCGGCCATCGCGGCGCGACGGCCGTGCGGCAGCCGGTCCAGGAGCGGGCCGATCACCGGCGCGAGGAGGGTGAAGGGGGCCATCGTGACGGCGAGGTACAGGGCGACGCGCCCACGCGCCTCGTCCGTGGGCACGGAGAAGAACACCGTGGACGCGAGCGCCACGGTGATCATGACGTCACCCGCCCCGTTGACCGCGTGCAGCTCGATCAGCTTGCCGAGGCCGGACTCGCCCGCCCCATGGGCGTGGGTCGCCTTCCGGATCCCCCTCGCGGCGCCCGTGAACGGGGTCCGCAGGGCACGGCCCATCGCCCGGCCCCCTCTGCGGAGCGGGCCGGACCCCTCGGACGACCTGGCGGCAGCCACGTGGTCATAGTGCCCCACACCCTGCCGTCACGAACCATGATCGGGCCGGGGCGCGGCGACGGATCCCCACACGGGCGGGTGACCGGAGAGGCCGTCCGGTGGCTGACGGACATGAGGTCCCGGCGGATGGATCAGGGGGTGCGCACACCGGATTCGCCCCTCGCCATGCCTGCTCAGCCGTGGATCCGGCACTGTTCCGGTCCTGTTTGGGGCGGGCAGGTGGGCGCGGGGCGGCAGAGAGGGTAGCGTGCACTCACGCGCCACCGGCGGTTGTTCTTGGCCGCGCGCCTCTCCGCGATCCCGCAGAATGGGGAGCAGAAGGCGCGCCCGAGGCAGGCACAACGGGTGTGGACGTCGACGCGGCCCCCAGGTCCGCTCCGCCCGCACCTGTCATGGCTGAAATCGGATACCGATGGGCTGCTGGCGCGCTCGTGAGACGGCGTATGGAGAGAAGCGAGACCTGTGAGTGCTGCGACGACGCGAAGCCGTACGGCCCGTATCCCCACCCCTGACCGTCTGTGTGCCGAGGCGGTAGACCTCGCCCGCGAGGCGGCCGAGGAAGCCGCCTGGCCCGGAGTGGTCGGTGAACACGTGGCCCTGGTCTCCGAGGGGGACCGGGTCGTCACGCACTACTTCGAGTGCAAGGAGCCCGGTTACCGGGGCTGGCGCTGGGCGGTGACGGTCGCCAGGGCCTCCCGTGCCAAGAACGTCACCCTTGACGAAACGGTGCTGCTGCCGGGCTCCGACGCGCTCCTCGCCCCCGAGTGGGTGCCGTGGAGCGAGCGGCTGCGGCCCGGCGACATGGGCCCCGGCGACCTGCTGCCCACCGAGGCGGAGGACCCGCGCCTGGAGCCCGGTTACACGGGCGAGGACGAGCCCCTGCCGAACTCTCCGGTCTCCGAGGTGTCCGAGGAGCTGGCGGCCCTCGTCGACGCGGAGGACGCGGAGCTGACGACCCGGCCCTCGGTGACGACCCGTGGGTCGATCGCCTCCGTCGCGGAGGAGCTCGGCACGCGGCGGGCGCGAGTGCTGTCCCGGTACGGGCTGCGGCTGGCGGCGGACCGGTGGGACGAGGAGTTCGGCGCGAAGACGCCGATGGCGCAGGCCGCGCCCGCGTCCTGTGTGACCTGTGCGTTCCTGGTGCCGATGGCGGGGTCGCTGAAGCAGGCCTTCGGGGTCTGCGCGAACGAGTTCGCCCCGGCGGACGGCCGGGTGGTCTCGCTCTCCTACGGTTGCGGGGGGCACTCCGAGGCCGCGGTGATGCCGAAGCCGGTCAAGCCGGCGCCGCACGCGCTGGACACGTTGCAGGTGGACGACTATTCGTTGCGTCCTGCGGCCTCCGGTTCGGTGCCGGCCCTGGCGGACGGGCCGACGGAGGATCTGGGCCACTCCTGACGCTCCTGCCCGCTGTGGGGTCCGGGCTTGCGGTGCCCGGGCATCGCAAGCCCGATGCGGGGCGCCCGGACACGGCCGTTGTCCTCAATCGCCGGACGGGCTTGGTTGGGCCCTCTGCGGGGTGTGTGTCCTCAAACGCCGGACGGGCTTGGTTGGGCGCCCTGTGCGCGGTGTGGTCCTGGTCTGCTCCGGTGACGGCCCTGTCCTCAATCGCCGGACGGCTTGATTTGGCCTGACTGCGGCTAAATCAAGCCTGCCCGGTGTTTGAGGTCGGAACGGTCGCGTTGGTGGGGCCCCGAGCCGGGTTGCTGGGTGGGCAAATCCAGCCCGTCCGGTGTTTGAGGACGGAACCCTGGTGCCGGTTCGGGCGGCCGGATGTGGGGGTGTGCCGGGGCTTCGGTGGGCGAGGGGTGCAGGGCTGCCCATGGCGGGGGCCCCGCTCGCGGTACCTTCGGGCGCACACTGGGCGTCACGGGTCACCGGAAGAGCGGAGTTACGAGCGTGAGCATGAATGCGACCGAGGGGGCCGATCCGTTCGGGACGGCACGGCTGCGGCGCGGCGTGCTCGACGCCTGGGGCGCCGGTCCTGCCCGCTTCCGTGAGGACGCCAACGCCGAGGAGGACCTCGTCCTCGGCGGCTACCGGGACAGGCTCGTCGTCGAGCTGGCCCAGAACGCCGCCGACGCCGCCGCCCGCGCGGGCGTCCCCGGCCGGCTCCGCCTGACCCTGCACGCGGCGGGCGACGGCCCGGCCGTCCTCGCCGCCGCGAACACCGGCGCCCCCCTCGACGCGACCGGCGTCGAGTCGCTGAGCACGCTCCGGGCCTCCGCCAAGCGCGAGGGCCACGAGTCGTCCGTCGGCCGTTTCGGCGTCGGTTTCGCCGCCGTGCTCGCGGTCAGCGACGAGCCGGCCGTCATCGGCCGGCACGGCGGCGTCCGCTGGTCCCTCGCGGAGGCCCGCGACCTCGCCCGGCAGGCGGCCGTCGGCAGCCCCGGCCTCGGGGACGAGCTCCGCCGCCGCGACGGCCACGTACCGCTGCTCCGGCTCCCGCTGCCCGCCGAGGGCACCGCACCCGACGGGTACGACACCGTCGTCGTCCTGCCGCTCCGTGACGGCGTCGCCGAGGACCTCGTCGGGCGGCTGCTGGCCGGAGTCGACGACGCGCTCCTGCTGACCCTCCCCGGCCTCGACGAGATCGTCATCGAAGCCCCGGACGGTGTAAGGACGTTGCACCGTTCGCAGCACGGCCCCTACACGCACGTCGACGACTCCACACACGGTCTTCACCGCTGGCGCACGGTCGCCCGGCATGGATCCGTCGAGCCCTCCCTGCTGGCCGACCGGCCCGTCGAGGAGCGGCTGCGGCCCTACTGGTCGGTCACGTGGGCCGTGCCCGTCGGCGAGGACGGGGCGCCCGAGAGCCCCCGTACCGCCCCCGTCGTGCACGCGCCGACGCCCACCGACGAGCCCCTCGGCGTCCCCGCGCTGCTCATCGTCTCGCTGCCGCTCGACACGACCCGCCGGCATCCCGCGCCGGGCCCGCTGACCGATTTCCTGGTGCAGCGCGCGGCCGACGCGTACGCGGAACTGCTCGCCGGGTGGGAGCCCGTGTCGATCACCACGATCGCGCTGGTGCCCGGCCCGCTCGGCAAGGGGCAGCTGGACGGCGCGCTGCGGGCCGCGATCCTGGAGCGGTTGCCCCGGATCGCCTTCCTGGAGCCCGCCGCGCCCCGGGATCCGGCCGCCGAGCCCGCGTGGGAGGACTGGGAGGACGCCGGAGCGGGTGCGCCCCGTCGGGTGACGACCGCGCTGCGGCCCATCGAGGCCGAGGTCGTCGAGGGCGTGGGTGCCGAGACCGTAAGGGTCCTCGCCGAGGTCCTGCCCTGTCTGCTGCCCGCCGGTCTGGAGCGCCGTGTCGAGCTCCGTACGCTCGGTGTCGCCCGCGTCCCGCTGACCGAGGCCATCGACCGCCTGGCGGGTCTGGAGCGCGCCGCGGACTGGTGGCGGCGCCTGTACGACAGCCTGTCCGGCGTCGACCCCGACCGGCTCTCCGGCCTGCCGGTGCCGCTCGCCGGGGACGGGGCGGCGGACGACGCGCCCCGCACGACCATCGGCCCCCGGCAGGTCCTGCTGCCGCTGCCCGACGCGCTGACCGGCCCGGCACTCACCCGGCTGGCCCGGCTCGGTCTGAAGGTGGCCCACCCGGACGCCGCCCATCCGCTGCTGGAGAAGCTGGGCGCCCTGCCCGCCACCCCCCGCGCCGTCCTGACGACCCCGCAGGTCCGGGCCGCCGTGGCGGGTTCGATGGACGCGGGCGAGATCTGGGACGAGGACGCCCTGGACGGGGACGAGCTCGTCGAGACCGTCCTCGCGCTCGTACGGGACGCGGACCTCGAACCCGGTGAGGAGCCCTGGCTGGGTGCCCTGGCCCTGCCCGACGAGGACGGCGAACCCGCGCCCGCGGGCGAACTCGTGCTGCCCGGCAGCCCTTTCGCCCAGGTCATGCGTGAGGGCGAACTCGCCCTGTGTGACGGGGAACTGGCCGAACGCTGGGGCGAGCAGCCGTTGACCGCCTGCGGGGTGCTGGCCACCTTCGCCCTCGTACGGGCCACGGACGTCGTCCTGGATCCGGACGAACTGGAGCCGCGTGACACCGACTTCGCCGAGCCCGACGACGCCGGGCTGCTGGACGCCGTCGACGTGTGGTGCGAGGACATCCTGGACCAGCTGCCGGACACGCCGGTGCCTCCCGTCGCCACGGAGCTCGTCGCCGTGCGTGACCTGGACCTCGTCGACGACGACGCCTGGCCGCAGGCCCTCGCGATGCTCGCCCGTCCGCCGCTGCGCGACGCGCTGACCCAGCCGGTGCGCGTCCTGCTGCCGGACGGTACGACGCAGTCGGTGCGCCCCTACACCGCGTGGTGGCTGCGCGACCACCCCGTGCTCGACGGCCGCCGTCCGGCGGGCCTGCGCGCGGCGGGTGGCGACCCGCGCCTCACGGGGCTGTACGACTCCGTGGACGCGACGGGCTTCGACGACGCCCAGGTGCTGCGCGCACTGGGCGTACGGACGTCGGTGGCCGCCCTCCTGGACGAGCCCGGCGGTGCGGCCGAGCTGCTGGGCCGGCTCGCGGACGAGGACCGTCCCGTCGGCCCCGTACAGCTGCACTCGCTCTACACGGCCCTCGCCGAGCTGGATCCCGAACAGGTCACGCTGCCGGACGAGTTGCGGGCCGTCGTCGACGACGAGGTGCGGGTGGTCGACGCGTCCGACGCCGTGATCGCCGACGCGCCGGACGTGCTGCCGCTGACCGCGGGGCTCCCGCTGCTGCCGGTGGCCCCGGCCCGTGCGGCCGAGCTCGCGGAGCTGCTCCAGGTGCGGAGGCTCGGCGAGAGCGTCGACGCGGAGGTGACGACGGAGGGCGAGGAGCACCAGGTGCCCGAGTCGGTGCGGATCCTGCTCGGTGCGGGGACCCCGGACACCTACGTCGAGCACGGCGAGCTGCGGGCCGGTGGCGTCGAGCTGGACTGGCGCCGCACCCCGGACGGGGTGGTCCACGCGTCCACGCTGGAGGGTGTGGCGGCCGGTCTCGCGTGGGCGGCCGGCCAGTGGCCGCGCCGCTTCGAGGTGGCCGCGCTGCTGGAGGACCCGTCGCGTACGGAGGAGTTGGCACGGGACCGCTGGTTCGACTGAGCCGTGTGATCTTCACAGGAAAGTCGTTTTGTCGTACAACCATTCACATGCGGAACACGTCTGGTTCTGCGAGTCACCAGACTCGCAGACCACACGGGGACCGTCGGCCTCACGACCTGCCACGGGCCCCCTTCTCCACTGGGGAACACATGCGTATTCGTGCCACTGTTGCCGTTGTCTCCGGCGCCCTGGCTCTGTCCGCTTTCGGCGTCCCGGCCGCGACGGCCGACGACGGCCGCACCTGGGCACCTGACTTCGGGCTCTCCGCCCCGGAGCAGTCCAACGGGCGCATGGCCGCCCGTTCGGTCACCGCCGACGACGACCTCAAGATCACCAAGGCTGTCGTGAACGGCGGCAAGGCCATCGTGGTGGGCACCACCGCCCCCAAGAAGGTCACCGTGGCCATCACGGCCACGGACGACTCGGGCATCGCCGACGCCGGCACCATGCTGTGGATCGGCAGCGACCTGGAGTCCGAGGACAGCTTCGGCTTCCTGCAGAACGAGGACGCCGCCACGTGCAAGGCGGTCAACGCCACGACGTCGACGTGCACGCTCACGGTCACCGTCGACCCGGGTTGGCTGATCAACTCCGACGCGACCAGCTGGAAGGTCGCCGCCGCGGTGCTCAGCAACGACGGCCAGATCGTCCAGAACGACGCCTTCGCCAAGACGCGGCTCCAGCGCCTCTCCAAGGTGACGGTCAACGCCGCCCCGGAGCCCGTCAAGAAGGGCAAGACCATCACGGTCACCGGCAAGCTCTCGCGCGCCAACTGGGAGACCGGCACGTACAAGGGCTACGCCACCCAGGCCGTCAAGCTCCAGTTCCGCAAGAAGACCAGCACCGCCTACACCACCGTCAAGACCATCAAGTCGAGCAGCACCGGCGCGCTGAAGACCACCGTCAAGGCGTCCGTGGACGGCTACTGGCGCTACAGCTTCGCCGGTACGTCCACCACCCCGACCGTCACGGCCGCGGGTGACTTCGTCGACGTGAAGTAGTCGAACGGCAACACCTTCACGACTACGTGGGGAAGCGGCGGCCGACCAGCCTCCAGGTCATTTCCAGGACGGCCGCCGCGACCGCCGCGATCCCCACCGCGGCCCACGGCATCGTCGTCCCCACCAGCTTCAGCGCGAAGAAGTCCTGGAGCCAGGGCACGGCCAGCACGATCAGGAACCCCAGGCCCATCGTCGCCACCAGGGCGACCCGCCACCAGGTGTACGGGCGGGCGATGATCGCCAGGACCCACATCGAGACCAGGAACAGCGTGAGTGTCGCCGCGCTGGTCTCGGCGTCCAGCGCTCCCGTACCCGCGTAGTGGTGCCGGGCCACCAGATACGTGGTGAAGGTGGCCGCCGCCGCGATGACCCCCGACGGGACCGCGTACCGCATGACGCGGCGTACGAAGTGGGGCTGCGCGCGCTCCGTGTTGGGTGCCAGCGCCAGGAAGAACGCCGGTACGCCGATCGTCAGCGTGGAGAGCAGCGTCAGGTGGCGCGGCAGGAACGGGTACTCCACCTGGAAGCAGACCACCAGGATCGCCAGCAGCACCGAGTAGACGGTCTTCGTCAGGAACAGCGTGGCGACCCGGGTGATGTTGCCGATGACCCTGCGGCCCTCCGCGACGACCGACGGCAGCGTCGCGAAGCTGTTGTTCAGCAGCACGATCTGGGCCACCGCGCGCGTCGCCTCCGAGCCCGAACCCATCGAGACCCCGATGTCGGCGTCCTTGAGCGCGAGCACGTCGTTGACGCCGTCGCCCGTCATCGCGACCGTGTGGCCCCGTGACTGGAGGGCCGCGACCATGTCCCGCTTCTGCTGCGGGGTGACCCGGCCGAAGACCGCGTTCCGCTCGATGGCCGTCGCCATGTCGTCGCGGTCGGCGGGCAGCCGGCGGGCGTCCAGGGTGTGCTCGGCGCCCGGCATGCCCAGCTTCTGGGCGACCGCGCCGACGGAGACGGCGTTGTCACCGGAGATCACCTTCGCGGCGACGTTCTGGTCGGCGAAGTAGGCCAGGGTCTCCCCGGCGTCCGGCCGCAGCCGCTGCTCCAGGACGACCAGCGCGGCGGGCCGGGCCCCCGTGGCGGCGTCCGGGGCGTCCAGCCCGCCCGGCACCCGGGCCAGGAGCAGGACCCGCAGCCCCTGTTCGTTGAGGTGCGTGGTCTCGGTGAGGGCCGGGTCGTCGGGCGGCAGCAGTACGTCCGGGGCGCCGAGCAGCCAGGCGGACGCGTCGCCGTTGTCCTCGGTGAACTCGGCACCGCTGTACTTGCGGGCCGAGGAGAACGGCATCGCCTGGGTGACGCCCCAGGCCTCACCGTTCGGCGGGTAGGCGTCGATGATGGCCTGGAGGCTTGCGTTGGGCCGCGGGTCGGACGCGCCGATGGCCCCCAGGACGCGGTGGACGTACGCCTCGTCGGAGCCGTTCAGCGGCCGGACCTCGGTGACGTCCATACCGCCCTCGGTGAGGGTGCCGGTCTTGTCCAGGCAGACGATGTCCACCCGGGCCAGGCCCTCGATGGCGGGCAGCTCCTGCACCAGGCACTGCTTGCGGCCGAGCCGGATGACGCCGATCGCGAAGGCGACCGAGGTGAGCAGGACCAGGCCCTCGGGGATCATCGGGACGATGCCGCCCACGGTCCGGGCGACCGAGTCCTTGAAGTTGTTGTCCTTGACGACGAGCTGGCTGATGATCAACCCGATCGCGGTCGGCACCATCATCCACGTCACGTACTTGAGGATGGTGCTGATGCCGCTGCGCAGCTCGGACTGCACGAGCGTGAAGCGGGACGCCTCCTCGGCGAGCTGTGCGGCGTACGCCTCGCGGCCGACCTTGGTGGCGGTGAACGCCCCGCCGCCGGCCACGACGAAGCTGCCGGACATCACCGGGTCGCCTGGCCGCTTGATCACGGGGTCGGCCTCGCCGGTCAGGAGTGACTCGTCGATCTCCAGGCTGTCGGCCTCGGCGACCACCCCGTCGACGACGACCTTGTCCCCGGGGCCGAGCTCGACCAGGTCGCCCAGGACGATCCCGGAGACCGAGACCTCGCCGGAGACCCCGTCGCGGCGGACCGTGGGCTTCGCCTCGCCGATGACCGCGAGGCTGTCCAGGGTCTTCTTGGCGCGCCACTCCTGGACGATGCCGATGCCGGTGTTGGCGATGATCACGAAGCCGAAGAGGCTGTCCTGGATCGGCGCGACGAACAGCATGATCACCCAGAGCACGCCGATGATCAGGTTGAAGCGGGTGAGGACGTTCGCGCCGACGATCTCGGTGACGGAGCGGGACGACCGCACCGGTACGTCGTTGACCTCGCCGCGCGCGACCCGTTCGGCGACCTCGGCGGTGCTCAGACCTCCGGGTGGTGCGGGCGGAGGGGTGGGGAGTCCGGGGTCCGGCTGCTCACCGAAGGAGTCGAGTGCCCGCTGCGTCATGGAGACGACGGTACGGGCGGAAGCGGCGGTTCACCCGCCGGAGGCCGAGGACGCCGACCGGGGGGAGGAACGGGATGGCCGTCGGCCCCGTGCCGCCCGCGTCGGCTCCGTGCACCCGCGTCAGCCCTGAACGCGGCCCGTGTCCTCCGCGGCGGCAGCCGCGGCCCGCTTGATCGCGGCGTCCCGTCCCCGGACGTACCAGATGCCGATCAGTCCGAGCCCGGCACCGGCCAGGCAGGTCCACACCCACCAGGTGTGCCCGTGGTCGTCGAACCACCCGTAGAAGGGGAGCTGCACGAGGAAGAGGACGAACCAGAGGATCGCGCCGCCGGTGACGGTGGCGACGACGGGGCCCTCCAGGGGCTCGGGTGCCTCGTGCTTCGGGGTCCACTTCTCCATGGGCTCAGTCTAGGGCCCCGGCACGCAGGGACCGGCGAGGCAGACGGCCCAAGGGTCTACGCGCGGAGATAGCGATCTTTGCCTGATGTGTTCATACTGAATCTGCTTACGGATGTCTCAATTTATTCGTGTGAACATCCAAGGTTGACTGATTTCACTCCCCTCGATGCACGACTGAAGGTCACACATGTCCCCCTCGGCCACCGCCCAGGTCGACCCCACGCCGCCCCCGGCTCCGCGGCAGCCCTCCGGCGGCCTGGACCGGTACTTCAAGATCTCCGAGCGGGGGTCGTCCGTCGCCCGCGAGGTCCGCGGTGGCTTCGCCACGTTCTTCGCGATGGCGTACATCATCGTGCTCAACCCGATCATCCTGGGCAGCGCGAAGGACATGTACGGGCACCAGCTCGACAGCGGCCAGCTCGTCACGGCCACCGTGCTGACGGCCGCGTTCTCCACGCTCCTGATGGGCGTCATCGGCAATGTGCCGATCGCGCTCGCCGCCGGTCTCGGCGTCAACACCGTCGTCGCCCTCCAGCTCGCGCCCCGCATGAGCTGGGCCGACGCGATGGGCATGGTCGTCCTCGCGGGCATCGTCGTGATGCTGCTCGTCGCGACCGGGCTGCGCGAACGGGTGATGAACGCCGTACCGAAGTCGCTCCGCAAGGGCATCGCGATCGGGATCGGCCTGTTCATCCTGCTGATCGGCCTGGTCGACTCCGGCTTCGTCTCCCGCATCCCGGACGCCGCGCACACCACCGTGCCACTGCAACTCGGCAACGACGGTCACCTCAACGGCTGGCCCGTCCTGGTCTTCGTCATCGGCACACTGCTGACCCTGGCGCTGATCGTGCGCAAGGTGCCGGGCGCGATCCTGATCTCCATCGTCGCGATGACCGTCGTCGCGCTGGTCATCGACGCCGTCGCGGACCTCCCGGCGGGTGCCTGGGGGCTGACGGTCCCCGAGTGGCCCGGCAATCCGGTCGCCTCGCCGGACTTCGGGCTGATCGGCGAGGTCAGCCTGTTCGGCGGCTTCGGGAAGGTCGGCTACCTGACCGGCGTCCTCTTCGTCTTCACCGTGCTGCTGTCCTGCTTCTTCGACGCGATGGGCACCATTCTCGGCGTCGGCGACGAGGCGAAGCTGATGGACAAGGACGGGCACTTCCCGGGCATCAACAAGGTCCTGTTCATCGACGGCGTGGCCGTCGCCGCGGGCGGCGCGAGCTCCTCCTCCGCGTCGACCTGCTTCGTGGAGTCCACGGCCGGCGTCGGTGAGGGCGCCCGCACCGGACTCGCGAGCGTGGTGAGCGGTTTGCTCTTCACGGTGGCGCTGTTCCTGACGCCCCTGGCGACGATGGTCCCCTCACAGGCCGCCACTCCGGCCCTGATCGCGGTCGGGTTCCTGATCCTCGCGGGCTCCGTGCGGGACATCGACTGGAGCGACTACACGCTCGCGATCCCGGCCTTCCTCGCGATGCTGATGATGCCCCTCACCTACTCGATCACCAACGGCATCGGCATCGGCTTCGTCGCCTTCTCCGTGCTGCGCCTGGTGGCGGGCCGCGGCCGTGAGGTCCCGGCGGCCATGTACGCGGTCTCGGCGGTCTTCGTCTTCTACTACGCGATGCCGGCGCTCGGCCTCACGTAGAGGCGTCCGGACGCCGTGGCGTCCGAGGGCTCCACCCCTACGGGGCGGACCTCCGTCAGGTGACCCGGTCGGCCGGGTCCGGGTGACGGGGGTCCGCCCCGTAGAACTTCTCCGTCTCGTCGACGGCCGCGTTGAAGCGCTCGTCGAAATCGTCACGGACGAGCGTCCGGACCACGTAGTCCTGGACGCTCATGCCGCGTCTGGCGGCGTGCCGGCGGAGCCGGTCGAGCAGCTCACCGTCTATGCGCAGGCTGAGCACTGTCGATCCCATGCCAAGCAGGGTCGCGGCACACGTGGTCGTTTCGGGGCTGTTTCCGCCTCGTGTTCACTCGTTCGGGTGCTCGTCTGCTCGCGCGTGTACCACCGACTGGTCTTTAGTGAAGCTAATGAGTTAGGCTAAGAAACATGCCTGACCTGATCCACGACGGTGACAGTGCCGCCGCCGTGAGCTCCCTTCGCTCCGCCGTGATGCTGCTGGGCCGGCGCCTGAAGCATCAGCGCGTCGACGAGTCGCTGAGCCCGACCGAGATGTCGGTGCTCGGCACACTCGCCCGTTGCGGCTCCGCCACCCCCGGTGAGCTGGCCCGCAAGGAGCACGTGCAGCCGCCGTCGATGACCCGCATCGTCGCGCTGCTGGAAGCCAAGGGCCTGGTCAGACTGGAACCGCACCCCGATGACCGTCGGCAGAAGATGGTCAGCCGGACCGAGCAGGCGGAAGCCATGCTCGCCGAGAGCCGCTCCAAGCGGAACGCCTGGCTGGCCGGCCTCGCCGAGGGCCTGGACGAGGACGAGTGGGAGAAGCTGCGGGCCGCCGCGCCCGTGCTGGAGAAGCTCGCCCATCTCTGACCCCTGACGGGGCGCTGCGGGCCCGCAGTCCGCGGCCCGCAGTGCCCGCCGTCACGTCCTCGTCAGCACGCACGTCGTATACGCCCGAGGAGGCGAACTCTTTTGAGTACGGGATCCGGAGCAGACTCCGCCCCCGCACCGACTTCCACCCACGAGAGCAAGACCGGCGGGACCTTCTCGTCGCTGAAGATCCGTAACTACCGCCTGTTCGCCACGGGCGCCGTGATCTCCAACACAGGTACCTGGATGTCCCGTATCACGCAGGACTGGCTCGTCCTGAGCCTCACCGGGTCCGCCGCCGCCGTCGGCATCACCACGGCACTCCAGTTTCTCCCGATGCTGCTGTTCGGCCTGTACGGCGGCGTCATAGCCGACCGGCTCCCGAAGCGGCGTCTACTGCTCATCAGCCAGGCGGCGCTCGGTCTGTGCGGTGTCGCACTCGCCGTCCTGACCCTCTCCGGCGTCGTCGAGGTCTGGCACGTCTACCTGATCGCGTTCCTGCTCGGCATGGTGACCGTCGTGGACAACCCGGCGCGCCAGTCGTTCGTCTCCGAGATGGTCGGCCCCGCGCAACTGCGCAACGCGGTCAGCCTGAACTCGGCGAACTTCCAGTCCGCCCGGCTCATCGGCCCCGCCGTCGCGGGAGTCCTGATCACCACGGTCGGCAGCGGTTGGGCCTTCATGTTCAACGGGCTGTCGTTCATCGCCCCGCTCGTCTGCCTGCTCATGATGCGTACGAGCGAGCTCCACGCGTCGGTGACCGTGAAGCGCGCCAAGGGCCAGCTGCGTGAGGGCCTGCGTTACGTGTCCGGCAAGCCCGAGCTGATCTGGCCGATCGTCCTGGTCGGCTTCATCGGCACGTTCGGCTTCAACTTCCCGATCTTCCTGACGGCCTTCGCGGACGAGATCTTCGACGGCGGCGCCGGGATGTACTCGTTCTTCAACATCCTCATGGCGGCCGGCTCCCTGGCCGGAGCCCTGCTCGCGGCCCGCCGCCGCTCGTCGCGGCTGCGGATGCTGGTGGCCGCGGGCACCCTGTTCGGTGTCCTGGAGATCGCCGCGTCGCTGTCGCCGTCCGTCTGGCTGTTCTCGCTGCTGCTGCTCCCGATCGGCATGATCGGCATGACGACCAACATCAGCGCCAACACGAGTGTCCAGATGGCCGCGGACCCGGAGATGCGGGGCCGGGTGATGAGCCTCTACATGATGGTCTTCGCCGGGGGTACGCCGGTGGGCGCCCCGATCGTCGGCTGGATCAGCGACGTCCACGGCGC
The DNA here is from genome assembly GCF_042717325.1 of Streptomyces sp. NPDC058637. NCBI lineage: Bacteria > Bacillati > Actinomycetota > Actinomycetes > Kitasatosporales > Streptomycetaceae > Streptomyces > Streptomyces sp. NPDC058637. The sequence goes on along the minus strand of NZ_JBHXRD010000015.1, from coordinate 151,721 downwards.
CCGGACCGGCATGGCGGCCGGCGGGGTGATCTCGCTGCTGGCCGCGCTCGGTGTGGGCTTCGCCCTGACCCGTGTCGGAGGCCTGCGCATCAAGCTCGACCTGCGCCCGGGCCATCCGCACGTACGGTTCGTCCCGCGCGACCAGCTCGCGACGGCTGCCTGAACCGCCCCGCGGACGCCGCCCTGCTCCTCGCCTAAGAGGGCGGCGTCCGCGTTTCGGTCATCGAGAATGATCTGCCAGTGTGTGTCCCGTTGCGGCGACACGTAGACGGTCCCCTCGACGATCTCGACCTTGAATCCCTCGGGGTGGGCGAGCCACTCGAACATCAGGTCCGAGGTGCGCTCGTCGCTGGTGTCGGCCCGCCGCCGCACGGCGCGGGCAGCCGCGTAGGACGACGACAGGCCCGGTACCCAGGACACGTCGGGACGCTGCGACACTCGCCGCATGAGCAGCCAGAGACTCTTCGCCGCCGTCCTGCCGCCCGCACCCGCGGCGGACGAGCTGGCCGGGGCCGTCGCCCCGCTGCACGGCCTGCCGGGCGCCCTGGATCTCCGCTGGACCGCACGCGCGGGCTGGCACTACACGCTGGCCTTCCTCGGGGACGTCGAGGAGGAGGTGCTGCCCGATCTGTACAGCCGGATGGAGCGGGCCGCGCACCGGACCGAGCCGTTCCCGCTGCGCGTGCACGGCAGCGGCAGGTTCGACGGGCGGGCGCTGTGGGCGGGGGCCGCGGGCGGCCTGGACACGCTGCGGCTGCTGGCCGAGCGGGCCGATGCCGCCGCCCGGCGGGCCGGGGTGTCCATGGAGGAGCACCGCCGCTACACCCCGCACCTCACCCTGGCCCGCAGCCGTGTCCAGACGGATCTGACGCCGTTCACCCAGGCCCTGGCCGGCTTCGAGGGCCTGCACTGGGAGGCCGGGGAGCTCAGCCTCGTACGCAGCGATCTGCCGGTGGCAGGGGTGCCGGGGGAGCGGCCGCGGTACGAGGTGGTGCGGGCCTGGCCGCTGGGGCGCTGAGCGGGCCGGTTAGGCTCGTCGGGTGGATCCCAAGACCAGAAACCGCATCATGGCCGCCGTGCTCGTACTGATGTTCGTCGTCGTGGCGGCGGCGTCCGCCCTCGGGGGCTGAGCCCGCCGGGGACGGACGCGCGAGCCGGCTACCAGGCGAAGTTCTCCGGCGACGGGCCCGGGCCCGGGAAGATCTCGTCCAGCGCGGTCAGCACCTCGTCCGACAGCTCCAGTTCCACGGCGCGCAGTGCGGAGTCGAGCTGCTCCCGGGTACGCGGTCCGGAGATCGGGCCCGTGATCCCCGGGCGGGTCAGCAGCCAGGCCAGGCCGGCCTCGCCGGGCTCCAGGCCGTGCTTCTCCAGCAGGTCCTCGTACGCCTGGACCTGTGCCCGCACCTTCGGGTCGGCCAGTGCCTCGGCGGACCGGCCCGAGGTGGACCGGGCGCCGCCGCCGTCACGCTCCTTGCGGATCGCGCCGCCGAGCAGCCCGCCGTGCAGCGGCGACCACGGGATGACGCCGAGGCCGTACTCCTGGGCGGCCGGGATGACCTCCATCTCGGCCCCCCGCTCCATCAGGTTGTAGATGCACTGCTCGCTGACCAGGCCGTAGCTGCCCCGCTGCCTGGCGACCTCGTTGGCCTGGGCGATCTTGTAGCCCGCGAAGTTGGACGAGCCCGCGTACAGGATCTTGCCCTGCTGGATCAGTACGTCGACGGCCTGCCAGATCTCCTCGATCGGGGTGGACCGGTCGACGTGGTGGAACTGGTACAGGTCGATGTGGTCCGTCTGGAGGCGCTTGAGGCTGGCGTCGACGGCCCGGCGGATGTTGACGGCGGACAGCTTGTCGTAGTTGGGCCACGGGTCGCCCTCGGCGGCCATGCTGCCGTAGACCTTGGTGGCGAGGACGACCTTGTCGCGGCGGTTGCCGCCCTGGGCGAACCAGGTGCCGAGGATCTCCTCGGTGCGGCCCTTGTTCTCGCCCCAGCCGTAGACGTTCGCGGTGTCGAAGAAGTTGACGCCCGCTTCGAGGGCGGCGTCCATGAGGGTGTGGCTGTCGCTCTCGTTGGTCTGGGGGCCGAAGTTCATCGTCCCGAGGACGAGGCGGCTGACTTTGAGTCCGGTGCGTCCGAGCTGCGTGTACTTCATGACCCCCAAGCCAACGCCTTCGAGCGCGCTCGAAGCAAGGGGTGATCTCAGGCGGGCCGCGCGAACCGGTCCAGCGCGGCGAGAACCGCGCGGGTGGTCGCGGGGCCGCCCAGATGGCCCGCGTCCTCGATGACCGTCAGTTCCGCGTCCGGCCAGGCCTTCGCGAGCTCCCAGGCGGTGGTCAGCGGCCCGCCCAGGTCGAAGCGGCCGTGCACCAGCACACCGGGGATACCGGCGAGGCGGTGCGCGTCACGGATCAGCTGTCCCTCCTCCAGCCACGCGGCGTGCGCGAAGTAGTGCGCGCAGATCCGTACGAACGCCAGCTGGTCGCGGCCGGGCCGGCCGGTGTACGGGGGCGGGCCGGTGTACGTCTCCATGGACAGGACCGCGTCCTCCCAGGCGCACCAGTCGGCCGTCGCCCTCGCCCGTACGTCCGGGTCGGGGCTTTCCGTCCGCCGGGCGTACGCGGCGACCAGGCCCTCCGGCCCCTCCGCCTCCGGGACGCCCGCCCGGAAGAGGTCCCAGGCCTCGGGGAAGATCTGCCCGGCGCCCCGGTAGAGCCAGTCGATCTCGCTGCGCCGGGTCGTCGTCACCGCCGGGATCACGATCTCGGAGACCCGTTCCGGGTACCGCTCGGCGTACGCCAGGATCAGCGTGGAACCCCAGGAACCCCCGTACAGCAGCCAGTTGCCGATGCCGAGGTGGATGCGCAGCCGCTCCATGTCGGCGATCAGGTGGGCCGTCGTGTTGTGCCGCAGGTCGGCGGCCGGGTCGCTCGCGTGCGGGGTGGAGCGGCCGCAGTTGCGCTGGTCGAAGAGGACCACGCGGTACAGGTCCGGGTCGAAGTAGCGGCGGGCCCGGGGGCCGCATCCGGAGCCGGGGCCGCCGTGGACGACGAGGGCGGGCTTGCCCGCCGGGTTGCCGCAGACCTCCCAGTACACGAGGTTGCCGTCGCCGACGTCGAGCATGCCCCGGCCGTGGGGCTCGGTCGGCGGGTACTTCCCGTCCGGCTCACGGTCCACGGTGGCGTCCTCCTCGGCCTGGGCTGCGAGGGGGATCAGCGTAGTCAGCCCCTGACGGCCACGTGGTACGCGGTCGCCCACAGGGTCGCAGCGGAGGCCAGGCCCACGACGGCCCGCACGCCCTCGTCGGACAGGCCGGCCGCGATGAGCGCGAGCCCGACGACGGCCACGGCGCTCAGTGCGATCGCCGTCACCCGGTACTGCCACTGGTCGTAGAGGCGGGCGAGCGGGAAGAAGTGCAGGCCCACCACCAGGGCCACCGCGGGCGGGACGAAGGCGGGGTGGCCGGAGGCGTTGGACGCCGCGACGACCGCGAGGATCGCCGCGAACTCGACGACGTTGACGATTCCGACCGAACGCGCCCAGTTGTCCGGCAGGTTCACCGGGCGGGGCGACGGGGCCGCCCCCTTGCGGTACGCGAGGAGGACCGCCACGGCCGCGAGGGGCACGGCGGCGATCCCGACGGCCAGGGCCGCACCGGACGACGCCAGTCCGGACGCGCCGGCGAAGGCCCAGACGAGGGCGAACACCGACAGGACGACGGTGCCGCGGCGGCGCAGGGTGCGGGTGAGCGCCACACACTCGGCGTCCGAGCCCCATGAAGGCGAGGACGTGGGCTGGATCATTCGGCCGAGAGTACAGCGATTATCGGCCCCGTCCGGCGGTTTCGGCCAGGAGGGAGAACGCCTCCACTTACGGAGGCGTCCCGTCCGCCCGCCCCTCCTGACCGGATGTCTCAGGGGACCAGGACGAGCCGTCCGCGTACGCCGCCCTCCGCGAGACGGCGGTACGCCTCGGGTGCCTGTTCCAGGGGGTACGTACGCGCCACCCGGGGGGTGAGAACGCCCTCGTCGACCAGCTTCACCAGCTCGGCGAGCCGGTTTCCGTCGGCGGTCACCTCCACGGCCTGGACCCGGATGCCACGCACGCCCACAGGGACGGCGTGCGGGATGACGCCCACGTAGTCCCCGCCGTCCCGGACGTGCGCCAGGGCGTCGGCGCCCAGCACGGCCGCGTCGAGCACCGCGTCGAACGGGCCCGCCGGTGCGCCGCGTTCCACGAACCGGGCCGCGCCGAAGGACCGTACGAGCTCCTCGTCGGCGGCCCCGGCCACCCCGGTCACCGTGATCCCGGCCCGGTGGGCGAGCTGCACCGCGTATCCGCCGACCGCGCCCGCCGCACCCGTGACCAGCAGGGTGGATCCGGGGGCCAGGTCCAGCAGGTCGAGCGCCTGCGCGGCGGTCAGGGTGTTCAGCGGCACGCTCGACGCGAGGACCGCGTCCACCGAGGCCGGGGCGGGCGCGACCGCCGAGCTGTCCACCACCACGTGGTCGGCCTGCGCCTTGACCGTCCCCGGCCCGTAGGCCAGCGCCACCACCTCGGCCCCGGCGGCGAACGGCGCCCCCGCCCCCACCGTGTCCACGGTCCCCGCCACGTCCCAGCCGAGCCCCAGCGCACCGCTCTCGGGCAGCGGCACGAGGACACCGGCGCCGTACGCCGCGTCCACCGGGTTGAGGGCCGCCGCCGCCACCTTGATCCGTACCTGACCCGGACCGGGCTCGGGCAGCGCCGTCTCCACGACCTCCACGACCTCGGGCCCGCCGAACGACCTGACCACCACAGCACGCATATCGATATCTCCCTGGATCCCTGAGCCGCTGAACCACCGCGGACGGTGCGGGTTCCTCCCGCCCCACAAACCTAGGAAGAGTTACTCTCTTTCGGTAAGTACGTACTTCGAGGTGCGTAGGCCACCCACAGGTAGGACCGGAGGCAGCGATCCCATGGCGACACGCACGGCGGCCCAGCGCCGCGAGGAAGCCCGATTCGCGTACGACGCGTACCTCAGGGACTGCCCGACCAACCAGCTGCTCGGCCGCCTCGGCGACAAGTGGGTCAGCCTCATCGTCAGCGCCCTGCGCGAGGGCCCGATGCGCTACAGCGACCTCGGCCGCAGGATCGCCGGGGTGAGCCAGAAGATGCTGACCCAGTCGCTGCGCGCACTGGAGCGCGACGGCCTCGTCACGCGCACCGTGACGCCGTCCGTGCCCGTCCGCGTCGACTACGAACTGACGGACCTCGGGCGCAGCCTGAGCGATCTGCTGTTCGCGGTGAAGACCTGGGCGGAGACCCACTTCGACCAGGTCCACGAGGCCCGTGAGCGGTACGACGAGGAGGCAGCGGCATGAACGCCACCCCGAGAGTACTGGCCGTGCTGGACGAGCTGCTGGCCTCCGCCGCCCCCGGTGAACGCGGAGCCCTGTGGCATCTCGCCGAGCAGGGGCGGGAGTTGGACGCCAACGTCGTGCACCTGCCACCGGACGCCGGGGTGGGCGAGCACCAGGAGGACCTCTTGGACGTGCTGTTGGTCGTCCTCGCCGGTGGCGGCAGCCTGCGTACGGGCGGCGGCACCCTGGACCTCGCCCCGACCACGGTCACCTGGCTGCCCCGCACCTCCCGCCGCGCCCTGGAGGCGGGGCCGCAGGGTCTGACGTACCTGACGGTGCACCGCCGCCGTCCGGGGCTGACGATCAAGCCGGCGGTCCGGGCCCCGGAGACGGCGTACGAGGGCGGCGAGGCCCCGTGCATGCTGGACCTGGTCTGCCCGGGGTGCGGACGGCTGTCGGCGGACCGGGATCCCGCGTTCTGCAGCGCCTGTGGGGAGCCGTACCCGGGGCGTTGACCGGTGCCCCGGGTACGGCTCCCCGGCTCAGGCGATCGCGCCGGCGATCTCGGTCGCGCCCGACTCCGTGCCGTCCGCGTATACGACGGTGAAGCGGTAGAAGAGCGTGGTCGCCTTCGGCTGGTCGGCGTCGTGCCACGACATGGGGTAGTAGATCTCGCCCGTGCCGAGGAGGTCGAACGTCCCTGTCGCCGGGTTCCAGCGGCGGACGTTGAACCCGGTGGCCTCGCTGCCGTTCTCGTTCTTGGTGTCTTCGAGGTACAGGTTGAAGTAGCTCGGCCCGTTGGAGCGGACCCACTTGAAGGGCGAGCCGGTGGCGGGCGGGGCCGTCGGACGGAGGTCCAGCTCGGTGACAGCGGTGACGGTCGCGCCGCTGTCAGGGGACAGCTGGTTGCCGTACTGGTCGACGCCCACGACGCTGTAGCGCACCTGCTGACCGTCGGCGGGTGTGACGTCGTGGAAGGCCGTCCCGGTGACCCGCGGGCCCTCGTTCGTGCGGTCACCCACCGGGGTCCAGTCCCACTGCCCGTCGGTGAACGTGCCGCGCAGCACCCGGTAGTGGTCGAGGGACGGGTCGCCGCTCGCCTTCCAGGAGACCGTGACGCCGTTCGCCTTCGGGACCGTGGTGACGCCCTCGATCGCGGCGGGCGCGGTCGTGTTGCCCGCGACGGCGACCTTGAGGTCGGTGGACGAGGTGCCCGGGTTGCCCTCCCAGTCCTTGGCGACCACCCAGTAGTAGTAGGTGGTGCCGGGCTGCACGGTGTTGTCGACGAAGGTGGTGGTGCCCCTGAGCCCCTGGGCGATCTCCCACACCGTGATTCCGCCGGCGCGCGGCTTGAGCGACCGGAACACCGACCAGCCCGCGAAGTCGGAGCTGGTCCCCTCGGAGGCGTCCCAGGTGACGGTGACGCCGGTCTCGCCCTCCGTGACCCGGGTGCCGAGCGGGGTGTCGACCGGGCCCGTCAGGTCGTCGCTGTAGTACTCGGCGGAGCCCGAGGCCGGGGACTCGTTGCCGTGCGTGTCGACGGCGGTGACGACGTAGTAGTAGATGTCACCGGTCTGCGGCAGCGGTCCGGTGTAGCCGCCGCCCGAGGAGGCCAGCCGGTTCGCCGGGGTGAGGGCGACCGGCAGGGACGTCGAGCGGTAGACCCGGTACTCGGCGAAGTCGGGCTCGGTGTTGCTGTCCCAGTAAAGGGTGATCTTGGTGGGGCTGCCCATGGCCCAGTTGTCCTCGACGCCCTTCGGGGCGGCGGGGGCGGTGTGGTCGACGGTGGTGACGCCGAGGTCGGCGGTGCCCGAGGAGGTGTTGCCGGCCTTGTCGTAGGCGCGGACCTCGTAGTAGTAGACGTTGCCGTCCTTCGGGACGGCCGTGTCGGTCCACGAGGTGGCGGTCGTGGTCGCGACCGGCTTCGTGGGATAGGAGGCGCCCTTCAGCCGGCGGTACACGCGGTACCCGGCGAGGTCCATCTCCTTGTTCGCGGCCCAGCCGACCTTCGTGGACATGGTCGTCGTGCTGTACGCCGCGGTGGTCCCGGTGGGGACGAGCGGCTTGACCTTGTCGACGGTCGCCGTGGTGCGCGGCGTGTACGCGAACTTGACCTTGGCCGAGCCGGTCCAGTTGACGAAGTCGACGCGGAGGCTGTGCTTCCCCGACGGGATGGTCACGTTGACGGTCTTGGAGACGGCGGTGGAGACGTTCTTCCACACGTCGACCTTGCGGACGCCGTCGACGTAGACGCGGATGCCGTCGAGGGAGGTGGCGGTGAAGGCGAAGGGCCCACCGGATCCGAAGTCGCGGGTCATGGACCAGCGGACGCCGAAGTTGTTGGTGGGCATGCCCTTGTAACCGGGGGCGCCGGTCCCCCAGTTCTGGTCGATCACGGAATCGCAGTCCGTGCCCTTGGGGGTCCCGGTGAAGGCGGTGTTCGCGTAGAACGTCCGCTTGAAGACGGGCGACGCGCAGGTCACGGCGGCGGAGGCGGGGGTCGCCGCGGTGAGCAGGCTGCCCGCGGTGGCGAGTACGACGGCGCTCGCGGTGGCGACCGTCGTGCCTCTGGGTCGGTTCATTCGTTCCTTCGGTCCTGATCGTCTGTGGCAGGAATGCGACTACCGATGATCAGGACTCGCGAGGGAACGCCATGGTTGTAGTCACTGACCGAGACCGCCGTTGCTCTTGAGCAGCTGGCCGTTGACCCACTGCCCCTGCGGTGAGCAGAGGAAGTCCACGAGGTGCGCGGTGTCCCGCGGGGTGCCGAGGCGGCCGAGCGGGGTGGCCGCGGTGAGCCCCTCCTTCGCCTCCGGGGACATCCAGCCCGTGTCCACCGGGCCGGGGTTGACGGTGTTGGCGGTCACGCCGAGGTGGGAGAGCTCGTGCGCGGCGGCCAGGGTGATGCGGTCCAGGGCGCCCTTGCTGGCCCCGTAGGGGACGTTGCCGACCGTGTGGTCGCTGGTGAGGGCGACGATCCGGCCGGTGCCGGGCGTACCGCGGAAGCGCAGGCCGAATTCGCGGATCATCAGCCAGGTGGCACGGGTGTTCACGGCGAAGTGCCGGTCGAAGCTCTCGATGGTGGTGTCGAGCAGCCCGGAGTCGACCGACTCGCAGTGGCACATCACGAGCGCGGTGACGGGCCCCAGGCGGCGCTCCGTCTCGTCGTAGATCCGGGAGGGGGCGTCCGGGTCGCTCAGGTCCGCCTCGATCGCCGCGTGCGCCGCGCCGTGCTCGGTGAGCGTCCGGGCTATCGCTTCGGTGGCCCCCCGCTCCACGCCCCAGTCCATGCGCCGGTCGTAGGGGGTCCAGTAGGTGAAGGCGACGTCCCAGCCCGACGCCGCGAGCTGCCCGGCGATGCCCGCGCCGATGCCGACGGTGCGGCCCACTCCGGTGATCAGGGCGAGCGGGCGGCGTACGGAGTCGTTCTCGTCCAAGAGGGTCACAGACCGGAATGGTGCGGGACGGCCCACGGGCGGGGCAACTCCTCCGCGCCCGGCCGCACATGCCCGTGGCGCGGAGACGGGTCGGGCGCCGAGGGCCGTACATACACTGGGGGCATGGCATGCCGCATCAGTGAGCTGGTCATCGAAGCCGCCGACCCCGAGCGGCTCGCCGTCTTCTGGGGCGGGGTGCTCGGCTACGTCGAACTCGGCCGCGAGGACGACGGAAGCATCGAGATCGGGCCGCCCGACACCGGCTTCGGCGGCCTGCGGCCCACCCTCGTCCTCAGCCCCAACAGCGCCCCGAAGACCGCACAGCTACGACTGCACATCGACGTCAACGCCACCGACCGCGACCAGGACGCCGAACTGGAACGCCTGCTCGCCCTCGGCGCCAGGCCCGCCGACGTCGGCCAGACCGGCGAGGAGGACTGGCACGTCCTGGCCGACCCGAACACTCGTAACTACCAGTTCTAGGGTAGCGGGCTTCGTCGTCCCAGGTGGGGACATGGGTAAGCCCCTGCCGCACGCCATCGGCCACCGCACGACAGGGGCCGTCTAAGGCCGCTCACCACCTGAGCGGCTCAGCGTCACCGCCTACGCAGACCGGGCACGGCAGACGCCCCGTGAAGTTGCACCGCTCGCACCCGCCGAAGCCGCAACAGGAGTCGCACCACACGGACCCGTGTCCGGCGCATTGCCCGCAGTACGAAGCCGGGTGCCTGTCCCTCTTCGAGCGGGTCACTCGAAGGCGGCGGCAGGAAGCTTTGGGCCGTCATCGTCGCCCTTCTCGTCGAGCGTCGGCAGGCGTGCGCCGCGCGACTCGGCCACGCGAAGGGCATCGTCTAGGCACTCAGCCAACCGGCGTACAGCGAACCGGAGTTCACCGCTCGTAGCCCTGGGCACTTCGAGCAAGTCGCGTACGTGGGCCAGGACTTCGGCCCCCGTGTCGAGCTGGGCCGCTTCGATGGAGTCGGCGAGCCGGGACACGAAGCCGGTCGCGTCATCGGTCGCCAGGTAGGCACGTCGCCCGTCCGCACCGGGCCACGGGAGAAGTCGAAGTTCGGCGCTCATGCGGATACCCCCAGGAAGTCGACTCCGGCCGTTGCGAGAATTAGCGCAGTGCGCCTGTCTCGCTGCCGCAGACGTTCCCTTTCGCGCTCCCAGGCAACGACGTACGGGCGCACCATGGCGACGTCTTCAGCGTCGAGCCGGTAAGCATGCTTCGGCTCTCTCCAGACGGATGGCCGGACCGGAGCGACAGCGGGGACCGGTTCGGGAACGGGTCCCGACCGATGCTTTCCACGGGACGGGAACAGCAGGTCGAACAGGCGGCGGATAAGCTCACACACGTTGGCGCTCCTTAAGCAGCGTCGGCCACGCCCCGGGACAGTTCGCCCTGTCGCCGGGGCACCCTTTTGGGTTTCACGGAATCGTATCGGCTTGTATCGCTACGTGTCGCTACGTAGCTCGAAGTGCTCACACATTGGCACACGCCTAGCGTCGAGCCATGGCCATTGATCCGGACGCCGAGATTGATCACGGGGCACCCCTCACCCCGTACCGCCAACTTGCCGAGATCCTTCGTGCGCGTATCGCTCGCGGCGACTGGGCACCGGGGCGAGCCATGGCGTCGGAAACCCAGTTGGTGCAGCAGTACGGCATCGCGCGAACAACGGTCCGGCGAGCCATCGCCGTATTGGTCGAAGCCGGGGAAGTGTTCACGGTGCCCCAGCGCGGAACTTTCGTCGCGACCGGCGAGCAGACGGCGGAGCCTGGCGAGACCGACGGCGTATAGCATGGTTTCGGCAGTGTGTCAATACCACTACCGAACGTGACGAAAGGGCCCCAGCCGGCCGGACCTGTGCCCAATAATGTCCGATTCTCTGAACACGCCCCGTAACACAGAAAGGCCCCCGCGAGCCTGCCAGCGAAGGCAAGCCACGGGGGCCGGACAGTCAGAAACAGCATGGGCACGAAGCCGACGCGTACAGGTCGTCGACAGTCGGCATTCGTCCATGGATGACGGCGAACGTCGCAACGAACGCGGGGAACAACTCGTGTTCCATCGGGCCGAGTTCAGACCGAATGATGACGCACACGATGTCGGCTAGGTCTGTGTTCATCGGTAGCTCGCTTCCTCAGCTGCCTGGATTTCGGCCACCCGCTTACGCGCAGCGGACATGATCTTTTCGAATTCGTCGGCAGGCTCGACCGGACCGGAACCGGTCTGCTCTTTCATCGCTGCGTACAGGCCGGTGAAATTCCGCAAGAGCGGGTGAGCAACCGGGACACCGGCCGTGCCCATGACCATTAGGCCATCCGTCGTGACGTGATTCATGAACCGTTCCCACAGCTTCACAACGTCCTCGGCCAAAGGCTGTGAATCGGCCTCTCCGACCACCGGGGATATCGGGTGGACCGTGGCCAGGGTCGGCCCCTGGGAAGCTTTTACAGCGCGATTGGCAGCCTTCCGGCATGTGTCATCGCAGTACCGCTTGCGCCGGTCCGTGCCCGGCGGGAACGGCTTGCCACAAGGGGCGTGCTGGCATTGCTTGATTGGCATGGTGGATTCCTCCGGAGTGATGATCGGTTGGGATGCCGGACAGCCCCGGCGGGTGAGGGCGTCACGCGCGTAAACGGAGAGCTTGGGCCGGGCTCGCCAGCAGGCAATTTCACCAACTTCTGACCCGGTTACCGGCCCCCGGTCCGCTCGTCGCGCGTCTTGAGTCGATGGCATTCATGGCAAAGCAATTGAAGGTTGCTCACGATGTCTTTGCCACCTTTCGACAGCGCGTAGATGTGGTCAACGTCTAGGCCGGATGCGGGGAAAGGCTGACGACACTTCGAGCATGTCGCCGACCCGGCTTTGTTCAGTGCCTTTCGTACGCGCTGCTGTGCGCCGTCGCCAGTCGATAGGCGTTGCTTCCGCACGCTCCGATTGGTCGCGTTCTTCCTCGCGCGGTATTCGGACTCACATGCTCGGCAGCGTGAGCCGTGGCCATACTCAACCCACCCACCACACTTAGCGTGTGCGCTGTCTATGCACCGGGTACGCATAGGCCCCCCTCCCTCTCTTGAATCCCCCCGATTCGAGGAGCACCCCCCTACCCACCTACTTCGGCAGTAGGTGCCAGGCAAGGGGGCATGGCTTATCGGATGGTGCGCTGTCTCTCGTACTCACCGGCTGCCGCATAGACCATCCACAAGGGAACACCGATCGCTTCGGCATGCTCTCGAAGCCGGTCAACAGTGAGAGGAATACGGCGCGTCGGGGCCGAAGCCGGAGCGCCGGTAAGAGCGTCGGCAAGGGCTCCAATATGGTCCTGTCGGCCACGCTGCCTAACGATCCATTGTCGAAGGGTCATAGCTCGGCCGGTCGATCGTCGAGACGCCGGAGGATTTCCAGAGCCGCGTACAGTCGCGTTCGCTCGGCAGTGTTCTTCGGGACAACGCAGTAATCGGCCAGGATGCCTAGCGCATCGTTCGCTGTCTGCTCTTCGTATTCGTGCAAGGTCTCTCCTTAAAGGGTTGCTCGGCGCGGCGAATTGGCAGCGCGTCGGGGACTGACGTACCGGTATTCGGTAGGCTCTTCGACCGGCTCATACGAGACCGGCTCGCCGACGTCGAGCACGACTACCGGCGCACGCTCAACGGGCCTGACAGACCTGTGTAGTTCGGCCCCTACGCGGACAGGGAGCGCGACTAGGTCTAGGTCCCCGGCGCATCCGAGACAGACCGTTAGGACGTCGCTCTTCGTCTGTGCGCTGTCCGGCCGATAGGCAACGGCGAGCGCGTCGATATGCCCGTACGCGTCGCAGCATTCGCAAAGCGGGGGCGAGGTCCGATGAACCTTCGCGAGACGGGCAGCGAAGGCGATTAGTAGCGGGTCGGAAGCCGGATCGAACGGGGCCTTACGCCACGCTGCGAAGCGAGCAAGGATGCGCTTAAGCACGCGGGTACCTCCTGGGTTAGTCGTCCCACATGACGAAGTCACGCATCGCATTTCGGCAGTCTCGGCAGACCGGCGCCCGGTCGGTGTTGCGGGCCCATTCCTCCGGTATCCGCTTATCGCGGACCGGGACCAGCTTTACGCGGTACCGCTCAAGCACCCGTGAAACATGCGTCAGAGTTAGCTCACTCGGCGGGTGCAGCGGGTCCGTAGTGAAATTCACCCCGTCATCGCATCTCCCGTACCTGCACACCCACTTGCCGTCCCACCCTTCACGGGCGGACGTTCTGTTAAGAACTTCGGTAGCCGTACGGTCGCACCATTCGCGCTCACCGGACACGGTCCAAAAGGCAGCCCTACGCGCCGACGCCGCCGGGCTCAATTGCTCAGCCTGGCGACGTCGAGCGGGGGCGGCCGACTCTTCGTCGACCATCGGATTAGCCCGCCGAGACGGTCAGGGTCTGAATGCGACCGGGGGTCGCGATCTTCGGGTTACCGACGCGAGTGCGAGCACCCATGAGAACGGCGTCGACGTCGTGCACGTCCGGGTGATCGGTCGTCGACATGAACTCAAGCTGTGCGCGAATGGCGACAGCGACAGACGACAGGTCGCCAACCAGAACCTTTCCGACCGGAATTACGACCGACCCGTCGGCAAGGTCCGGGATAGCGAGTAGCGCCGGTAGCCGGTCGAGCTTCGAGCCGTCCACGTTCGCCACAATGGCGGCGATCTCAGACGGCCGGGCAACGATGTGCGTTGCGTCGGAACCGGAGTCCTGAACGCGCGCCGCAGCGTCGAGTAGGGCCTTTGCGTCAACGGCAGGAACGGCGGTATCGACAGCGCCGTCTAGCAGGCCCTCGAAGGTGTTGTCCGTGGTCACCGCGCCGTTCAGTAGGAAGTCATCAACTCGCTGCCCTACAGCAGCAGTTAGCCCATTGCTGACGGCCGTCTCAGTGACCGGGAAGTCGGTCAACTCGTCCCGGTCGGCGGACACGAAAGCGGAGATCTTGGCAGCCTCAAAGACGCCCGACTGAACCGGGTTCGCGAGTGCGGCGAGCGGGTCATTCCGGCCGGTCGAGTCGGCAGTGATCCGAGGATCGACAGCGATGCGACCACGGAGCGACTGGAAAGGAAACGAAGCCACAAGGTCGAGCAGTCGCGAGCCCTTACCGGCAGCGTTCAGCGTCTCGGTAACCGTGGTGTCGGACGAGTCAACGCCGGTCCAATCGGTCGAGCGGACGGAAACGCCGAGCGGCGCGACGTCGTCAAGGGACCGGGCGGCGGGCTCGTCGGTCACGGCCTGAATGCCAGCGCGCGAAGCGGCCTGATTAGCGAAGTTCCGGGCCTGCGAGCGCTCACGCTTAGCAGCGTTGTCGATGGCGTCGCGGGCTGCACGGTCATGCCGGGAAATGGTCGCCAGTAGCTCAGCCTCACGCGCCCTATCGGCGACAGTCTTGATACCGCGCTGCGTGAGGGCACGAAGGGCCTCGGCGGCCGTCTGGCGAGCGTCGAAGTGGTGCGAAGTGGTAGAGGCGAAGGTCATGGTTCTAGGTCCTTAGATTGGCGTACAGGAAAGGGCACCTACAGCGGAAGTAGGTGCCCCGGTCGGATCTTCGATTAGGTCAGTCGGCTATGTCCGGCGCGTCGTCGGGCAGCGCGTCGATACCGTGGAATGCGTGCCGCAGACCGCTAGGCCCGCGCACGGACGTTGACCGGTAACCGGCCTGCGTAAGTAGTGCCTTCACTGCCCTTTGGTTCGGCCACGCACCGAAGTCGCGACCCGTGGCAATCGCATACCGCCGGATCTTCGCTGTAGCGATGAATAGAGGCAGCGGCTTCGCATCGCGAATATCGAGCGTGCGCGCACGAAGCCACGCGAAGACTAGGTCTAGGTCAGCGGGTGTGTAGTCGGTCATACGGCGATCACGTTTCTATTGGCTATGACAAGCGGGTAGTCGGCAGGCAGCAGGCCAGGCATAAGCCGAAGGGCTTCCCCCAGCGTGGACAGCCGGTTATTTCGCTTCACGTTGCACCGGCCGTGAGTCCATCGAAGGTTGAACGGTTCGTCTCCGCCACCTAGTGAACGCGGAATCAGATGGTCGACATGTGGCACGGCGTCGCTGGTAATCGTCGAGTCGCAGAGATAGCACGTCGCCCCGACCGGTTCGCCGTGCGCCTTGCGGCAGGCTTTGCGGTAGCCCCGGTTCGCGCGGCGGATGGCTGCACAGGTGCGGCAGTAAGATTCCCGCCCGTCGGGACGATCGCGCTTTACGTGGAAGTCGCCGCGCTTTAGCCAGCGCCCGCAACCGTCCGTTGTCCGGCATTGCTTCGGCGCGTTCAAGTCGCCTTCGCCATGGGCCCATCGGGTCCGGTTCACTGCGCGGTAACCGGCCTGGCACTCGCGTCGTGCTTCGGCATTCTCGGCCCGGTACCCAGCGTCAGCGGCCCGCTTACACGCCTTGCAGAGCGGCCGGTAAAGCTGCTTACCGTCGCGCGTCCCGCTCTTCCCGTACTCCCCTTTCGGCTTCGCCTGCCCGCACTTCGTACACGTCTTCGTCTCGTTCACCGGGCAGCCATCTTCGCCATAGCCTGGCGGGTGGCTTCCCGCACACAGCGATCACACGTCGGGGAACCGTTCTTGAACTGGTTAGGGAACCGGCGCGCGCTGTGGCAAGCGATGCAGTATTCACGGACGATCATACGAACGTGACCGTCTGGCCGGGTCTGAGTCTGGGTAAAGGACATAGCGGATTCGCCTTCCTGAAAAACGAAAAGGCCCGTTCTCTGAACCCACCCCAGTGCGCCAGCATGGGTGAACTCAAAGAACGGGCCAAGATTATGTGTGCGTCGCTGGCGAGGACGCGAGTCCGTTGGGGCGGGACCAGGCCGACTCAGATACCCGTCAAGGTTGCTGAATCGACCCGGCCGCACGCGCCCCACCGAAAGGGAAACCACCGAAGCGGCCTCTATAGGTACTAGCGTTCAAGGGATTGCCGAAACGGCCCTTTTTCAGGGTTTCGGAAGAATGCGTTACCTAAGCGTTACCTACTGGCCTTTCGGTCCCGACAGGCAGCCGTCTTGCATGCATTCGAGCAGTGCTTACGGCGTCGGCCTATTCCGCTCCACCCGGTCGGACGGGCGCACCATGCGCACCCATCGAGAACCGAGTTCGGCGCGTCGGTAGGCTCGACGGCAGGAAGCCGCCTAGCGGCTCGATAGAGAGCCTGCCGACAGGCAGCGGAACACGAGCGCGTCGCGCGTCCGGAGAGAGGCTTAGAACAGCTCTCGCAGCGTCCAGGGGTGTCGGCGTCGTCGCGCATGGTGGATCTCCTCGGCTAGCGGGTGGCGTCACGATTCGTAACGTGGCTCACCGGTACTAGCGGGCAACGGATTCCAGCGGGCGAGCGGCAGTGCGAGAGACGCCGGAGTGACGAAATGACGAAATGGCGGCGAGTTCGGATCGGGGCCTTAGAGCTTTAGATGATGTATGTACGGAACCCAACTACTCATCATTTCGTCACTTCGTCATTCTTGCTGGTCAGAAGGGTGGTGATCTAGCGATGATGCCCCGCTGTGTAACGCGTTTCGTTACTTCTGACGGCCCGTCGGGTTATCCGTCACGCCGTTTCGTAAGAATCCCCCCGCATCCGTTACGGAACGGCTCGATTCCGTGACGGCTACCGGCCTCGACCGAAGCCCTGTACGGCTCTCTGCCGCCCTAGGAAGCGCTCCCGCGCCCATGACCCCAGGAGCGGGCCGTAAGGCGCTCAGATCGCCGCACAGCGCCGTACGGAGGCGCGGCTAGCCATATCGCTGGACGCGGCCCCCGTAGTCGCCCGTCTTGTCGACCCGGTCACGCTGCCTGGCAGCGAAGTCACACGCGCCCGTGTGCGGGCATGACAGAGCCCCGCCCGACCACTGGGGCCGAACGGGGCAGGGCTTAGGTGAGCGGCTAGGCGGCTTGCGTGAGTTCTTCCAGTTCGATCGCTGCCAGCGTCTCGGCGGCTTCGGCGTGGAATGACTCGCGGACGACGAATGACACGCGTCGTTCGTCGAGCGTGCGCCACCCGCCACGGGTTCCACGCTTCACGGTCAAATACGCCCCAGCGTCGAGCAGCATCTTTCGCCTGCCCGCTGTCTCGGCGCTGTGCCATTCGTCGGCATGGCTCCGGCCGGTGTCGATGGTTTCTGTCCGGGCTTCGGTCTTCGGTCGGGCTTCGAGTTCGGCTAGGCGTGCGTCGAGCGCGTCGGCCCGTCGCTGCCATGCTTCGCGACCGGCGTTGCTTCGCTGTCGCCCTTCTTGCTTTTGGTGGTCTTCGAACTCCGCTGCTGTCGCGGCGATTTCGGGGGTCGGGTCATACCCCGGAATCGTCCGAACCTGGGTGAGCGGCAGCGCGCCGAGCAGTCGCAGGAACTCGCGCTCTGCGTACTCGTCGAGCCAGTCGCCGCGAACGTGCGCCGGTGCCTCGCACGGCATCCCGCGACCGTGTGCGTTGCACTTGTAGACCGGTGCTTGATTCGTCTTGCTCGCTTGCTTGTTTAGGTACATGCGCTCACCGCATGACGCGCAGTGCACGACACGGAGAAGAAGCGCGTTCGTGTCCTTGCGTTCCCGGTTATCAATGGACCGTTCGGCGAACAGTGCGCCGATGGCGTCGAATTCTTCGCGCGTGAGGATCGGGGCGTTCGTCGCAACGATCGGGGCCCCTTCGCTGTCGCGTACCGGGTTCCCGTTGTGCATTTTCCAGCCGAGAAGGGAAACCGACGTAAGAACCTTCTTGACGATGGACGGCCCCCAGTTGAAACGCTCGCGGGTAACAGCCTTCTCCCCCTTTGCTCCGCCGGTCTTCCCACCGGTCTTGCGACCCTTCTTTATCGACCAGTGGTCACGCGGAGAGGGAACCTTGGCTTCGTTGAGATCGGCGGCCACGGCGCTAGCTGTCTTTCCCGCCATGAGTTCACGAACGATGCGCTCGATTACTTCGACGGCGTCAGCGTCAGGAACGAGGGTCCAGCCTCCGCCTTCCAATTCGGTCGGCTCGTACCCGAAAGGCGGACGGCTACCGCGCCAGCGAAGCGGCATTGAGCGCATGGCAGCTTGCGCACCGGTCACGCGTTCCGCGATTGATTGGGCTTCCATCTGTGCTGCGAACGCGAGAAGCGTTGCGATCAATTCGCCGACCACGTTGGACATGTCGAGTTCGAGCCGTGCGCCGCCCGGACCCTCGGCGAACACGAGTCGCTTCCCGTGCTTGCGTGCCCAGGACACGAGAGCGGACATGTCTGCCATGGACCGAACGGCACGGTCGAGCCGCCACCAAATGACGATGTCGAAGTCGTCGGGACGGTCGAACCAGGGGCCGAGCTGGGGCCGCTCGAAGGGTGTCGTCTTGCTTGCCGACACGTCGAGGTCTTCGGCTTCGCCGACGATGCGCGCGCCGATCGATGCGGCGGCAGTCTCGTTCGCTTCGCGCTGTCGACCGGGTGACGTCGTCTCGTCGGTCGCGACGCTCAGCCGGATAGCGGATAGGGCACGGGGTCGGTTGTCATCCATGGGCGCGCTAGCGCGCAACGGGTTCTTACCGGTCTTGACCTGCATCGTTGCCACCATCGGGGCCACTCCCAGAACTGCTAGATGGGAGTGCTCGGAGACCCGGAGGGCAACGAATTCTGCCTCCTGCGCACCCGGCTCCAGCCCCGCTGACCAGTACGGAACCTAGCCGGCGGCCACCTGCCCGAGGAAGGCGGACCAGGCGGCGGGGGAGAGGGTGAGGGCCGGGACGGCCAGGTCCTTGGAGTCCCGGACGTGCACGGCGCGGGGGCAGGCGGCGACCTCGACGCAGTCGCCGCCCTGGTTGCCGCTGTAGGTGGACCTGGTCCATTCGAGGGCGACCTCTACGCAGTTGCCGCCCTCATTACCGCTGTAGCTGCTCTTGAACCAGCTGAGGCCGTCACTCATGATTCCTCCGCCATCTTCTCGATCATTTCCAGGGACTCCTCCGGAGAGTATGCCTGGGCACGTAGAAGGCCGTACTTGCCGAACAAGTTTCCAAGGTCAGGCTGTTGGGTGACATAGAGGCTTCCGCCCTGTCCCTCGACGTAGGCCAACTGCCTTCGTTCGGCGTTCTCCAGCAGGACGAACGGGCCGTCAAGTCCGGGGTGGCTCTGACGCTCCGGTGACATCAGCTGGATCTTCACGTGGCGTAGCTGGGTCACTTCCAAGAGATGGAGTAACTGCTCCTTGCGCACCCGATGTCCACCGATAGGGCGAGTGAGGGCGATCGTCTCCAGGACGAAACTGATGTCGGGTAGTCGTTTGCGGGACAACAGGCTCTGGCGGGCCAAACGCGCCGCTACCTTGGCTTCGACATCTTCGTCGTCGTAGGTCGGGTATCGGCCTGAGAGCACGGCTCGCGCGTATGCCCCGGTCTGGAGAAGTCCGGGCATCACCTGGTTTTCGTACTCATGGCGGGCGACGGCCTCCGATTCCTCTTCGGCGAAGCCGGTGAACCAGTGCGGCAGCGCATTGACGCATAGCTTGGGTGCCACGGCAACGAGTGCACCCCGTGCACCCAGAGACTCGTCCGCTCCCGGGATGAAGTTGCCCTTCGGCGGCCGCTGACCCCGCTCCACCATCGCCACCTGCGACTTGGAGAAACCGATCTTCGTGCCGAGCGCCTCCTGGGACAGCCCGGCCCGTGAGTGGGCACGCCCTGCGGCACACGGGTATCCACTTCGACGCCGTACGCATCGCCGGGCTGATGGGCGAGCAAGTGGCCTACGAGCTGATGCAGTTCACGGACTTCCGCGCGGGTCCGATCGTCCGGTCCGGTATCGGCGAGCGGAGCATGTACTTCCTGTTGCCGCCGCAAACCGGGGCGGCGTACAGGTGGCCGGCCGGGGCGCGGCTGATGGGCCGGGACGCGCGGTGCGACGCGTTCGTGGGGGTGCCCGCGCTGGACGGGCGGACGTGGCCGCTGGACTGGCGTTCGCTGCCCACCGCCGAGGCGCCTTTCGTGGAGCCCGGGTTGCTGCACGAGTTGGCGAGCATGACCCTGAAGAGTGGCTGATCGAATATCCGTGCTCGGTGCATGTGCGTAGAGGGCGCTTACGCGGTGCAGTAGCGTGACCGTGTCATTACACTCTGTGCGCACGCGTGCGCAGGGTGGCCCGGGTGTGCTGCCACGGAGGCTTTCAGGGGTTTGCTCGTACCGGTGGTCTTGCCGATGTGACGGCGCGGCGGGACGCGGGGCCGGGCGAGGGTGAGAACAATGGCGCAAGCGCCATGCAGAGGTGACGAAACCCTCTTCCGCGCTCGCGACCCCGCTCAGCCGTCGCCGCGACAGTCGGAGATGTGGCAGACGAAGGAGGACCCGTGGTGGATGTTCCGGTGGATCAGCTGACCGGCACGGTCGACAGGGCCCGTGTGCGGGCCCGTGGGCAGCTTCTCGACGCGGGGCGGGAGATGTTCGGCGTCTACGGCTACGCGCAGACGTCGGAACAGGCGCTGTGCGAGGTGGCCGGAGTTCCGGAGGAGGTGCTCTGGGAGGAGTTCGGCTCCCGGGAGGGCGTGCTCATCACCCTGCACAACGAGGTGACGACGAGCGGACTGCGAGCGGCGGAACAGGCCCTGTTGTCGGAGGGGATGGACGACTGCCCGGTGGAGCAGCGGTTCCGGATCCTGTTCGACGCGTACGTGTCGGCGGTGACCCGGGATCTGCGCGAGGCCCGGGTGACGTTCGTCGAGGTGCTGGGTGTGAGCCCGGCCGTCGACGAGCACTGCAAGCGGTGGCGGGACCTCTGGGCCGACTTCCTGACCGGTGAGGCCGAGCGGGCGGCGGTGCGCGGCGAGGCGGAGGAACGGGATCACCGGGTGGTGGTGATGGTGATGGTCGGTACCGTGCACGAGCTCATGGCCCACCACAGCCGCCGCCCCCGCAGGGCCCGGCCGGAAGAGGTGTCGGCGGAGCTGACCCAGCTGGGGCTGGCGATGCTGGGGATCCCGGGGGCGGCCGGATAGCGCGGGGGCTGAAGCTGTCCCCGCGCCACGACGGCGGCCGTCAGGTGGACGCCTGCCGGCCGGGCAGGGTGTGCGTCAGGAGGAATTCGGTCGCCCGGGCGATGGCCTCGGCGGAGGTCGGGTGGACGGCTTCCGACTCCTCCTCCCGCTGGTCGGCGGCCGTGGCGGTGTACCACCAGGCGTCGGCGTCCGGGTCGTGGTGGATGACGGCGGAGCCGCCCGCGTAGCGCAGCGGGACGGACTCACCGGCGGACTTCCTGACCACGGCGTACGGCCACTTGAGGCGGGCGGACTGGCGCTTGATGCCTCCCCAGGCGGCGCCCAGCTGCGTGTAGTTGGCCCCGCCCCGGCCCGCGACCGTCGCCGCGCTCTCGGCCAGCCGGTCGACGGACCGCTTGGTCTCGTACAGGGACCGCAGCAGGGCCAGCTGCACGTCGGGGGAGGCCATGAGTGCGGCGTCGAAGGGCTTCCCGGCGGTGCGGTAGGCCAGCGCGCGCGTGGAGATCCGTTCGGCCAGTACGCGGGCCGCGTCGAGCACCTTGTCGTCCATGGCGAACGTGTCGTCGTCGGTGGGCTCGCTCCACGGGGGCTCCACCAGGGTCGTGACGGTGGACCAGAAGTCGTCGTCGTTCCTGTCGGGGACAGGGATCGCCGCTGTGTCATCCATGCGACAAGATTAGCTGTCGAGGGAGTGTGGTGACAAGAGAAACTGTCGCTGATGGTCGGCGACAGGTTGGGCTGTCGAGGTCAGAACCTGATGCGGGCGGCCACGGGCAGGTGGTCGCTTCCGGTCGCGGGCAGGGTCCAGACGCGGGTGACCGTCGCCGAGCGGGCCATGACCTGGTCGATCCGGGCCAGGGGGAGCTTCGCCGGCCAGCTGAACGCGAAATCGAATTCGGGGCCGTCGAGTTGTGAGGAGACCGGCTCCAGCCCCCTGTCGTCCAGGGTGCTGTTGAGGTCACCTAGAAGGATCACCCGGTCCAGGGGTTCGGCGGCGAGGGCCGCACCGAGGAGGACCGCGCTCTCGTCCCGCAGACCGGCACTGAATCCGCCGCTCAGGCCCAGCCGGACGGAGGGCAGATGGGCGACGTACACGGCGACCTCGCCCTGTGCGGTCCGGGCGGTCGCCCGCAGCCCTCGGTCCCAGCCCTCCCCGACGGCCCTGGGCTTGACGTCCACCTGCCGTATGCCGGACAGGGGGTACTTCGACCAGAGCCCGACCGTGCCCTGGGTCGCGTGGTGCGGGTAGTTGGCCGACAGGGCGGCCTCGTACGCGGGCAGGGCGGCGGGCGTGAGCTCCTCCAGGGCGACGAGTTCGGGGTCGGCCCCGAGTAGGGTGCGCACGGTGCCCGCCGGATCGGGGTTCTGGTCGCTGACATTGTGCTGGAGCACCGTGAGCGTGTGCGGGGAGTCGTCGTCGCCGGGGAGCAGCGCGCCGCCGAAGAGGGCGAGCCAGGCGGCGGCCGGGAGCAGTGTGGAGGCCAGGGCCACGTACGAGCGGCGGACCACGGCCAGGACGAGCAGGACGGGAACGGCCAGGCCCAGCCAGGGCAGGAACGTTTCGAGGAGGCTGCCCACGTGCCCCGGGGTGCCGGGGACCACGGAGTGGAGGACCAGGAGGAGGGCGACCAGGACGGAGAACACCCCGAGGACCCGCCCCCGCCGCCGGCTCCACGGTGCTCTGCTGTTCGCCGCCTTCGTCATCGCCCCGCCCGGTCCTCGTCGGTCCCCGTCACACCGCGCCGGAGGGCGCGACGTCGCACGTTACGACGACGCGGTGATCACCGGCCCGGTTCCGGACGCCCGCTCAGAGGTCGCGGTGGACGTCGAGACCGTTGCCCACGGTCAGGACCCACAGGGTCAACTGCCCGTTCCCGACGGTGTACACGGCGCGGTGCCGATCCGCAGCCGCCTCCGTCCCGGGTGGCCCTGGAGGGCCCTGATGTCGAAGGCGCTGGTGTCGTCGAAGTCCAGGGCCTTCTGGAGGTCGCTGAGACGCACTGTCAGGCGTTTCGCATCGTGGCCCGCCTGCCCGCACCTCAGGCGTAGGCCGGCGTTCCCGCGTACAAACCGCCCACTTCCCAGGCCTGGTGCATCGCGTCCGCGAAGGCACCGGCCAGTTTGTGCTCGCCGCCGGGGCCGGGGTGCGTGCCGTCGTAGGTGTCCGCGTGGATGTCGTAGCCCGCGGGGTGCGAGGCCAGCAGGAGAGGGGAGCGAGGGTCGTCGAGGTCGGTGACCGCCTTGGCGAGCAGCGTGTTGAAGCGTGCGCACTCGTCGGCGAAGGCGGCGTCGGACTCGGCCCGTATGTTCGGTATCACCGGGAGCAGCACCATCTTGACGTGCGGGTTCGCGGACCGGGCGGCGGCTATGAAGGCCCGTGCGTTGCGGACGGTCTGTTCGCTGTCCGTGTAGAACCCGAGGTCGATCAGGCCGAGCGAGACGAGCAGGATGTCCGCGCGGGTCGCCGTGACCGCGTCCGCGATGACCGGGGCCATGTGGAGCCAGCCTTCGCCCCAGCCGGCCAGATGCCGCCTCGCGGGGGCCGGGAAAGAAGGGTCGCCGTACGTGTGGCAGAGCGGGGCGTTCGCGCCGGCGTCGTACAGCTCGGTGCGCGGGCCCGTGATCGCGTACCCGCCCTCGCCGAGAGTCGCTTCCAGGTGCTGCCACATGCGGTAACGCCAGGTGAAGTCGCCGGTACGCCCGATGGTCATGGAGTCGCCGACGAAGAGAAAACGCATGGCGACATCATGGCCGATCACCGCTCCGGGCTGATACGTGACAGTGGACACTTGTGCCATGAGATCGCTGACTGTCTGTGCCGCCGCCCTCCTGTTCCTCGCCGGGGCGGTGCCCGCCGTGGCGGACGACGGGGAAGGGGCCGACCGGACCTTCACGATCGAGGACCCCCGGATCAAGGAGTCCAGCGGCCTCGCCGCCAGCCGGAACCACCCGGGCGTCTACTGGACGCACAACGACAGCGACGACGGGCCGTACGTCTACGCCGTCGACTCCCGGACCGGGAAGACCGTCGCGACGATCACCATGCGGGGGGTGGGGGAGCCCCGCGACGTGGAGGCGATCTCGATCGGACCGGACGGGAATCTGTACGTCGGCGACATCGGCGACAACCTCGACGGGTCCTGGGACCACGTCTGGATCTACCGCTTCCCCGAGCCGGAGAAGCTCGCGGACGCCACCGTGCGGGCCACGCAGTTCGACGTGAAGTACGCCGACGGGGCCCGCAACGCCGAGGCCATGATGGTCCACCCGAAGACGGGCCGCGTGTACATCGCCTCCAAGAACGAGGACGGCGGCGGCCTCTACGAGGGGCCCGCGAAGCTCACCACCGGCGGGGCCAACGTGTTCCGGCGGGTGGGCGAGGTGCCGTGGGTGACGGACGGGGCGTTCTCACCGGACGGGAAGGACCTGGTGCTGCGCTCCTACTTCAGCACCCGGGGCTACGCCTTCGAGAACGGCCGGCTCGGTGCGGACCACAGGGTGAGCGTGCCGCTCCAGGGGCAGTCCGAGTCGGTGACGTTCACCGCGGACGGCTCGGCGATGATGTTCGGCTCCGAGGGGGAGCGGAGCGAAGTGGTGCGGGTGGACGTCGAGGGCGGCGGGAACGGCGGGGGCGGGACCAGGGCGCCTGCGGGCGAGGGCTCGGGGGGCGGCGCGGAGTCGTCCGACGGGGGCGGCCCGTCCGTCACCGGGGGCGCGGTGCTCCTGGGAGTGATCGTGCTGGCCGTCATCGGCGTCAAGCGCCGGCGCGGCAAGGGCTGACCGGCGGCGGGAGCGGTCCGCGGGGTGGCCGGGGCGGGCGCCGCGGGGGACGACCGGGGGCGCGGCCCTTCGCGGGGTCACTCGTCGTCGGTGAAGGGGCGCAGCTCGTAGTGCAGTGTCCGGTCCCGCTTCGCCTTGTGGACCAGTGGCACGAGTACGCCGTGCAGCACCGGGTGCTTGCGCGAGAGCATCCGCGCCGCATGCGTGTTCTCCCGCGAACCGGCCTCCAGCAGGCGGGCGCGGGCGTCGGTCTGCGGCCCCGTAGGTCTGCCGCCCACCGCGCACGGGCCGATCCGCACCACCGGGTGGTTGCGCATCCGGTCCACCTTCCACGCCGAGGAGAACGTACGGATGTAGGCGTGGTCGCCCTCGACGGCGATGTTGACCGGGGTGTGGACCTCGGACCCGTCCTGCCGCCGGGTGCTGAGCAGGACGGCGTACTGCCTCACGAACGGCTCGAACTCGCGGATCGTGTCCATGTATTCCATGGTGCATGAATGCGGGCAGACAGTGCGTGTGGAGGGGCCGGGAGCGAGAACGTCCCCGTTCCCTGGTGCGGCCGCGCACACCAGGGAAACGGGGACGTCGGGTCCGCCGGAGCGGGGTCCTCAGACGATCCAGCGGTCACCGAAGCCGCAGGCCGCGATGACGAGCCGGGCGTCGGCGCCCGCACCCGAGCCGCCGGTCGGGCGCAGGCACAGGTCGTTGCTGACGACGTTACGGATCCAGTTCGTCCCGTCCCCGCGGGGGTCGAGCCACCAGAGCTGATTGTCGCCGGTCGAGTTGCAGTGGAACTCGCTGACCTTCGTGTCCGCCGGCCTGGCGGTGTATTCGCCCAGGTCCAGGCACAGCCCGTCCTTGCTGTTGCGGATGAGGAAGACGGGGGCGTTCTGGGGCCCGCCGCTCTTGGCCACGATGTCCAGGTTCCAGAGCTGGTTGTCGCCGTTCGTGTTGTTGCACGGGTACTGGGTGACGGGAGCGTTGAGCGAGCCCTTGCCGTAGCCCCCGATGTCCACGCACAGGCCGGTCCCCGCGTTCTTGAGCACGGTGTTCTGCACGCCGGAGCGTCCGTTGGCCCACTGGCGGAGCTTCTCGGCCCCGGTCATCTCCGTGGCCACGCTCTTCTTCTTCTCGGCGGCGGCCAGCTTCTGGGTGTCGGTCTTCTTGTCGGCCTCGGGCGTGCTCCCGGACCCGCCCGATGACGACCCGCCCGTCTGATTGCTGACGACCGGCCCGGACACCTTGTCCTTGTCCTTCTCCTGCGCCTTCTTGCTCGGCCTGGCGGAGGGAGACGGCGACTGGCTGGTGTAGGTGTCCGGAGCACCGGAGCGTGCGGTGTCCAGAACCGTGCCGGCCGCGTTCTCGGTCCGGGGCCCTTCCGGGTCGCGGTCGTCCTGCCCCGCCAGGAGGAGCGGGACGGCGATCAGGAGCGCGCCGACGATACCGGCCGCCGCCAGCATCGGCTTCCTGGGGCGGCTGCCGGGCGGTTCGTCGCCCGTGTTCGAACCCGTGCCCGCGCCACCGCTGCCGGCCGCTGCCGCCGTGGCGGCGTCCGGGGACGCGTCGGCGGTGCTGACGGTCCTCGGCGCCGGGGCCGAGGCGGAGGCGGACGATGCCGACGCGGAGGACGCCGAGGAGGAGGAAGCGGGAACCGCCCTGGTAGCAGTGGAGCTGGACGTGGACGCGGCCGGTGCGGGCTCGCCCTCGGCCGCCGGCACCGGGGCGCCGATCCCTCGCGCGGTACCGGCGGCCTCGTCGGACTCCGGTTCCGTGGTCCGGGCGGTGTTGTCGCTGTTGTCCCGGTTGCCCTCCGGTCCGTTGCCCACCGCGCCCGTGCTCGGCGTGCTCTCCGCGCGAGCAGCCGCGTCCGGGGTGGGGGACGCGTTCGTACGGCCACGCTGTCGGCCACCCGGCGCCAGAGCGTCACCGGGGTCCCCGGCCGCTCCCTGCATCGTCACCGCCCGGCGGACCGATACCGGCGTACTACCGGATCCCCCGGATTCCTCGGATGCGCCTGCGTCGGCGGATGCGCCCGACCGGGGCGGTATGTGATTGGAAGGATCATGCTGACGTTCCATGCAATTTCCTTACTCATGTCTGGGTTCGTTGTCGTGTCACGGCCCGGCGCCCACGGCACCGACGCAGCGGTCCGGCCAGTGGCCGGTGCCCACCGGTGCCGCCGAGCTCCCGCGCACGGCATCGTCCAACCGGGCGAGCACCGCTCGATCCGCGTCGGGATCGGGCGTGGTCGCCGTGGGAGGACCGGTCAGTTCACGCAGGAAAAGCTGTACGGCCCGTCCGTCGCGACGGACGTCCAGGACCCGGAAGAGGGTTCCCGGGGCGAACACCACCTCGTCGGGTCCACGGGCGTGGTCGGAGAGCTGCCGCACGCGACGGCCGGACACCGACCAGATGACGTAGGTCCCGCCCGGCATCGTCGCCGTACGGGTGGAATCGAACGGTGTGGTGCTCAACTGGGCCGCGTCACGCAGCAGCGTCCCGGGACGGGGAAGGGCGGGGGAGCCCTCGGCGGTGGGGTCACTGCCCATACCGCGCAGCAGCGCACCCCGGTAGGACGGCAGCCGGTTCAGAGCCGAGGCGACGCAGGCGCCGTACGGCAGCATGTCGGGCTCGTACTCGCGCAACGCCCGGGTCACCGCGCCATGGCTCAACGGGCCCTCGGAGATGTGCAGAGACATCCGCAGCGCGATCAGATCGGCACGGGCCGCCTCCTGCTCCTTGCCGCGCAGCGCGGGCATCCGGGCGAGGGAGCGGGCGACGGCCGCGCCGTGCCGGTCCCACATCCCGCCCGCGAGTGCGCGGAAGGCGGTCCGTTCCGCTTCGGAGCTGCGATGTCCGATGTCCAACGGGACGGGGGGCAGCGGGGCTCGGGGGACGTCGGAATCGTCGGCGGTGGCGGACTCGCCGACGGTGGCCGGGACGTCGGGTATGCCCGGGGTGTCAGGCGCGGCGTCGGTCTCCGGGGCGTCAGGAGCGGTCGTGGCATCGGGAGTTGTCGGCGTCTCGTCAGCTCCGCCTCGTGCCGTCCCCGGGCTGTCAGTTTCCGCCGGTGCGGGCGGCGGATCGGCCGGGGCCCCGGATTCCACCCGCATCGGCCGCGGCGAAGGTACGTCGTCGAGCCGACCGGGCGTCCCCGTCCCGCCCTGACGGGGGCTACCCGTGGGCTCCACGGCCGGGCCCTGCGCGGAGGACGGTTCCGAGCGGTCCGCCGCCGGGCCGTCTTCCTGCGGCTCGTCCGCACCGGACGACGCGGATCCGTCGTCCTCTCCGTCTCCTGCGGTCGCCTCGGGGCGCGACGTCCGGGGCGTCGTACCGTGCGGCTCCGGCTCGGCGGCCGGTACGGTCCCGTCCGCCTCGGGGCCGGCTCCCACCGGCTCAGCGGCTTGCGGGGGGCCACCGGGCACGTCGGCACCGCCGACTCCTTCCGGATCGCCGGTCCTCGCCGGGCCGTCGGCCGTACCGGTGCCATCGCCCGTTCCCGCGCCGATGGTCCGCTCGGGACCATCGGCCGTGACAGGGCCACCGACCGCGTCGGGACCACTCGTGTCGGGCTCACTCGCTTCGGGCTCACTGCCCCGCACGGAACCACCGGCATGAACCGGCCCCGTCGCGGGCCGGTTCGGTCCGGCCGAGCCCGGCTCGGACATGGCCCCGGGTCCGGTACCCGCCTCCGGGTCCGGGTCCGGCAGTGCGGCACGTACGGGGTCCTCGCCCTGTTCGTCGGCGGCCGGAGTCGCCCTGCGGGGATTCCGGGCGTCGTCACCCTCCGGCGTTCCGGTCCGCCCGACGGGCTCCCGCCGCTTCGCCGGACCACCGGCCGCGACCGAGCTGCCGGAGCGACGCGGTGACCCCGTCGCGACGGGGTCGTCCGGCCAGTCGAGTACCTCGGCCCGTCCGTCCTGCCCCGAGGCAGCCGCAGGCTCCCCGGGCGCTGCGAACGACCGGAGGCCGTCGCGCCCTCCGGCCGCTCCCGAGCCGGGGGCCCGCCCAGAGGCCCGTCCAGGGGCCCCTGTGCTCGCCGACGCACTCGCGTCCGCCGCCGCCGACGTGCCTGCTGCCATGGCCTCCCTGAGCTGCCGGACGCGTTCGACCCGCGCGGCCCGTCCAGCGCCTTCCGCCGGCTCGCCGGGCACGGATCCGGAGGTCCGCCCCGGCTGCAACGGCCGCAACGGCAGGCCCGACCGCCCCGACTGTGCGGGCTGCTCCGACTCTTGCGGGCCGCGCACGGGCATCGTCGACGGCGGGGCGCCCCCGGTCGTCACCGGCACGGACGCGGGCGCGGACGTAGACGCGGATGCGGTCTCCGGGGCCGCCGTCCGGGCGTGCCGGAGCTGGGTCCGGGCCGGCGGGTCGGTCCGCGTCGGAGCCGAGGCGGGAGTGGCATGACGGAGGGTACGCAGACCGTGCTGGGCCGCCAGCCGGCGCAGTTCACGTCCGCCGTCCTGGGACACGCCGTGCACATGGAGTGTCGCGCGCTGCCGCAGGGCCGGTGTCAGGGCTGCCAGCAGACCCGACAGGGCCGGCCACAGCGACGGGTCCATCAGTTCGCCAGGGACGCCCAGGTCGATGACCGGGCCGTTCGCGTCCACCGGACGTTCCGTGGAGGACAGTTGCGGCCCGCCGGACGGGCCGACCCACAGGCCCGCCCGGGTGACCGTGACCTGCCAGCGGTCGGTCAGCCCGATCACGCCCTCCTCAGGGCGCGCGGGCCCCTGGACCGGAGGGGCCCAGCGCAGCAGCCGGGGCGGCCGGGCACGGCCCTTCCCGTCCGGCGGGCGGCACACGACGGCGTCCACGAACGGTATCCACTTCGGCGTACCGTCCGGCGCGGCCAGGACCGACCGTACGGAGTACGCCCCCAGCGGACCGGCCGCCGCGACGAGCGGCAGCCCGGTCATCACCTGCACGTCGGTGTCCAGGCGGTCGGACACCGACTGCGCCAGCGGCAGCAGGTCACGCCGCCCGCCGGGCGCGAGCCGTACGTCGGACCTGACCCCTTCCGGCAGGGCCGTCAGCACCTCGGCGACCTCGTCGGCCGAGACGTCCTCCCCGAAGGGCACGCCGATCACCACGGCCGGGTGTCGGGGGTCGATCGGTACGGCGTGGTAGAGGTCACCGGGCTGGGTCGGGGTCGCCCCGGCGGGGCGTACCAGCAGCCCGGCCGGGATCTGTTCCACCACGCTCCCGCCGGCCGTACCCGACGGCACGCCGCGCAGGGCGGGCTGCCAGGACGGCTCCGGGCTGCGCGGGCCCAGCGGTTCAGGTTCCGCGCCCGGGGCGAACCGCCACCAGCCGCCCCCCGACGGTCTCCCGTCGACGGGCGGGACGTAGAGCGAGCCGCCGGGCACGACGAGGGTCGGCCCGTCCGGGGCTCTGACCTCGAGTCCCCAGGCGTCGGCGATCTGGCGCGCGGTGGCGGGCCGGTCCTCGACGTCGTGCCCGGCCCCGGTCATGACCAGCCGTACGGTGTCGGCGCCCGACTCGCTCAGTGAGTCCAGCAGCTCGCTCAGCCTCGGCCAGAATGCGGTGGACCGCATGCCCTCGGCGCCCGCGATGACGGTCACGGTCCCTTCGTCCTCGCGCATACCGTGCGCCAGATCGGCGATGTCGGCGGGAGTGAGGTCGTCATCCGTGGGGGTCCGGAGCAACAGCAGACCGGCGTGGTCCTCGACCAGGAGTTCCTCCGCCGCTCCGTCGTCCGGCCCCTCGGCGGTGGGCGCGGCGGCGGCAGGCGCGGTCGGGGCCGGGGAGCGGTCACCGCGGCGCCGTGCGAAGAGACCGACCCAGCGTGTCACTTCCGGCGCCCCTCGCCGGCCGGGGACCCGGCCGCTTGCGCGGCGTCGGCGGACAGGTCCGGTGCGCCGGCCCGGCCGGTGCGGTCCGCCGCGTCGTCCAGGGCGATGTCCGCGCCCGGGGCCGCGTCGGAGTCCGTCGCGGTGGAGTCCGCGGAAGCCGTCGAGTCCGGGTGCGCCTCGCCGTCCGCGGCCCGGTCCACCGGGTCTCCCACGCGTACCGCGTGAAGGCGCGGGGTCCTCGGCCTCCCCGCCTCGTCCACGCTCACCGGCCGGATCTCGGTCACTGTCCGCCCGTACACCGGTATCGCCACCGTGTCCTCGGCGAGGGGGAAGGGTTCGGGCTGAGGCGCGGGGGACGTTTCCGCGACGGGCCTGTCGGTGTACTCACTCACCGGCGGGCACTCCAAAAGCAGAAGACACGGTCCAACCTTTCGAACACACCATCGTCAGACAACAGTTCGGCGGTACGGACCCCTCAGCCGGTGTCCCCGCCCGCACCGTCCCCGCGACGTGCCGGGGACCGGGACCCGACGTCGTACGACACGGGAGGGCCGTGATCCGATCCGGGGACGACGCTGTTCCCGGCCGCTTCCGGCAGTGGGGCCCGACGCCCGGTTCGTACGCCACGAGAGATGCCGTTGCTGCGGGGAAGATGCCGTACGCCGCCCTCGCGTTCCACTGCGTTGCCGACGAACGGAACCCCGGCCGCGTGGGACCGGCGTGCGCCACGGACAGGAGATCGACCATGACGGTCGAGGATACCGTTCAAGTGTCAACCGTACACGCGCTGCTCCGTGTTGACGGGCGTGTACGTTCTCGTCGCCGCGCTGATCGCCCGTGGCCGCGGAGCGGACCACCGGGGCACGGGCATATCAGTTCTCCTCCACCCCGCGCCCGGGCCGGCCCTCGGCCGGTCCGATGTCCGGAAGATCCGTGAAGCTCGCGGGAACGCCGTCGCCCCATGAGGGCTCCAGCGGCCACTCGTCGAGGTCCTCCTCCCTCTCGTACGTCTCCAGTTCGGCCTTGGCGGCCCGCAGCGCGCTCGCTGTGACGAGTTGTCCCACCGGAGCGGAGGAGCTGAGGAACAGCACCTCCTTCCCCTCCGGCAGCCGGTCCAGGAGATCGGGCACCGACATCACCTCGTGCGCAGGCAGTTTGTCCTGCACCAGCTCCGGTGACGTCGAGAAGACGGCCACGGCCTCCGTACCGTCCTCCGCGTCGGTCAGTGCCAGGCCCCCGTCGCCGTCGACGCACACGGCCACCTCGGCGTCGGCGAGCATCAGGGCGAACAGATCCTCCGAGGCGTAGCCGGTGGCGACCAGTTGCACGGCGGCGTCCACGGGACTGACCGGCGGGGCCCAGCCGTGCGCGTCGGGTGAGGGCCGGTACTCGGTGTTCACCTCCCACTCGACGATCTCCCCGTTCTCGTCACTGCGCCAGCGTCCGAGGCTCGCCCAGACGGGCGGCGGCTCTCCCTCGTCGCCGCTCCAGTGCCGGTCGATCACGGACAGCCAGTGCCCGGGGGCCACCGCGGCGGCCCTGACGTAGTCCTCGGGCGGTTCCCGGAAGCCCGGTTGGCCCTTCAGCACGGCGGACGGGCCGCCCTGCGTACCGGAGGGGCCCGGACCCTCACCGGTGGGCCCGCCGGCGGTGTCGGCGTCGGTCTCGGGTTCGTGGTCCGGAAGGCCGGAAGCGCTCGTCATGGGGGCAACTCCATAGGTGTGTGAGTGAGGGGCGGTGCGACGCGGTCAGTTGCCGGGGCCGGGGGCCTGCCCGGGACCGGCCCCCTCTCCGTCCCGGGCACCGCCGGGGGGCGCGGTGACCGGATGCTTCGGCAGCGGCGTACCGGCCGTCGAGGAGCGCGGGGACGCCGACGGCTCTGCGGGCCCCGCCCCGCGCCCGGCCGCCGCACCGACCGCCTCACGCAGGACCTCCGTCTCCACGGTCATGCCGACCGGGCCGGAGGGGTTGAGGTAGAGCACATGGCCTTCCGGTATCCGGTCGGCCACCTCGCCGACCGGCGTCAGTTCGTAACCGAAGCGCCCGGCCGCGTGCAGGTAGGTGGGGGAGGTGAACACGGGTACCACCGCCGCCCCGTCGGGGGAGGTGGCCGACAGCGGGACACCCCCGGGGCCGAGCAGGACGGCGACCTCGGTCACGGCGAGCGCCCGCGGGACGGCGTCGCCCGGGCCGTAACCCGTGGCGGCGAGCTGGACCGCCTCGTCCACCGGGTCGGTCGGCGCGGGCCAGCCGAGCGCCCGCGGCGAGGGGCGGTACTCCTCGTTCGCCCGCCACTCCTCGATCTCGCCGTCCAGACCGGACCTCCACCGGCCCACCACCGCCCACCCCGGCGGTTCCCCCTCGCCCGACCACGCGGGGTCGACCATGCCGAGCCAGTGGTCGGGAGCGAGCCGGGCGGCTTCCCTGATGTCCTCGGGGACCGACGGCGGGGTGTCGGCGACCCCGGACCCGGGGACGGACGCCCCCGCGGCGGTGTTGTCGTTCATGAGCTCCTCGCTGGGACGTCAGGCACGGTCGTCGTTCAGTATGCGGCGGAGCCCGTCGGCCAAGGAGGCGGGCGGGACCAGGTTCCGTGCGCGGAACCACGCGTCGACCAGCCGCTCCAGCCGGCCGGCCGACAGCACACCGCCGTCGGCTCCGGGCAGGGCATCGGGCCCGAGCGCCGCCAGTACGCGCAGGGCGTCATCGAGTACGTCGCGGTGCTCCTGGGCCCACTCGGCCGCCGCCGGGTCGGGAGGGTCGGCCGGTCCGGTCCGCCCGTCACTGTCCGGCAGCTCCGCCGTGTCCAGCGCGTGCTCGTCGGGGAACCTGCCGTCGACGGCCACGTGCTCCCGCAGCTCCGCCTCGGTCAGGGGCGCGATACGCCAGTAACGGCCCCAGTTGTTGACGTAGTCGAGGTCGGCCGACGCCGGGGCGCCGCTCTGCCTCAGACGATCGAGGACCAGCTGGCTGCCCCGCATGATCTCGTCCAGGGTGTGGTGCTCGGCCTGCAGCATCTCCGCCATCAGCGCGAGCCGCACCAGGCCCAGATCGACGTCGAGGCCCCACACGTCGCGCATCTTCACCGCCTGCGCCAGCAGCCGGCGGGCCGAGCCGGAGGTACCGGCCCGGACCAGGGCGCCGTTCCTCTCCGCCTCGGACTGCGGAACGCTGTCCATGGCGATGCCGTACCGGTTCATCCCCGGGATCCAGGGCATCCCGTCGCCCGACATCAGGGCCCGCTCGGCGTCACTCAGCGGCGGCGACAGGTCCTCGGGGCGCAGCGGCGTCCGCAGAGCGTTCTCCGCCCGGTCCATCAGCGCCTGCTCCTCGGGCGTCCTGTCGGACCGTCCGCCCAACTCCTGGTACACCGTCATCGTCTGCGAGGGCGGCCTCGACGACCGGTACTCCGCGGTGATGACCTCGGGGTTCGGATCGGGGCTGCCGAGCAGGTCGGAGATCACTCCGCCCTGCCCGTCCGGAGCCTGCGAGCCGATCCACAGCATGCCCATGCGCTCCCGCAGGTTGCCCGACTCCACCACCGCCACGAGCTGGTCCCAACCGGTGCCCACCGCGCCGTCGACCGAGGGGTCGTCCGAGCCCAGTTCCGACCAGCGGCCCGCGGCCACCGCCCGGGTCCACAGCTCGCGGGTCATCACGCCGAGCTGTGCGTTCGCCGCCGCGTGACCCCCGAGATACCGGCCCAGGCGCTGCTCGAAGCGCACCGCCTCCGTCATATAGCGGATGCGGGCCAGGACCCATTCCGGGGCCTGCCGGTCCGCGGCCGGGCGCAGCACGGACACCGGAGCGGAGTACAGGGCGTCCACCACCCGGCTCAGCCGTGCCTCGCTCCCGGCGGTGGTGTCGCCCGGGCCGTCCGGAAGGCCGGCGAGATGGCCGTCCCCGTCACGGACGAGCAGGGCGGGCGGTGTGCCGCCCATGCGCTCACCGTGGAACGTCACCTCGCCTCCCGTGTCCGCCACGGCCACCGTCACCCCGAGCCCGCGGACCGCCGCCGCCACGAGCGGCCCCATCGGCACGTCCATGCCCTCGGCCCCGTAGGAGGAGTCGGCGAGCAGCACCCTCAACCGCTGCACGGCGCTCAGTGGAACCCGCGCGGCGGGGAGCCGGTCACCGAGGAGCATGCCCTCCGTGCGCAGGCCGAGATCAAGAGGCACCCCGGCCTTGTCCAGGAGGCTCAACGGAACACTCGGACCCTCGTCGAGCGACGGCACCTCCGGCTCGGACACGTCGTCGTCGGCGAGGGTGCCACCCAGCCAGGCGCGGAAGTCGTCGGACGTCTCGACGCCCGCCTCCCGGAGCGCGTCGGCCGCCACGTGACGGAGGGCGAACAGCAGGGTGTCGACGGACCGGCCGCCCTCGCCCGTCGACTCGTGGAGGGCGAACACGGTGCCGTCGAGCTCGGCGGCGTACGGCCCGGTGCGCCGGTAGCCGTCGGGGGGCGCGGGAGTGCCGTTCCCTACGGAGGTGTCCTCGTCGGTGAGTTCCACGATCCGGGGGTGCGGCTCGCCCTCTGCGAACGGGTCCTCCGGTGCTTCGTCCGGGGCGAAGAACGCGCGGGCCGCCGGCTCCTCCCCGTTGCGGTGCACGGGCCGCACCACGGGCGCCGGGCGCGGACTGCCCCCCACGGCGGTGACCGAGGGCGCGATGCCGAACAGGTCGTCGGGGGAGCCGGGTTCGGTGATCCGACCGGTGGCGCCCGGTGCGTCCTGGCGCGGTGCCCTCTCGTGTACGTCGATCGCCTCGTACGGCTCCTTCCGTGAGTCGCCCGTGACGATCGTCCGGGTAAAGACGTCGAAGGAGGCACCCGGCGGGTACAGAGCCTCCGTCTCCAGCGGCAGGGCCGCGAACGGGTTGACCTCCCGGGCCGTCGAGCGCGCCACGTGCACCAGCCCGCGGTGCGCGTCGCCGGGCACGCCCTTGCTCCGGTTCATGAAGCCGAGCGCTTCCTCCTCCACCAGCGCCGTACTGCGGAAGAACGGCATCGTGATGGCGTCCCGGCCGTACACCGGTCCCTCCGCCGGCGGGGCGCCCAGCGCGCCGGGCATCCCGCGGTCACCCCACCAGACGTCGGCGTTCAGCGGGGGCAGGATCTCCAGTGCCTCGATCGTCATGTCGACGTGCAGCGACAGCTCCTCGTACACCGCGTCGGCCATCGCGTCCATGCGGCTCTTCAGGCGGGCCACCTCGGCGGTCCGCTCCAGGAGGTCGTCCACGTCCCACATGGCGTCGAACAGGGCGGCGAAGCCGGCCTGCTTGCGAAGTGTCGTCGGAAGGAGGTCCGCGGCGCCGACCTCGGCCATCTTCCGGGTCATCGTCCAGGCGTTGAGGCGCACCAGGCGCCGTCCCATTCCCTCGCCGAACCGCTCGCCGTTGAGGAACGCCTTCATCAGCCGGTAGTCGGCCCCGCTGTAGAGGTGAACGGCCGTCAGGTGGGCCGGGTGCAGTCGCTCCAGGGCCGCCCGGCCCACGTCGCCGTAGCGGCTCAGCCACGAGTGGAGGGCTCGGCTCCGGTCCGTGTCGGACGGCAGGTTTCCGGCGAGCGCGGCGTCGACCAGGTCCACGAGACCGCCCGGGAGGTCGAGCTTGCTGCGCGTGATGGTCCGGCCGAACGTCATCCGCTCCGCGTACAGCGCGCGGTGCGGCGGGACGAGCCGCGCGGAGGAAGGCTCCCCCGCGCCGGTCGGATGCACGTCGAAGGACCTGGCCGGGTCCGCCACCCAGGTGTGGAGTCCGGCACCGTCGCGCAGCGCGAGGCCGCGCTCCTCATCGGTTCCCAGGCCGATCCGGTGGGAGGCGCGGAGGATTTCGTGGAGCGACTGGAGGTCGGCCGGGATCGCCCAGGCGATGAGCGCGCCGCGCAGCGCGAGCAGGCCGTCCCTCGACGCGCCGAGTGCGGCGTAGGTCTGCAACAGCCGCAGCGCGGGGCCGTGTTCACCGCCCACGCGGCGCATGCCCCTGGTGTCGTGCACGTCGCGGTACGCGCTGCCCGGTGCGTACCGGCCACGGCGGTCCGCAGGGCGGGACAGGGCCTCGGCCGTCTCGCGCGGCAGGCCGGGGCCCGCGTACGACGCGTACGTGAACGCGGTCATCAGCGCGTCGAGGGCGAGCGGTCCCGGCGGTGCGTCGAGCAGCCGCTCCAGCGCCGCGGCCGGGTCGCCGGGGACCGAGTCCGGTGCGAAGAAGGACCTCCGGGCCGCGTCCTCGCCGTGGCGTGCGGTGAGTTCCCCGTACATGCGGGACACCGCGTCGCGTACGGACTCGGTGAGACCGCCGGTACGGCCCGTGTGCCCGGCGAACGCGAGCTCCAGGGCCACGCTGCGGCGCCGCCACTCACGGTCCCGGTACATGGGCGCGAACCGTGCCGTGCCGGCCGATCCGGCGGGGCGCCAGGACCGTACGGCCCAGGCCGGGCCGCCGTCGGAACGGGTCCCGCCGTCGGTGGTGTCCGCCTCGGGGGTGCCCTCCCGGCCGGCCGGGGACACGGGAGTGGCGTTGATCCGTACGGCGGACGGATAGGCGATCCCCGTGTCCCCGCCCTCCTCGTCGGTACCGGGGTCCCGACGAGGCGTCCCGGTCGCGAAGTGGAACGTCCCGACGCCGGGGTCGTGGCGGGCCGACGGCGCCGGCCAGGCCTGGACGTTCCCGTCGGCGTCACCGGAACCGGTGTCCGGGGCCGTGGTGACCATGCCGGAGGAGGACGTCCGGACCGGCCTGGCCTTCCAGACGGTCGTGGTCCACCGCCCCAGCTTCTTCTCGCGGACGGCGGTGATGCGCAGCGGGGCGAACAGGTCGTCCTCGATGACGTCGAGCGGTCCCGAGTAGGCGAAGGCGTTCCGGCCGGTGCGGTCGGAGAACGCCTGCGTCCGCTTCGGCCCCGCGGCTGTGAACCCGGACATCGGGAAGACGACGGGGACGTCGACGCCCGCCTCGGTCACCAGCGGGGCGAGGTCCAGAAGTGCCCAGAGCTCCTCGTCGGGCACGGGCAGCGGAGCGTGCCCGGGGAGGTGGATGACGACGGCTCCCTGGTCGGTCCCGGTCCAGATCGCGAGGGACTTCCCGGGCTGCTCCCTGGATTTCCACCGGGCCGGGTGAGGAACGGTGAGGATGTCGCTGCCGCTCCTCACCCGCGCGTACCAGTGGTCCATGTCCACGCCGTTCGGGGCGGGGCGTCCGCTCCAGTTGTAACCGGTGGGCTCCGCCCCGTCCGTGAGGATCTGCTTGAAGGCCCCCAGTCCGCCGAGGTGGTGGGCGGCCAGCAGATGCGGGTCGGTGATGTCCAGGCCGCGTGCGTGGGCCCGCGTGGCCAGGAGGGTCAGCTCCATGATCCGGTCATCGGTCCACGGGTCGGTGTCCGCCATGTGGAGAACGCCGCGTCCCAGGCTCTCCTGTTCCGCCGGTGTCATCCGGAACAGCACCTGGTCGGCCGCCGCCACCGTCGCCCAGTAGGCCCGTGCGGTGTCCTTCGGGCGTACCGCCATGAAGTCGGGCAGCTCCAGCACGTCCCGGACGAGGTCCTGCCCGCCGCTTCCCGAGAACTCGTCGACGGCGTACGTCAGGGCCGTGTCCGGGAGCATCTCGCCGAGCGTGATGTCCGGCCGCAGGGCGACCCGGTCCCGGGCCGCGTCCAGGACGGCCAGGTAGGCGGCCCGGTCCGGGGTGTACCCGCCGATCCGCCGCGCGAGGAAGGTCCACAGGTCCGTCCGGAACAGGGTGAACAGCCGCACGCCGGGGTCGTTGGCGCGCAGCGTCTCCAGAGCGCCCACGCCCTTCAGCACCCGTTCGTACCGGCCGCCCGGCACACCGCGGTCGTCCTCCACGTCATGGCCGAACACCAGGCGCAGCGCACGGACCAGCCGAAGTGTGGTCGCCCGGACCGCCGGTGGCACGGCACCCGGGTCGCGGTGGAGGCCCGCGTCCCGCGCCAGCTGGTCCAGCTCGTCGTCCAGCGGCTCCGGCCGGAAGCGCTCCACACGCCCGATCACACCACCGGGGGTGTCCTCCACGACATGGGAGTCATCGTCCAACGCCTTTATCAGTGAGGACGCTTCGACCACCCGACGGCTGGCATTAGCCGTGTGCTGGGCGAGGGACACCTCCTCCAGAGGGTCCTCCACGCGAGGTACCGGGCGGCCCTCCTCCTGCTGGTGCCCGGGGTCGCCCGCCGACGCCCCGTAGCAGACCTCCAGCCCCATCCGGTGGCCGGCGGGCAGTTCGCCGACCTCGCGCAGCCCGCCGATGTACCGCCCGCCGTCGGCAGCGTCCAGCAACACTGTCCCGCCGTCACGCAGGACGACCGCCAGCGCGCCCGGGAGCCCGTGGCCGTAGTACCTGTAGACAGCGCCGTCCGGGGTGATCCGCTCGGTGGCGACCTGCTTGTCGCCCTCGCCGGTGGCCACGTAGTGGATCAGCTGCCGCTTGTCGAGGAGGGCCCGCAGCAGTTCCTCGCGCCGTGCCAGGTCGTCGTTCACCGACGCACGGCCGAACCGCTCGCGGCGGTCGGAGACCAGGGGCCGGGTGGCCACGTCGCTGTCGCGGAACCGCCTGCCCTCGGCCGACGTCCACTCACGGTCCTCGAACGGCACCGGCACCGCGGGCGGGTCGAACGGCACCCAGTCACCGTGCCAGCCCCCGGCGTCCCGGACCGTCATCGTCGGCACGTGGGCGCGCAGCGCGGCGTCGTACCGCAGCCGCCCGTCACCGCTGGGGGCCCAGACCCGCCTCCCCAGCCTGACGGCGACCGCGCGCATCAGCTCCAGGTACTGGGACCCGGCGTACGGGATCGCCAGGACCACCGGCACGCGCGGCGGCAGCGCCGCCAGTTCCGGATCGTGCGCCAGCTTCTCGGCGAACGCCTCGTGGCTCAGCTGCTCCTCGACGAAGGACCGGTCCCCGACCACGTACGCGTCGTCGCCCCAGGGCGCGGGCCGGTCCGGCTCCGGTACCTCCGGGCCGCCCTGGCCGCCCGTGATCTCCCGTACCCGGTCGACGCGTACCCGGTCGACGAACGCCCCCGTCAGGTCGCGTCCGCGCACCGTGCCGGAGCCGTCCCGCAGCACGGCGGCCGGGTCCTGGAACGGGTCCGTCGCCCGCCCGGACGGGGACGCCGGGCCGAAGAGGGCCAGGTCGTCCTGGGCGGTGGCGGACCCGGTGCCGGAAAGCCGCCGGGCGGCGGCGATCCAGTGGCCCGGGGCCCCGGTGTCAGGGTCCGGCAGGGTGACGACATCGAGCGGGGCGGCGGGGCTCCCGGCGGTGAGTGTCATCGGGGCGCTGTAACCGTAGGCGGGGCGTCCGGTGCGCTCCGAGAACCGCTGAACCAACCGCGGGCTCAACGCCCCCGGTCCGGTGGTCAGGAACAGCACCGGAATGCCGAGGGAGACCGTACGCAGCACCGGGGCCATGTCCAGGAGGGCCAGGAACTCGTTCTCGGGTACGGGGACGGGAGACCGGCCGGGCAGGTGGAGGACGGGGGTGCCGGTTCGATCGACCTCGACCACGTTCAGGATGGGCATGGGCTTGCCCGGGCCGGTCCACTCCGGCTTGACCGGGTGCGGGACCGTCCCGTCGGGCCCGTGCGTCGTGAGGTGCACGTTGCTCCAGTCGACCCCGGCGGGTGCGGCGGTGCCGGACCAGTTGACGCCCTGGATGTTGGGCCCCTGCCTCAGTAGCGCCGCCGGACCGAAGGCACCGCTCTCCGCCAGGTGGTACGCGGCGAGCAGGTCGTGGCCGGAGGCGTCCAGGCCCTCCGCGATCGCCTTGGCCGCCACCGCCCACACGGCTTCCTGCTGCGGACGGCCCCAGACCGTGGAGCTGTCGAGGTGCAGGACCTTGCGGCCCATCGCCTCCCGGGCCGCGGGTGTCATCGGGCGGAAGAGCTGGGCGGCACGGGCCGTGGCCCACAGCGTGGACGCCACGTGCCCCGCGGTGAACGCCGCCGAGGCGGGCAGCGACTGCACGTGACGGATGACCCGCTCACCCGCGTCCGTCAGTTGCTTCAGGGTGACCTGGAGCGCCGGCGACGGCACCGCGTCCGTGAGCCGGGCGGT
Organism: Streptomyces sp. NPDC058637; assembly: GCF_042717325.1. NCBI lineage: Bacteria > Bacillati > Actinomycetota > Actinomycetes > Kitasatosporales > Streptomycetaceae > Streptomyces > Streptomyces sp. NPDC058637. The sequence goes on along the minus strand of NZ_JBHXRD010000015.1, from coordinate 111,298 downwards.
GGGATCGGCCGCGATCCGTCCGGCGGAGAAGTCGAGCAGGGCGAGATATCCCGCCGGGTCCGGGGCGCGGCCGGTGTGCTCCTGGACGAAGAAGTCGAAGAAATCCATGCGGAAGGGACTGAACCGACTGAACGTCGGGTCGTTCGCGCGCATGCGTTCCAGCGCGCCGATGCCCTTGAGCGCCCGCTCGTAGCGTCCGCCGGGTGTGCCGCGGTGGTCCTCGATCTCGTTGCCGAACACCGTCCGCAGCGCACGCACCAGCCGCAGCGCCGTCACCAGCGTCTCCGGCGGCACCGCGCCCGGGGCCGGGTGCAGCCCCGCGTCCCGCGCCAGCTGGTCCAGTTCGGGGTCCAGCGGCTCGGGGCGGCGCAGGACCCGACGGCCCCGCTCACCGTCGGCCGCACCCATGGCGGAGCGTTGGCTGCCGTCCAGACCGGTCATCCGTGTGGACCCGTCCGTCTCCCGGCGGCTCAGGTTGGCGACGTACTGGTCGAGGGGGACGTCGCCCAGCGGATCGTCGATGTGCGGGGCCGGACCGAACGACGGCTGCGGGCGTCCGGGGTCACCGTCCGAAGCACTCCAGCAGACCTCCAGATGCATCCGGTGCCCCTGCGGCAGCTCCCGGACCTCACGCAGCCCCGCTATGTACGTGGCCGCGTCCCGCTTGCCCAGCCACACCGTCCGGCCGTCACGGAGTGGGAGCTGCATCCGGCCGGGCTCGCCGTGGCCGGCGTAGACGTACACCGCCGAGTCCATGGAGACCGGCTCGGAGGCCGTCACCTGGGCCCGCGTACCGGCGGGCGTCCAGTGCACGAGCCGTCGCATGTCGCGGACGGTCCGGAAGTTCTGCTCCCGCTGTCGCAGCCTGTCCTGCCGCTGGACGGCCAGCCGGCCGAACCGCTCGTGGTTCTCGTCGGCCAGGGGGCGCGTGACCACGTCGCTGTCGCGGAACGTCGTCCCGTCCAGCGCCGTCCACGCGCGGTCGGTGTAGGGGCCCGTGGCGGCCGACGGGGCGACGGCCACCCACTCCCCGACCGGCGCCTGCGGGTCCGGGTCCGTCATCACCAGGACGTGCGCGTCCCCGGAGCCGTCGGGAACCGCGCGGCCCACCCCGCTCGGCCCCCACACGGTGCGGCCCAGGCGGTCGGCCACCACCCGCAGCATCTGCTGGTACTGGTCCCCCGCGAACGGGACGGCCAGGACGACGGGAACGTCCAGCGGCAGCCCGCCGAGATGTGGGTCGGCGGCCAGCGCGTCGGCGACGCCTTCGCCGTCCAGGACGCGGCCGTCCGGAAGCCGCACCCGACCGTCCCGGCCGTCGGCGGCCACCACGTACGCCGACTCGGGCCATGGTGCCGGCCCGCTCGAAACCACCTTGGGCGCCACGCCCGGCCGGGTCTCGACGACCCTCACCGTCCCGGGCAGGACCCGCTGCACCGGCCTGGACGTCCAGTTGCGGCCCTGCGGACCCCCCGACGGACCGGTGAGCAGGGACTTCGGAGCCAGCAGCGGGTCGGTCGCCCCGGTGAACGCCCCGGACACCGCCGGAGGCGCGGCAGGGAGAACGGCGGACGCGGGCGCGGTGTCCGACTGCCCGAAGAAGGACGTCCCGGCCGGCCGCGCCGTCACGTCGCCGACCGCACCTCCCACGGCAGCCCGTTCCCAGGCCCGCACGCTGTGATGCCGCGGGACGATCGACAGCCCGGAGAGTTCCAGGTCGACACCGGTCGAGCCAGCGGCGGACAGGAGCAGGAACTGCAGGGCCATCGGCAGTGGGGGCTCCTGCTGGCCGTTGGCGGCGAAGTACGAGCTGACGGCGGAGCGCAGGTCGATCCAGGTGAGGGGGGCGTGCAGGCCGTTGGCCGTGCGGGTCCGCTCCAGGGCCCAGAAGCCGCGCAGCAGCGCCTCGAACGCGGCTGTGTCGTTCTCGAGCACGGGACCGTAGACCAGCCGGACGGCTCGTACCCATCGCCGTACGTCGGGTGACCGCCCGCGGTCGCCGGTGATCTGCTCCGCCCACCGGCCCAGTTCGGCCGTCGAGGGCTCGGGACGGAACCCGGCCCACCAGTCGCCCTCGGCCAGCTGCCAGCGCGGTCCGGCTGTTCCGTCCGCGGGCGCCAGGAACGGTTCGATGCCGCTACCGGTGGCCCAGACCCAGCGGTCCAGGCCGTTGGCCAGGGCCTGACCGGCCATCGGAGTCTCCAGCGGGTCGGCGGGCGGAGGGCCCGCGAGGTCGGCCCCCACCACCAGTACGGGGATCTCCGGGGCCAGTGCCGTCAGGTCTCCGTCGACCGCGAACAGGAAGTCCACGATCCGGGCGTAGTCGAAGACCGCGTCGGCACCGTCGGCCAGGGCGAGGACCGCGCCTCCGGGGCCGCCGCGGAGCCCGACCAGGTACGCGTCGTCGAACGGCAGCGCCTGGACCGGGCTCTCCAGCGGCACCGGGCCCGGCCGCAGGAAGGTGAAGGCGGACACGTCGGGCAGCAGGCCGTAGCTCTGCCGCAGTCCGTCCTGCCAGTCCTGAAGGGGCCGGGAGGACGTTCCCACCGGCCTGTCGTCCGCACCGCGGTGCCTGATCACCAGCACCCGGTCCAGGAGGATCCGGGACCCGTCCGACGCGACCAGTTCCGCGAACCACGGCATGACCGGAGGGGTCTGCCGGGGGTCGGTCAGGATGCCCAGGGCGGTGCGGGCCGCGTCGAAGATGCCCTGGGCTTTCGTCCGCCGGCCCGGGGGGATCCGGGACAGCAGGGCGTACGCCTCGACGAGCGCCGCCCGCAGATCCCGGTAGGCGGGGTGCCCGTCGTGCAGCGGCCTGCCCAGAGCGTATCCGCCCAGCGCGAGCGCGATCTTCCTGCTGTCCCACTCCGTCAGCAGCTTCCTGGTGGGACCGCCGGCCTGCGGGATGCCCGCCCGCGCGGTCACGAGGAACCCCGAGACGCCCCGCACCACCGGATCGGACACGATCCGCCGGACCACCTCACGCAGGACGTCCTCGGGCAGCGGGGCCCGGGACGTCAGCGCGCGCTCGTAGGCGCCGCGGCTGAGGGCGGACATCTCGGCGACGGCGCGCTGGATCTCCTCGGGCGTCATGAACTGGCCCGTGTAGCCGAAGTGCCGCAGCTCCGCGAGGACCAGCGGAACGGCCAGCCGGCCGTCGTCGGTGTCCAGCGTCGGGTAGTCGCCGTCATCCATCCCGACGGCGTAGCGCTGGCTGATGAGGGCGCCCTGGGACGTACGTCCGGTGAGGACGGCCGTCCAGTGCTCCCGGGGCGTCGGCACGTCCGCGCCGGCGGTGTCGAAGAAGCCGGCCGCCGGGGGCAGGTCCGGCGTCAGCCGCTGCCGGAAGAATTCCAGCAGCCTGCCCAGTTGCTGGACCGCGTCCTCGGTGAGCTGGTCGTGGCGCTCGTTGAGGAAGGCCCGCGTACGGGGCCGCAGCGCCCGCAGGACACGGTCCAGGGCGTTCCGCGAGGCAGCGGGCAGGAGGTTCTTGATGAGTTCCGGGTCGGTCCCCGGCGGCCGGGAGTTGTCGAAGACGTCGCCGATCGGCGCGGCCGCGACGTTCTGGAAGCCCAGCCATCCGTAGCCCCACACCTCGTCGATGTCCGGGACGGCCGCGAGGAACGGCACGATGTGGCTCTCCACGGCGGTCCCGCCGAGTACGTGGTTCGCGAACATCGTGGTGACCATCTGGCCGAAGCTCCGGGCACCGGCCACCGCGGTCTCGAACTGCTTCGCGGTCAGGCGCTCGTAGGCGATGTCCTGGAGTTCCCGGAGACCGACGGCGGGATAACCGACGGTGAGCTGGCCGTAGGCGGTCCAGTCGAAGCCCTCGGGCGCGGGGTTGATCTTCGTCTTCAACCCCACCTCGGTGAACGTCCAGCCGCCGAGTGGCCCCAGCACCTCGGTGAGTGCGACGGCGACCTGCCGCTCGTCCGCGATCCTCCCCGCGGCCCGCGCACGCTGCAGCTGGGCCATGCCCTCTTCCTGGGACTGCCTGCGCTCTCCCGGGATCACCGCCATCGGATCGAGGACGAACTCACCGATGGTGTACTTCCCCCTGACGGGCTGCGGCTCTCCCGGAGCGACCTGCGGCCTGTCGACGTGGAGCAGGCCGTCGGCCGTCATCCAGAAGCCCCGGCCGTCGGTCACGAGCGTGATCCCCGGGCCATGGGCCAGCACCAGCGTCGTGGTGATGCGGCCCGGCACGTCGATGAAGAGGTCGCGGCGCTCCTCGACCTCAAGACCGAGGGCGCCGTAAGCCGGTTCGACCGCCGCGTCCAGCTCCGCGTGCACCGTGGACGACGACTGCGCGAACTCGGGCAGCGCGCGTTCCAGTGCCTGCCCGGCGGGACCGACCACGACGGCCCGCGCGTCGGACGCCGCGACCGACGGCGGGAGCGCCGACACCTGACGGCCGTGACCGGCCGACAGGTCCACCCACACCACACCGCCACGGCCGCTCAGGTGGTACGCCGCCCACGCGTGCCCCGGCAGCGGGCCCTGGCGCCGCGCCAGGACGAACGCCACCGCGCCCGGCCCCTGAGCGGCGACCGCCCCGGCCACCGACTCCCACGACCGCACCCCACGCCACCCGGGGCCCATCACCAGCGACGACTCCGCCGGCTTCACCCCGGTCACCGAATCGTCCACCCCCAGGGCCGGACGCACCCCGCGCGGGAACAGCTCGCCGCGCAACGCGCCCAGCAGCGCCAGGCACCGCTCGACCGTCATGCCACGCACCGGATCGCGGCCCGCCGCCCGGCGCACCGCCGCCGTCAGCTCCTCGCGGCTGAGCGGCGGCGGCACGGTGACCACGGCACCGGTCAGACTCCGCGGCAGCGTCGCCGGTGTCGCGGCGGGCATCTCCGGCCGCTTCGGCGAGGAGAACAGGGCGTCGCCGTACGGAGCCGGTACCAGGACGCTGGAATTGAGGCCCCGCAACCACGCCTTGCGCCACACACCCTGCTTCCCGGTGCCCGTCTCGGGCAGACCGATGAGGCGCAGCGGGGCGGACGTGCCACCCGGAACCGGAGTGGTGGGAGCCACCGTCAACGCCCCGCTGTACGCCCATCCGTTGCGGGCGGTGCGGTTGGAGAACGCCTCCGACAGAGCCGTCGCGCGCCCGGCGCCGCTGCCCGCGCCGGACAGGACGAACAGCACCGGGACACCGAGCGCCGTCACGCGCAGCGGCGGTGCCAGGTCCAGCAGCGCCAGGAGCTCCCTGTCCGACACCCGGAACGGCGGTGTACCGGGCAGGTGGAGGACCACGAAGCCTTCGGCGTCGGTGTCCGTCCACACCACCATGACGTCCTCGTGCTCGCCCTCGGCCGTCCACGGCGCGCGGAAGTGCGTGAGGGAGGACCCGTCGCCCTCCATGTCCTGCCGGCCGACGCCCCGCAGGTCGACACCACCGTGAGCCGGCCTGCCGCTCCAGTTGTAGCCCTGGAACTCCTCGCCGTTCCTGAGGTGGCGGACAGGCCCGAACGCGCCCTTGGACGCGAGGTGGAAGGCGGACAGCGCGAAGAAGTCCGCCGGGTCGAGCCCGGCGGAGACGGCCTGGGCCGTCAGCATCCACAGCTGCTGCTTGCGCGCCGGGGTCCACTGCTCGTCGGGGAACATGTGGAGGACCCTGCGACCCAGCTTCTCCGTGAACGCCTCGTCCCGGCCGGCCATCTGCTGGGCGGCGCCCGCCATCGCCCAGAAGACCTGCGTCACGGCGCGCTTCGTCACCGGGAAGTTCTCGGGCTGCCTCAGCACGTTCCGCACGAGGGCCGCGCCGGACTGCGTCACCTGCCGTATCGCGTGCAGGATCGCCGGGTCCCCGATGGCCTCGCTCAACGGGGCCGTCGGCTTCTGCGTCAGCAGTCGCGCGGCGAGGTCCAGGACCTTCCGGTAGTCGTCGGGGCTCGGCGTCCTGCCCCCGACCCGCTGCGCGACGAAGGTCCACAGCTCCATGCGGAACGGTGTGAACCGGCCCAGCGCCGCGTCGTTGGCGCGCAGGGTCTCCATGGCGCCGATGCCCTTGAGCAGTCCCTCGTGCAGTACGCCGTCCGTCTCCGGCTCGGGGCCGAACACGATGCGCAGGGCCCGCACCAGCCGGAGGGTGGTCTCGCGCACCTCGGGCGACGCCTCCTCCTCGCCGGTGTGCAGCCCCGCGGACCTGGCCATCCGGTCCAGCTCGTGCGGCAGGGGTTCGGGGACCGCGTCCCTGCGCCGCCCGACCACCCCGCCGGGGGCGTCGTGCAGGATGTGGGCGTCGGTGTGGAAGCCGCTGCTCATCAGCGACCCACTGGTCACGCGACGGCTCGCGTTCGCCGTGTGCTGGGCCAGGGACACCTCCGCCAGCGGGTCGTGGACCTGGGGCGCCGGCCGGTTGTCCAGCTGCGGCAGCGTCGGGTTCCCCGCGGAGTCGCTCCAGCACACCTCCAGCTTCACGCGGTGGTCCTTCGGCAGCTCCGCCACCTCGGGGAGCCCGCCGACGTACCGTCCGCCGTCCGCCGCGCCGAGCCACACCGTCCGGCCGTCCCGCAGGGCGAGGAGGAGGCCGCCGGGCAGCCCGTGGGCGACGTACACGTACGCCGCCGGTTCCGGGGTGCGCGTCTCCTCGCTGATCAGCGCGGTCCGGCTGCCGGACGCCATGAGGTGGACCAGCTTCTTCGCGCGGAGGTACGACCGCATGAGCCCTTCGCGGTCCCGTACGTCGTCCGCGTGCGACATCCGGCCGAACCGCTCGTTCCGGTCGGAGACCAGGGGCCGGGACGCGACGTCGCTGTCGCGGAACGCCGTACCGTCCAGCGCCGTCCACGAGCGGTCCGGGAGCGGTGCCACCGCCTTCACCGGCCGGAACGGCACCCACGAGCCGAGTGGCTGGTCCGGGCCGTGGTCGATGAGCGCCGGGACGTGCTCACGCTTCTTGTTGCGCACCAGACGGCCGTCACCACTGGGCGCCCACACCGGCCGCTCCAGCAGGTTGGCGACCGCCCGCAGGTACTCCAGATACCGTTCGTTCGCCAGGTTCGGGACCAGCAGCACGACCGGGACGTCCTTCGGCAGCTTCGCCAGCTCGGGGTCCGCCGCCAGTTCCGCGGCCAGCTTCCCGGCGTCCAGCACCCGCCCGTCGGGGAAACGCACGCCGTCCGGACGGCTCTCACCCCATACGACGTACGCCGAGTCCCCCCACGGTGCGGCGGCGTCCGCGCCGGACACCTCCTTCAGCGGAACACCCGGCTGCTCCTCGAAGACGCGCACCCGCCCGATGCGCAGCTGGCGTACCTTCTCGCCCGTCAGGTTGCGACCGCGCGGCACACCCGACGCGTTCGTCATCAGCGTCTCAGGCGCGAGCAGGGAGCCGGCCGAGGGCTCGCCCCCCTCACCGACGCGCAGCGCCCCGATGTCCGGCAGCTGTACCGGGGTGGCGGGATCCTTCGGGCTGAAGATGATCAGGTCGTCCTCGGCCGCCGCGGTCCGGCCGCCCTGCTGCCGCGTGGCGGCGGTCCAGCGGCCCGGCGCCCTGGTGGCCTGGTCGGGGAGGGCGAGGATGGTGAGCGGGACGGCGGGGCCGGCGTCGCCGAGCATCATCGGTGCGCTGTAGCCGAAGGCGGGGCGCCCGGTGTTCTGGGAGAACCGCTGCACCAGCCGCGCGCTCAGGGCGCCCGGCCCGGTGGTCAGGAACAGTACGGGGGTGTCCAGGGCGACGGTGCGCAGTGTCGGATCGAGGCCCATCAGGGCCAGGAACTCGTTCTCGGGGACCGGGACGGGGGAGCGGCCGGGGAGGTGGAGGACGATGGTGCCGGCCTGGTCGACCTCGACCACGTTCAGTACGGGCATGGGCTTGCCCGGGCCGGTCCAGTCCGGCTGGACCGGCTGGGTGGTGGTTCCGTCGGGCCCGTGGGTCATCCGGCGCACGCTGCCCCAGTTGACGCCTGCGGGCGCGAGGGTGCCGGACCAGTTGACGCCCTGGATGTCGGGGCCCTGTCTGAGCAGTGCCGCGGGGCCGAAGGCGCCGCTCTCCGAGAGGTGGTAGGCGGCCAGCAGGTCGTGGTCCGAGACGTCCATGCCCTGGGCGAGGGCCTTGGCCGTCACCGCCCACAGGGCTTCCTGCCGCGTCCGGTCCCAGGCGGTGGAGCTGTCGAGGTGGAGGACCTTGCGGCCCATGGCCTCCCGGTCCTCGGGTGTCATGGGGCGGAAGGTCCGGGCGGCTCGGGCGGTGGCCCACAGGGTGGACGCCACCTGCCGCGGGGTGAACGCCGCGGGAGCAGGGACCGACTGCACATGACGGATCACCTGCTCACCCTTGTCCGCCAACTGCTTGAGGGTGACCTGAAGAGTGGGCGACGGCACGGCGTCCGTGAGCCGGGTTCCGGGGTCGGCCGCCACCCGGGCCGCGGCGAGGTCGAGCAGGGCCACATAGCCCCTGGGGTCCGCGGGCCTCCCGGTGTGTTCCTGGACGAAGAAGTCCAGCATGTCCATGCGGAAGGGGGTGAACTGGCTGATCGTCGGGTCGTTGGCGCGCATCCGTTCGAGAGCGCCGATGCCCCTGAGTACGCGCTCGTACCGGCCGCCGGGTATGCCGCGGTGGTCCTCGATGATGGTGCCGAACACCGTCCGCAGAGCACGGACCAGCCGCAGCGTCGTCACCCTGGTCGCGGGTGACACCGCCCCGGGACCGTGGTGCAGGCCCGCTTCGCGCGCCAGCCGGTCCAGCTCGTGCTCCAGGGGCTCGGGGCGACGCAGGACCCGGCGCCCGCGCTCGCCGCTCGCCGAACTCAGAAGTCCACGATGGTGGTCGTTCAAGCCGGTGGGCCTGGTGGCTCCGTCCGTCTCCCGACGGGTCAGGTTGGCCACGAGCTGGTCGAGCGGAACGTCGTCCAGCGGGTCGTCGACATGGGGTGCCGGCGCGTGTGCGGCCTGTTGCTGTCGCGGGTCACCGTCGGAATCGCTCCAGCAGACCTCCAGGTGCATCCGGTGCCCCGGCGGCAGCGCCCGGACCTCGGCCAGCCCCGCGATGTACGCGGCGGCGTCCTGCTTGCCCAGCCGCACCGTCCGTCCGTCGCGGAGCGGGAACGCCATCCGCCCGGGCGACCCATGGGCGGCGTAGACGTACACCGCCGAGTCCATGGAGACCGGCTCGGCCTCGGTGTCCTGATGGCTCCCACCAGCGGGCGCCCAGTGCATGAGTCGTGTCATCCGACGGAACGTCCGGAACCGCTGCTCGCGCTTGCGCAGCGCGTCCTTCTGCCCGATCGCCATCCGGCCGAACCGTTCGTGGTTCTCGTCCACCATCGGGCGGGTGACCACGTCGCTGTCGCGGAACGTCGTCCCGTCCAGCGCCGTCCACACGCGATCCGCGTACGGCCCGGTCACGGCCGACGGAGAGGCCGACACCCACACGCCGACCGGCACGTTCGGATCGTTGTCGACCAGGGCGAGGAGATGCGTGTCCCCGGTCTCGTCGGGGAACAGGTGGCCGACGCCGCTCGTGCCCCACACGGTGCGGCCCAGCCGGTCGGCCACCAGCCGCAGCACCTCCTGGTACAGCTGTCCGGCGAACGGCACGGCCAGTACGACGGGGACGTCCTGGGGCAGTTGGGCCAGGTCCGGGTCGGCGGCCAGCGCGGCGGCGAGCCCCTCGGCGTCCCACACCCGCCCGTCGGGCAGCCGCACCCGCCCGTTCTCGCCCTCGGCGGCCACGACATAGGCGGTGTCCGGCCATGGTGCGGGACCGTTCGAGACCACCTTCGGTTCCACGCCCGGACGGGTCTCGATGACGCCCGTCCCCGGCAGGACCCGGGTCACCGGCTTGTCCGTCCAGTTGCGCCCCTGCGAGCGTTGTGACGGCCCGGTGATCCGGGTCCTCGGCGACAGGACCGGGTCGTTCGGGCCGGTGAAGGCGACCGGCACGGCGGAAGGCACGGGAGGGCTCACCCCGGACGGCGGCGCGGGTGATCCCGGCGGCGGCGCGAAGAGGGACACCTCCTCGTCCCGCGCGGCGGTGGGGTTGCCGGCCGTCCCCGCGGCGGTGGTCTGCTGCCGGGTGGCGGTGGTCCAGTGGCCCGGGGCCCCGAGGGCCGGGTCCGGCAGGGTGAGGATGCCGAGCGGGGAGCCGGGCGCCGTGGGGGCGAGCAACATCGGTGCGCTGTAGCCGAAGGCGGGGCGCCCGGTGCGCTGGGAGAACCGCCGCACCAGCTGCGGGTCCAACGCACCCGGCCCGGTGGTCAGGAACAGCACCGGCGTACCCAGGGGGATGGTGCGCAGCGCCGGATCGAGGCCCAGCAGGGCCAGGTACTCGTTCTCCGGTACCGCGACCGGGGAGCGGCCGGGCAGGTGGACGATGACGGTGCCCGCCTGGTCGACCTCGACCACGTGCAGCATGGGCATGGGCTTGCCCGGGCCGGTCCAGTCCGGCTGGACCGGCTGCGTGGTGATCCCGTCGGGCCCGGACACCACCTGGTGCACAGCGCCCCAGTTGATCCCGGCGGGGACGGTGGTGCCCGACCAGTTGACGCCCTGGACATTGGGTCCCTGCATGAGCAGCGCCGACGGACCGAAGGCACCCGCCTCCTTCAGGTGGTAGGCGGCCAGCAGGTCGTGGTCGGAGACGTCCACGCCCTCCGCGATCGCCTTCGACAGCACCGCCCAGAGGGCTTCCTGCCGCGACCGGTCCCATACGGCGGACGCGTCCAGGTGGAGGACCTTGCGGCCCATGGCCTCGCGGTCCGAGAGTGTCGTCAGGCCGAAGACCTGGGCGGCACGGGCCGTGGCCCACAGCGTGGACGCCACATGCCCCGGAGTGAACGCCGCCGAGGCGGACAGCGACTGCACGTGACGGGTCATCCGCTCGCCGTCGGCCGCCAGCTGCTTGAACGTGACCACGAGCGCCTGCACCGGCACCGCTTCGGTCAGCCGGGCGCCGGGGTCGGCGGCCACGCGGGCCGCCGCGAAGTCGAGCAGGTCCTGGTATCCGGCCGTGTCGGGGGCGCGGTCCGTGTGTTCCCGGACGTAGAAGTCCAGCATGTCCATGCGGAAGGGGGTGAACTGGCTGAGCGCGGGGTCGTTGGCCCGCATCCGTTCCAGTGCGCCGATGCCCTTGAGCACGTTTTCGTACCGGCCGCCGGGCACGCCGCGGTCGTCCTCGATCTCGTTGCCGAACACCGTCCGCAAGGCACGCACCAACCGCAGTGCCGTCGCCCGGGTCTCCGGCGGCACCGCACCCGGAGCGCGGTGCAGCCCCGCGTCCCGCGCCAGCTGGTCCAGCTCCGGGTCCAGCGGCTCGGGACGGCGCACGACCCGGCGGCCCCGCTCACCGTTCGCCCCGTCCACCGTCACGCGCTCGCTGTTGCTGAGACCGGTCTGCCGGGTGGCGCCGTCCGTCTCACGCCGGGTCAGGTTGGCCACGTGCTGGGCGAGTGGAACGTCGCCCAACGGGTCGTCGACATGGGGAGCCTGACCGTACGTCGGCTGCTGCTTCAGGGGATCGCCGTCGGACTCGCTCCAGCAGACCTCCAGATGGATCCGGTGCCCGGACGGCAGCTCCCGCACCTCACGCAGCCCGGCGATGTACGCGGCGGCGTCCCGCTTGCCCAGTCGCACCGTCCGTCCGTCGTGAAGCGGAAGCCCTATCCGCCCCGGTGATCCATGGGCGGCGTACACGTACACCGCCGCGTCCATGGAGACCGGCTCGGAGCCGCCCTCCTGGTACCCCGCGCCGGCGGGCAGCCGGTGCGCCAGCTGCCGCATCCGACGGAACGTCCGGAAACGCAGTTCGCGCTGTCGCAGACCGTCCTGTCCCGAGACGGCCATCCGGCCGTACCGCTCATGGCTCTCGTCCACCAGCGGCTGGGTGTACACGTCGCTGTCGCGGAACGCGGTGCCGTCCAGTGACGTCCACCGGCGGTCCGGGTCCGGGCCCGTCGTGGTCGAGGGGGAGGTGGACACCCACGAGCCGACCGGCGCGTCCGGGGCGGAATCCACGAGCGCCAAAACGTGTGAGCCGGAACCGTCGGGAGCCAGACGCCCCGTACCGCTGGAGCCCCACACGGTGCGGCCGAGCCGGTCGGCCACCAGCCGCAGCACCTCCTGGTACTGCCGGCCCGCGAACGGTACGGCCAGTACGACCGGGATGTCCTTCGGCAGCTGGGTCAGCTCCGGGTCGGCGGCCAGCGCGGCGGCGATTCCCTCGCCGTCCAGCACCCGGCCGTCCGGCAGCCGCACCAGCCCGTGCTCACCCTGTGCCGCCACCACGTACGAGGTGTCCGGCCACGGCGCCGGCCCGCTCGACACGATCTTCGGTGTGACACCGGGCCGCGTCTCGATGACCCGCACCGTCGCCGGCAGGACCCGGCTCACCGGTCTGCCTGTCCAGTTACGGCCCTGCGAGCGCCCCGACGTCTCCCTGATCAGGGTCTCCGGAGACAGCAGGACATCGTTCGGCCCGGTGAAGGTTCCCGGCATCCCGGGTGGCGCGGGAGGACTCACCACGGAAGACGGCACGGACGGTGGCGCGGAGGGCCCCGCCTGCGGCGCGAAGAGCGACACCTCCTCGTCCCGCGCGGTTCCGTAGCCGGTCGGCTCTCCGACGGCAGGCATGTGCCAGGCCCGCATGCTGTGGTGGACCGGCACGATCTGGAATCCGGACAGCTCCAGGTCCACGCCCACCGAGCCCGCGACCGAGACCAGCAGGAACTGAAGGGCCACCGGCAGCGGAGGCAGCGGCTGTCCGTTGGCCGCGAAGTACGAACCGATCGCGGACCGCAGGTCGCTCCAGGTCAGGGAGGACTGGTGACCGTTGGCCGCCCGGGTCCGCTCCAGGGCCCAGAAGCCCCGCAGCAGCGTCTCGAACGCCGCCGTGTCGTTCTCCAGCGTCGGGCCGTAGACGAGCCGGATCGCCCGGACCCAGCGCAGTACGTCCGGGGCGCGGCCCCGCTCACCGGTCACCTGCCCGGCCCACCGGCCCAGTTCGGCCGTCGACGGCTCGGGACGGAAACCGGCCCACCAGTCCCCTTCGGCCAACTGCCAGCGCGGCCCCTGGTCGCCGTCCTCCGGGACCAGCACCGGCTCGATACCGCTGCCGGTCGTCCACACCCACCGGTCCAGGCCGTTCGCCAGAACCTGGCCGGCCGGCGGTGTATCCAACGGGTCGGCCCCCGGCGGGCCGGCGATATCCGCTCCGGCCACCAGCACCGGACGCTCCGGCGGCAGAGCCGTGAGATGTCCGTCCACCGCGAACAGGAAGTCCACGACCCGCGTGTAGTCGAACACTCCGTCGGTGCCGTCGGACAACGCCAGCGAGGCGCTGCGGGCGTCACCGCGAAGTCCGACCACGTACGCCTCGGCGAACGGCAACGGATGTGCCGGACCCTCCATCGGCACCGGCCCCGACCGCACGAAGGTGAACTCGCCCACCTCCGGCAACAGGCCGTAGATGTGCCGACGGGCATCCTGCCAGTCCGCCACAGGACGCGAGGACACCGACACCGGCCTGCCCGCCGCGTCCCGGTGCTGGACGACCAGCACCCGGTCCAGCGGGATCCGGGATCCGTCGACCGCGACCAGCTCCGAAGCCCACACCATCGCCGGCGGCGTCCGCTCCGGGTCGGCCAGGATGTCGAGAGCACCCCGCGCCGCATCGAGCACCGTCCGGAGCTGCTCCCTGTGCTGCGGGGGAGCGGTGCCGAGGGCACGGGACGCCTCGTCGAAGGCCGTACGCAGCGCCTGGTGCACCGGGTCGTCGACGGGCAGCGGGGTGCCCAGGGCGTATGCGCCCAGCGCACGGGCGACCCTCTGGCTCTGCCCCACGGACATCAGTTTCCGGGTGCCGCCGGGCTGCGGCATACCCGCCATCAGGACCATGTGCACGAAGTTGGCCATGCCCCGGACCACCGGATTGTTCACGACCCGCGCGACGGATTCGAGGAGGACGTCCTCGGGCAGCGGAGCGCGATGGGTGAGCGCCCGCCGGTAGGCCTCCCGGCTGAGCTCGGAGAGCTCGGCGACGGCCCGCCGGATCTCCTGCGGGGTCATCAACAGCTCGTCGTCGTAGGCGAAGTGCCGCAGCTCCGTGAGGACCAGCGGAATCTCCAGCCGGCCGTCATCGGTGTCCAGGACCGGGTACTGGTCGTCGTCCATGTCGACCATCTGCTTCTGGGTGACGACCCTGCCCCGGGAGGTGCGGCCGGTCAGCGCGGAGGTCGTGTGCTCGCGGGGCGACGGCACATCGCCGATGGTGGCGTCGAAGAACCCGGGGAAGGAGGGCTTGTCCGGCGTGACGGCCTTCCGGTAGAACTCCAGCAGCTTCCCGAGCGTGACGGTGAGGTGCCCGCTGACGCCGTCGTGGTGCATGTCCAGGTAGCCCCGGGTACGGGGCCGCAGAGCCCGCAGGACGCGGTCGAACGCGGGCCGGGACGCCACCGGCAGGCCGTGCTTGGCCATGAACGGGCTCGGGCCCTGGTTGAGGATGACGCCGATCGGCCTGGCGACGATGTGGGCGTAGACGAACCGCAGATAGCCCCACACCTCGTCGACGTCCGGGACGGCCGCGAGGAAGGGAACGGCCACGTCCGGCAGATCGCTCCGGCGGGTGACGGCGCGCACGAAGTCCGCGGTGGCCGCCATCCCGAACATCCTGCTCGTCGACTCCACAGCCTCGATGGCGCCCCGCGGCAACCGGTCCGCCGCCTCGTCCTGGAGCACGCTCAGGCCGAGGGCGGGGAAGCCGGTCGTGGGCTGCACGTAGGCGCGGTCCGTCCTGACCGGAGTCGGGCCGACCAGGACCTTGTCACCCAGGTCGGTGGTCTTCCAGCCGTCCTGCGCGGGCAGGAGACCGGCGAGAGGGATCTCCGGAGCGGCATGCGGCTCGTCCCTGGCCGCCAGCGCCCGCTCCACCCTCCCGAGCCGTGCCAGCGTCTCCTCCTGGGACCGCCTCCGTTCGCCCGGAAGCACCGCCATCGGCTCGATGACGATCTCGCCGATGAGGTAGGAGGCTTGTCTGGGCTGCGGCTCTCCCGGTGCGGGCTTGGGATAGCTGAGGTGCGTCCGCCCGTCGGCGCTCCGCCAGAACCCGGCGTGATCAGTGACGATCTTGAAGCCCGGCGCCTCGGCCAGCACCTGCTTGGCCGGAACGTCACCGATGCCGGTGATCACGAACATCTGACGCTTCTCGACCTCGAGGCCGATCGCGCCGTACCGACGGCCGGCCGCCGCGTCCAGTCCGGCGTGCGGCGTGGACGACGACTGTGCGAACCCCGGCAGCGCACGCTCCACGACCCGGCCGCCGGGACCGATCACCACCGCCTGCGCGTCGGACGACGCGACCGCAGGCGGAAGCGTCGAGACCTGGCGGCCGGCCCCGGCCGACACATCCACCCACACCACACCGTCACGGCCACCCAGGTGGTACGCCGCCCACGCGTGCCCCAGCGCCTCACCCTGGCGCCGTGCCAGGACGAACGCCACCGCGCCCGGCCCCTGAGCGGCGACCGCCCCGGCCACCGACTCCCACGACCGCACCCCACGCCACCCGGGGCCCACCACCAGCGACGAGGCCGCCGACGTCCCGCCGACCACGGCATCGTCCACCGTCACCGCCGGACGCACCCCCCGCGGGTACAACTCGTCCCGCAGCGCCCCCAACAGCACCAGACACCGCTCGACGGACATGGCCGTCACCCACCCGCGACCCGCCGCCCGGTGTACCGCCGCCGCCAACTCCGTACGGCTGAGAGCGGATACGGGGGCCGGAGCGGTCACCGGAACGGGCGCGTGGGGCTGCGGCCGGTACGTGTTCTCCGTCCCGTCCCACATCGCGCGGAAGGCCGCCCAGACGTCATCCTCCGCCCTCGGGTTGGCCCCGTGGGGGTGGACGCCCTTCGGGTCGGTGCCGTACAGCTCCCGAAGCAGCGGCAGCAGCTTCGGCTCGTGGCGCCCGACCCACTTCGCCCCGTTGTTGCGCGGCAGGCCGGTGTACGGGTCGGTCCCGGTGTTGGTGCCGAGATAGGTGTTGGTCAGCTGGGCGAAGAACTCGAACTCGTCACGGGAGGAGTAGTTCCGGTGCCTTCCGGAGGTGTCGTACAGCGGCCCGTCGGGCCACTCCGCGAAGCCGCCCGCCAGCACCTTGTCGCGGAACACCTCGGTGATGAGGCTTCGCTGGTCGTCGGTCAGGCCGTGGCGGTGGAGGGCGTGCGCGAACTCGTGGGTCGCGGCGGAGTAGCCGTCGGCGTACAGCCCGGAGCCGGGCACGCCGGTGGCGTCCCCCAGCAGATTCTCCTCGCCGACGGCGACGAGCCCGCCGACCTCGACACCACGCAGCGTCTCGAAGGGGCGCGCGTCCTCGGCCGCTTCGCCCCGGAGGGCGCCGAACTCGCCCAGCGACGTCATCGCGGTGTCCTTCGGGACCACGATCATCCGTGCGCCCTCGTTCAGCATCCTCTCCGCCACGGCGGGCGAACGCAGCATCCGGGCCACTTGTGCGCGCGCCTCGATGCCCGACGAGACGGGCAGATCCACACCGGCCGGCACGTCCACCATCAGCAGTGCGGCGGTACGCGCGAACGCGTCGGCGGGCAGGGCCCGGCGCAGTGCCGCCGCCAGCGCCCGGTCGGCGGCCAGCGCCTCTCGGTCGCCCGACGACAGGTCCAGCAGCCGGGAGGTCCGCTGCTCCTCGGTCATCCCGGGCAGCCGTCCGGCCAGGTCCGCCCGCTCGGCCGGCTGCAGCGACTGCCTCGGCACCGGGGACAGGGGCGGCACGGTGCCGGCGGGCGCCTCGGCCGCCGCCTCCGCGGGCGGCGGCGCGGGCAGGGGCTGCCCGCCGAACCGGCCGGACCGGGTCGGACGGGCGGGTACCGAGGACACCGAGCCGCGCAGGGACGGCCCGTCACCGGTGCCCTCCGCGCGGCGCCCGGTGTCCAGCGTGCTCGCGAGGCCCGGCAGTCCTTCCCACGCCTGGCTGTGGCGGCGCGCCTGTTCGGCCAGTTCCCGCCGGACCTCGCTCAGGTCCCGCTCGATCTCGCGGACCTGGGCCCGGATCGCGTCATGGGTCCTCGTCCGGCGCCTCAGGTCGGCGTCCGCCTGCCGCACCGTACGCTCCGCGCGGTCCACGGCCTGCTCGGCGCGTCCCAGGTCCCCGACGAGGGTGGTCTCCCGCTCGCGCATCCCCTCGATGCGGGTCCCGAGCTCGTCGGCCGCCTCACGCGCGGTGGTCATCGTGTCGAGGTCCAGCCCGCGCTGCCGGCGGACGGCCAGCTCCTGCTGCCGGACGGCCTCGGCGCGTCCCTCGGCCGAGGCCAGCGCACTGCGCCGTTCGGCGGCGGCCGGTCCGTTCTCCGGGGCGGTGGCGATGAGCTGTTCGAGGCGTTCCACCTCGGCCCGGGCCTCCTGCCCCCGCGACCGCAGGACCCGCTCCTGCTCCGGAGCGGAGTCGTAGCGGGTCCGCGCGTCACGCGCGGTCCCGTCCAGCCGCGCGATCTCCTCCCGCGCCTCCCCGATCCGGCCCCGGACCGCGACGAGTTCCGACCGTACGGCCCCGGCGGACCGGACGGCGGCCGCGTGGGTCCGGTCCGCATCCTGGTGCGCGGCGGTGGCGGTGTCCACGGCACGGACGGCGGACCCCAGGGCCTCCAGCGCACCGGGCTGCCGCCGTACCAGCACTTCCTCCCGGTGGCGCGCCGCGGCCTCGGCCCGCACCGCCCGGAGATAGACGCCGATGGTGTCCCGTACGCCCTCCCAGGCGTCACGGGTGGCCACGGTCGTGTCGGCGAGGGAACCGTCGGCGGCGAACGGCCAGTTGCGCAGCCCCTGCTCGGTACGCACGACCAGTTCGACCGGTTTCCCGGCCAGCGCGGCCGTGCGGGAGCCGGCGAACAGGGCGCGGGCCAGACGGGTGCCGTCCGGATCGGGCCCGAGCGCGAGCCATATCTCCGCCGACGCGTCCTGCTCGTCGATGCCGTCCGCCAGCACGTCCGGCAGGTCGGTGACCGGATGCTGTGCCCAGTCCCGCAGATCGTCCGAGTCCAGGTCGGCGAGCATCGCGGGCAGATCGTAGATCCGGGGGCCCGGGCGCGGCGGTGTGACACCGAAGCCGAGCACATCGCGTTCCCACAGCCGCGTGGTGGAGCTTCCGGTGACGTACCGCACGCCGTCGGGACCGTTCACCTCGATGACGGTGTCGACCAGGGTCTCGTAGCTGCGTGTACCGCGCCGGTCCTGGGGCTCGCTGGTGTTGCCGATCCGCAGTCGGCTGAACACGGAGGCGGACACGTTGCCACCGGACGAGACGGTGTGCGGCTGCTGCGCCGCCAGGGGGAAGGTCACACCCAGTACCTGGAGGTTGCCGTCCCCGAGGCTGTACGCGCCCTGCTGGTTCAGGACGAACGACCTCCCGGCCGACGACGTCGTCGAGGTGGTCCGGTTCTGCCTGCGGACCCGGTCCACCGCGACGTCGCCCGAGTCCGTGACCGGCCGCGGGCGGTGCAGGGAGATCTTCAACGACGGCGCGGGATCGGGGCTCTGGACCGGCCAGCTTCCGGGCATCGTGGTGGTCAGACCGGCCGCCGTGCGGGACGGGTCGAGGCTGATCTCACCGGCCTGGATCAGCTCGCCGAGACGGATGGCCACGGCTTCCGCCGAGGCGCTCGCGGGCAGTCCCCAGGAAGCGGCCATGCGCGGATCGACGTCGTGCAGCGCCTGCACGATCTGCGGAGCGGTGTTGGAGTCGTACACCGTCGTCGGGCCGGTCGGCTCCAGGCGCGCGCCGTCCGGGAAGGGCAGTGTGCCATGGGCCGGGGCGTCGCGCGGTGACAGCGTGAACGGGTCGACCGTGAGCAGCGCGGGAGGCCGGGGCCCCGCGTGCTGCCGCGGCTGGGCGGCCTCGGAGCCGATGAACCGCACTGCCGTCGCGGCCGGTACGGAGACCCGGCTGACCGGCCGGCCCCGCAGCACACGGCCGATCCACGTGAGCGCACGCCGCGCCACGTCCCCTTCGAGGCCGGACAGGTTCAGCAGCCCGTTCTGGAAGATCGCGCCGGGGATGTTCGGCGGCCATTGCCACACGACCTGGGAGCGCGCCGACGCGGTGTAGCGGTAGTCGACGTCGAAGTCGGCGGCGTTCCCCGAGCGTGTCCAGTTGCGGTCCTCCGTCGTCACCTCGGAGCGCGCGGTACGGGACCGGACGTCGGTCAGACCGACGGACGGTCCCTCGCGGTCCACGGGACCGAGGCCACCGGTACGCGGATAGCGGGAGACGGCGTTGGCCGTCGCCTGGCGCGTCGTGGTGACGGCGGATGACGTCACCTTCCCCTGCGGGATGTGCGTGTCGACCTGCTCCAGGCCGCTTCCCTCGTCGGCCGGACGGCCGCGTACGCCGCGCAGGGCGGGCGTCTGCATCACCGGTTCGGCGCGCAGGGACACCTCGACCAGTCGCGCACCGCCGTACGCGACGTGGATGAAGTGGAAACGCGCGTGACCGCCGGGACCGCGCCGGGGCAGGGCGCGCAGCGCCGCGGGCTCGGTGGCGCGGGCGATCTCGGTCGCCACCCCGGGCACGTAGGAGGCGTGTCCCGGTCTGGTGATGCCCGGTGCCTCGTTCTCCACCAGGGTGGTGAGCTCCTGGCGCAGCCGGTCCCGGTGTTCCCTGCGGTCCGTCGTGTCGTCGAGCTGGGTGACCGACAGGACGTTCGCCTTGCCGAGCTGACGGGTCCGGACGAACCGGCCGGGCAGGGGGACGCCGGGCCGGGGCTGCGCCGGGCCGGGTATCCCGGGCATCCCCTGGAACCATGCCGCCAGGCGCGCCATGGCCTGGGCGGGAGCCAGGTACGTCACCGCGCGGGGCAGGTCGACGGCGACCGTGACCGGTGCGAAGGCGCCCAGGCCGACGGTGTTCCCGGCCACGTTGCGCACACCCCACCGGACGGTCACCAGCAGCGTCAGATCGTTGCCGATCCACAGCTTGTCGCCCGAGTCCTCCGTGGCGTGCGTGGACTTCGTGCCGGAGTTCACCGTGCTGACGGCGTCGGTGCGGCGGGACTGGGAGTAGCGGCCGCCCGGGTTGGCCTGATGGGTCAGGAAGTCGGGCGGGGTCGGAGCCGCCTGCAACGCCGTGACCTGCATGTTGCCCTGGTGGGTGACACCGGTGCCGCGCTGCCGGCCCGCGGTGTCACCGGCCGAGACGTCCTGCTCCGAGTAGAGCGACTCGGAGCCGAGGTTGCGGGGATTGGTCAGGTAGCCGCTGACCTCCAGCATCATGACCTGGTCCGCCGCCATGCCCGGGAGCGTCAGGCCCTCGACCACGTACGTACCGCCGAGGATCTGCGGGGCCCGGGAGATGAGCTGGGACGGCCGGAGCGCGTCGTGCCGGGCCTCGGTCGCGAGGGTGCCCTGATCGTTCAGTGACGCGCCCGCCACGGCGACCGACGTCCACTTGTAGGTCGCCGCCGCACCGTCGGCGGACGTCCTGCTCACCCAGGTCACCGGCGTGGCGGCCCAGCTGACGGCCGAGCCGACCCGGTTGACCGCACCGGACAGGCTCTCGGGCAGCGACTCCTTCACCACGGATCCCCGCCTGGCGGTCTCCGTGGCCAGCCCGGACAGCGTCGCGGAGGCCCGCCGCACCGCCCGGCCCACCGGGCCCTGGCCCGGATGGCCCGGATAGGTCCCCGCGACGATCTGCCCCAGTGCCGCCATCAGCGCGGCGGTGCCGCGGAAGGTGTCCACGATCGCGCCCTCGGGCAGCCTGGTGAGGCCCGGCAGCGGACGGCCGTGGGCGTCGACCAGGTTCAGGCGCCGCAGGTCGTCCGTCGGCCCGCCGTCGGTGACCGGTTCCCGGATCACATGTCCGGGCCTGGGTCCGGCGGGCACGAGGCTCCTGACGGGCTCACGCGTCCGGTAGTGCGGCACCAGCAGCGAGACGTCGCCGGGCACGGTGTGCGGGGTGGCGCCCGGGGCTCTCAGCGCCGTCCCGTCCGCGGTGTCCGTGCCACCGTCGTCGTCGGTTCCCACCCCGTCGGCGAAGTGGACGAGCGGCTCCTCACCGGAGCCCTCGTACAGGTCCAGGCCGAGCCTGGCGGGCACCTCGAACAGCTCGCTGCCGTTCTTGGTCGTCATGACGAACTGGTCGTAGCCGACCGAGTCACCGGCGGTCCCGGCGTCCGTGAGCTGCCTGGTGGCCAGGTAGTCCGGGGCCACGTTCAGTCCCCAGGTGCCGTCCACGAGAGGGGCGTTGAAGCCGCCGCCGCCTCCCGCGGCGCCGCTCAGAGCCGTGCCCCGAAGCCGCCCGCCACTGGTCTCGTACGAGCTGAAGCCGACCTGGAGGACATCGGGCAGCCTGCGCCTGTGGACCGAGGGCCGCGCGGTGTCCCTCGTGACGGAGAACCGCAACTGCACCCGGCGGGTGCCGGCGACGGCGTTCGGCCGCTGGAACCAGACCGGCTCCCCGCCGTCCACGGCGTCCGCCGCCGACGCGGCCAGGCCGAACTTCGAGCGCATCTGCCGCAGTCGGCGGAGGTTCTCGAGCTGGGCCACGACCAGTGGTTCGTCCAGCCGGAACGGCAACGACCGCCGTCGGGGCGTGGCGGGAGGCAGGAAACCCTCCCGCCGCAGCCACGCCTCCGCCCCCGTGAACAGCGCATCCGCTCCGTCGATCTTGAGGGGCGTCTCGGTGTAGCCGATGTTCGCCAGGTTCTCCAGGTGCTCGGGAAGCTCCCGGACCTCCTCCGGGCCGGGCCGGTGGCCCGCCATCGTCGCCCGCTGGGCGATGCGCAGCCGCAGGCCGTCCTCCCACGGCCCGAACGTGCTCACGGCCTGGCCGCCGCCCGCCCGGTGCAGCGTCACGGTGTAGGAGACCCGGCCGGCGGTGAGCAGATGACTGGTCTTGGTCCGGACACCGTGCATCAGTGTCGCGCTGCTGACGCTGTTCAGCTGCTCGTTCATCTGCCAGTTGACGCCGGCCTTGCCCATGACGTTGCCGCCGAACGACGACGAGGCACTCGGGTGTCCCGCGGCGTGGTCGGTGGTGAACGACGCTCCGCCCGCGCCCTCGACCCCCAGGCCGCTGGTCAGCTTCGCCGACCGGTCCACGCTGGACGCGTGCGAGAACCACGTCTCCAGCGTGGACTTGCCGTCGGCGCTCTTCCGCATCGGCCGCCCCGGTTCGATCACCGCGGTGAGTTCGAGCACGCCGATCGCGTTGCCGTCCTCGTCCAGCAAGGTCGGTGAGAACACCCCGCCGTCGCGTTGGAGATGCGGAGTTCCCTGCAGCATCCGCTGGGACAGGAAGTTCTCCAGCGCCTGATCCGACTCCTCGCCGAGGCCGCGCAGAGAGGCGAAGTTCGCGTCCTGGAGGATTTCGGTCAGCAGCCGGCGCGGTTCGGCGACGCTGTCGCCGCCCCACAGCGGCAGGTCGTCCACGTCTCCCGGCTCCGGCAGGTCGGTGGAGCCGGCTCCGTCGAAGGCGAGATGTTCGTGGAACCAGATCGTGAGGGAGCCGTGCGACTGCTCCGGCAGCCAGTTGTCGGCCGGGGCCTCGCGGGTGGTGTCCACCTGGACCTGCCACCGCCCGTCGACATCCATCGGGTGCGAGGGTTCCTCGGCCTGCTGCTTGCTCGTGACCAGGAACGTCTCGCCGACGGTGATGGACTGGGCGAGCTGGTTGTGCGTCGCGGACAGGCTGACGTTGCCGTCCCCCCAGCGCAGCGCCCCGGCGTCGTTGTCCGGGAAGACCGTGGTCCACGGCACCGAGCCGGTGCGGAAGGTCCCCCAGCTCTCCGCGTGCGACGACGACTGTCCGCCGCCCGACCGGAGCTCCACCTGCATGTCGGGCAGTGTCGGAGGACGCTGACCGGTGTTCCGGCCGTACTTGTCCGACTGCCCGGGGTCAGCGTAGGCGAGCCGTACGTCCACCGACCGGTCACGGCCGCCCTGGCGGACGGTGATCCGGTGGCCCTGCCGACTGCGCAGGTACGGCCTGTTCGACTCGACTTCCTCCGCGCTCAGCACATCGCTGAGCCGGGTCCGCAGCGCCCGGCCCTCGGTGCTGTCCGGGGCGACTCCGAGAGCACCGATGATCTGCCGGTACAGGCCCTCCAGGACGGAACGCGGAGTCGGCTCGTGGATGACTAGACCGACGTGCCCGTCGTGCCGGGCGCCGTGGGTACGCACGTACTCCGACAGCGGGCGGGGCGAGGAACCGTCCGCCGGCGGCGCCACCGCCGTCGACTGCGACGACTCCGCCACGGGAGGGGCCGCCGGCGCGGCGGGGCCGGCGGCGACCACGGCCTGCGGCGACAGGCCGCCCACCTGCGCCTGGTACAGCACGTGCTCCAGCGCGTTGGCGGTCAGTGCGCGGTCCCAGCCCTGCGACTGGGCGTAGGCGCCGACGATCTGATCCAGCGACCGCCAGGTCAGCGGTCCGGTGTCCGGGTTCTGCGGGGCGTCCGTCCGCAGCCGCTCCAGCGCGCCGAAGCCGCGGATCAGGTTGTGGAACTCCGCGACCCGGGCCGGATCGGTGTCGATGTCCACACCGTGGGTCTCCCGCAGCGCCCGTACCCACCGCAGCGCCCGGGTCGTCCTGCGCTCCGCGTCCGCGGGCAGTCCGCCCAGACCGGCGAGGGTGGTGAGCACGGTGGCACCGGGCTCGGGGCGGAACTCCCGGTACCGGAAGACGGGCCGGTCGGGATCGTCGAACTTGATCAGCCGCGGCGGCCAGTCGCCCTCCGCCGCGCTCCAGCCCTGCGTCGCTTCCGCGGTGAACACCGTGCGGTCGGCCAGGTTGGAGGCCGACTGCGCCGGAGGCGGGGACTCCAGCCGGTCCTTCCCCGTCCTCACCTGGCCGAGCTCACACCACAGCGCCCAGACGGGCTTGTCCGGCCGCATCCGCTGCAGGCTCTTGCGGCGGGAGAGGAGCCTGCCGAACTCGCTGTCGCCCAGCAGGTGGCCCCGGCCGGTGCTCCGCAGCGGAACGGTCTTCATACCGGTGCGGCCGTGCCCCACGAAGATGTAGGAGTCCGCCAGCGCCCTGGGCAGCGGCCGCAGTCCGCTCTCCCGGTCCGTGTCGACTCCCGGCAGCCCCTCGTACAGATCGGTGTAGTACTGCACGGCGGAGATCGGGCGCAGGCTCTGCTCCCGCATCGCCATGTCCATCGGGGAGAGGAAGACCCGTCCGGTCAGCTCCTGCCCGTCGGCGGTCGTCAGGGCGTACGACACCAGGTCGTCCTCGGGTACCCGCGTCCCGTCGGCCAGTGTCACGAGGACGCCGGGATCGTCCGGCACCAGGCCGGGATCGGCGGGAAGCCATGTCCCCACGGGGACCTTCCCCGGGTCGGAATTCTCGAGGGTGGCGTACCGCCAACCGCTGCCCTGGGCCGCCGGCTGCAACCGGAAGCCGCCGTCGGTGTACCAGACCCGCCCGCCGATCCGGTCCGCCAGCCGCCGCGACAGCGACTCGCCGGCCTCCTCCACCAGCAACACCACGGGGACCCCCGCGGGCCGGCCGGGGTCGTGCGCCACCAGCTCGATGAGCTCCTGCTCGTCCAGCTCCACCGGGGTCCCGTGGCCGTTGTCGACGACGATCCGTCCCGAGGCGGACCGCTCCGCCACCACCGCGTGGGCCTGGCCTCCCCACGGCAGCGGCCCAGGTCCGACCAGGCCCTGCTCGTCCTGGATCCCCGTCCTGTCCAACAGCAGGTGCAGCCCCTGGCGTCCCGTCAGGTTGCGTCCCTGTGCGTTCCCTTCCGGTCCGTACAGCGTCGTGGGTGCACCCAGCGCCCCGGACCGCTCCAGCTGGTAGGCGGACACCGCCGCCAGGGTCCGGGCCCGGTGACGACGCGCCGCGCTGCCCGCGATCGACAGGGCCTGGTACACGAGGTCCCCGGTCACCGGTACCGAAGGGCTCAGGTGGAGTACGCGCCGCGTGATGCCGTCCACGTCGATCGGTCCCGCGCCGAAGTGCCGGTCCCCCCTGCGTGCCGCGTCCAGAACCGCGAGCGAGTTCACCGTCTGCGTGAAGGCGGGATTCGCGGCGGCATCCGGACCGAACACCTGGAGGAGAGCGGTCGACAGCGCGTACCACTGCGTGGACGTCATACCGCCCGTCTCCGGCGGCGGCGCGGGAGCGTCCGTGCTCCCGTCGGACGGCCGGACCGCGTCGACGGGCAGCACCGGAGGCGCGGACGCGGGGGCCGGGGCGTGGGGCTGCGGCACATGAACGCCCTCTGCCTGGTCCCACAGGGCCCGGAAGCCCTCATAGATCGCGTTCTGTTCCTGCGAGGCCACGACCGGGTTGACGGGCATCCGGTCCGCGCTGTCCGGGCCCTCGCCGTACAGCTCCCGCATCAGCGGGTACAGCGCCGGGTAGTGCCTGCGGACCCAGTCCTCGCCGCCGTTCTGGCGCCCCAGCCCGGTGTACGCGTCCGTTCCCCGGTTCGCCCGGAAGTAGACGTTCGTGAGCTGGGCGAAGAACTCCAGCTCGTCCCGGCTCGAGTAGTTGGCCCCCGTACGGCGGCCCTCGCCGTCCATGCCGTGCAGCCATCCGTCCGGCCACAGAGCCCCGTCCTCGGCCCTGGTCTCCTGGAAGACGTCGTGGACGAGCTGCTGCCGCTCCTCGCTCAGCCCGTACTGGTGGATCGTGTGGGCGAACTCGTGGAGCGT
Organism: Streptomyces sp. NPDC058637; assembly: GCF_042717325.1. Lineage (NCBI taxonomy): Bacteria > Bacillati > Actinomycetota > Actinomycetes > Kitasatosporales > Streptomycetaceae > Streptomyces > Streptomyces sp. NPDC058637. The sequence goes on along the minus strand of NZ_JBHXRD010000015.1, from coordinate 85,666 downwards.
CGTGGAGTACCCGTCCGCGTAGGAGGGCCGGGCGCCCGGGACGGAGGTCAGTTCGCCGAGGAGGTTCTCCTCCGTGACACCCGCCGTGAGCCGGCCGACGCCGCGCACCTCGCTCCACGGCCGACCGTCCCGCGTGGTCAGTCCCTCCAGGTCACGGAAGGGGTCCAGCGAGGTCATCGCCTCGCTCCTGGGAACCACCATCACGCGCGCGCCGTCCCTGAGCAGCTTCGCCGTGACGTCCGGGTCGCGCAGCATCCGCGCGATCTGCCTGCGCACCTCCTGGCGTGCCGACACGGGCTGGTCCACCCCGGGCGGCACCTGCACCATCAGCTGCGCCGCAGTCTCCGCGAAGTCCGCGGTGGACAGGGTGTTGCGCAACGCCCGAACCAGCGTCGGATCGGAGGCCAGCCGCTCGCGTTCACCGGGGGTCAGTACGGCCAGTTCCTGCTCCCGGTCGTCCTTCGGCATGCCCGCCAGGTGCGACGCCAGCCGCCGGACCGGGTCGGAGGCCACCGTGTCGACGGCTCGCAGAGCGTCGGCGAGGGTGCCTAGTTCGTCGTTCAGCCACCTCACGTCTGCCGGCACCGCGCCGAGCGAGAGCCACTTCCGCTCGACCGCCGACCGGGCCTCCGGGTTCCGTGCCACCCCGTCCAGCAGTTCGCTGAGCCGGACGGTCAGGCCGGGGGCGGCCCCGGGCGTACGCGCGGCACGGTAGGCGTCGCCCCGCAGGGCCTCCAGCCCGGCAGCCGGGAGCGCGTCGTCGGCCGGAGCGTACGACAGCGCCCACAGCAGGTCGAAGAGGTCCCGCGCGCGCTGCTGCTCGTCGGTGGCCACGGCAAGCGTGTACGCGGTGTCCGCCAGCGACTCGGCGACCTCGGGGACCAGGAAACCGTCGGTCTCGGTGGTGCGGGCGGTGCCGGTCGAGACGTGGGGGGCGGTACCGACGACGATCTCCACGCCGTTCACCACACCGGACAGCGTGCGCCCGTCCTCGCTCACGCGGAGGGAGTGCCGGCGCGTTCCGGGGAACTGCCGGGCGAGGGCCTCGTTGACGGCGTCGGCGTGCTGGGCGACGCCGGCGGGCAGCTGGAACTCCAACCGCCCGACCGGGCGCGGGTTGTCGAACAGCACCCTGCCCCGGGCTCCGCCGGAGAGGACCACGGGGTGGCCGAGATCCCGCATGAGCGCGCTGAACCGCCGGCCGACGGCCAGCTTCGCTTCGTCGGAGGCCGGAGGAACGGGCGGCGAACCGAAGGTTCCGCCGGGCCGGGACGAGGGCGGCGCGGTGCCGGCGTCACCGGTGTCGTCACCACGGGCGGCGTCGGAGTCCGCCCGGCGGCCGCCCCCGGAATCGCCGCCCGCCGGCGGAGCGGCGGCGGGCGTGATGACGGGTTCCTGGCCGGAGAAGGTGTGGAGGGTGCCCTGCTCGGCGGAGGTACGGCGGGCTGCTCGTGCCGCGATGCCGTCCAGCGCGTCGGTCCAGGGCCCGGCCCGGTTCATCAGCAGCCGGATGTGGTCGAGGGGTGTGAACTCGCTGTCCCGGACGGACACGGAGCCGTTGAGGGCGATCTGGAGCGCGGGGCCTTCGCCGGGTGTGACGCCGGCCGTGTCCAGATCGGCGCGGGTGATCACGTCCTCGGGAGCCAGCCGGGGCGGGTCGCCCGGCAGATCGTCGGCGGTGATCAGGGCCGCGATGAGCCGCCGTTCGGAGTCCGTACGCCGGACACGCGGGACGATCGAGGCCACCGCCGCGTCGTGGGCGGCGTCCGCGCCGAGGTCGCGCAGGCGGTCCGCGGCCTCGTCGAGCCGCCGCTGCGTCCGTTCGACGTCCTGCCACGCGGCGTGGAGCCTCGCGGTGTCGTCGGTGCCTCCCCGGCCGCCCTCCACCCGCTCGTCGAGCAGCCCCACGGCCCGGACGGCCTGGTTGAAGGCGATGAGGGCGTCGCCGTGCTCCTGGCGTGCCTCGTCGACGGCGGAGTCGACCGTGGAGCCGTCGACGAGGTCCACCACGATCGGATCGCCCAGGGGGTCCGGGCCAGGGTTCTTGCCCTTGCCCTTGCCCTTGCCTGTGTCCTGGCCGGGTGTGAGGCCCGCGCTTCCGGCCGGAGCGGGCGAGGCCGTGTCGAGGGCCGACGCCGCGGCGGAGGAAGGGACGGCCGTCGGTGGGCCGGTGCCCGACCGCTCCTCGTCCGCGTCCGTCGTGGACGCGGTGGCCGGGTCCGAGGCGGACGCGGTGGCCGGGTCCGAGGCGGTCCGGACAGGGACGGACGGCGCGACGAGGCCGGTGCGGTCCGGCCGGTCGGGTGCCGGCATCCGCAGTGCGCGCGCCGGGTCGTCGATACCGCTCGGGGGCCGGGTGCCCCGTGCGGAGAGCGGATGGTCGACGACGGCACCGCCGGTGATGACGTTCTCGATGCTTTCCAGGTAGTGCGGCGGCACGGCGGGCGCCGGATCGGACAGCCGGCCGGGGCCGGCCGGGTTGCCCTGGCTGTCGCCCTGCTGCGCCAGACGGCGGAACAACGCCTCGGCGGCCGGGCCTCGGTCCGGCACGCCCGCGAAGTTCAGCAGACCGTGGAGCACCGCGGCGTCGTCCCGTGCCAGCCGCGCGGCAGCCTCCTCGGGGGAGGCGGCGGGATCGGCGGTGTGCAGACGCCAGTTCAACTGGTCGGAGCCGTCCGGCCGGGGCGTCCGGCTCAGCTCGACGGCCTCGGAGTGACCGGGTGCGGGCGTGAGCGTGAAGTCGATATGAAGCTGGTCCCCCGACTGCGGCAGCAGCAGGCCGTTGTTCAGACGGGCGTCCAGGAGCGTTTGAATCCGCTTTTCGAACGTGACTAGGTCGCCCTCGGCGAAGCCCTCACCGGCGCGCACCGGCAGGTGCAGGGACACACTGCTCATCCAGCGGCCGTCGTCGGCCTGGATCCGCTGCACCCACGCCCGTACGAGTGTTTCGCGGTCGCCGGGCGGGCCGGGCTCCATGGCCGGGTCGAGCTGTTCGGTCCGCACGGGCACCACCGGTGCGTCGTGGCGCCCGGCCCGCCACTGCTCGGGCCGCACCGGATCGGCTGCGGGCACGGCTGGCTCCGGCGTCGGCCCGGTGAGGGCGTCGGCGCCGTTTTCGGCGTCCACGTCGGCGCGATCGGCTGAGGCCTCACCGGTCGGGGTGTCGCTGCCCACCGTGGCCGGTTGGTCGGCCGGATCCGCGCCGGGCGGTGCGTCGGAGGACGTACGCAGTCCTGTCGGCGATGCCGGGTCGGCTTCGGGCACGGTCGTGTCCGTGCCGGCGTTCGTGCTCGTGCCGCGGGGTGGCAGGGCGGGCGACGGCTCGGCTTCGTCGTGCAGGTCCTGGGGACTGTTCCGGTCCGCTTGCCGCTCCGGCGGGCCGGTGGTGTCCTCGGGGCTTGTCGGGTCGGTCCGGGACGGCTGCTGTGCCGGGTTTCCCGTGCCGGACGTGCCCTGCGCGGTGCCGGGCGGTGTGCCCTGGCTTCCGGGGGCGGGTGCCGCCGCGCCGGGGCCGGCCGACGTGGCCACGGGTGCGGGCGGTGCGACGGTGCCGGCGGATCCGGTGCCGGATTCAGGCGCGGCGCCGCTGTCCCGCTGGTGTGTGCCGTCCTCCGTGCCCGGCTGCGCGCCGGTGTTCCGGCCTGCCGCCGGTTGCTGGCCGGGCAGGTCCTGTGCGGTGGTGGCGTCCTGGACGTCGCGTGTCCCGTCCTGCCCTGCCGGTGCGTCGTCCAGGCCGGTTTCCGCGTTCGCACCGCTCATGGCGCCTGTGAGGGGAATCGGGCCCGGTGCGGCGGAGGAGCCCTTGGGCCCGGCGAGTCCCTGGGGGAGGTCACTCGTCGATGCCGGCAGCCCCGAAGACGCGTCGGGCAGCGGGTCGGGAGTGAGGTCCTGCGCCGTGAAGCCGGTGGTCGAGCCGGACGAGGGTCCGGACGTGCGCCCGGACGCCGGCGACGTGATGTCGGGCTGGGACGAGGACGAGGATGAGGACGGCGAGAAGGACGAAGACGTGGGCGGTGGCAGATACGGGACCTGTTGCCCACTCGTGCCGATGAAGCCGTTGCTGCCACCGGCCTGGTTCGGACCGCCGATGCCGTTCGTACCGCTGAGGGTGTCCGGTGTCCGTGTGGTCAGGTCGAACGGCCCGGACAGCGCGTCGGGGCCGCCGGTGGGCAGGGTGTTCGGTGCGGCCGGGGACGTGTACGGCGGCGGAGGCGTGTACGAGGACGGCGGGACGTCGATACCGCTGCCCGGCGCGTCCGGGAGATCGGCCGAGACGGTGTTCGGGAAGGGGGCCGCCGGACCGGACGTGAACAGGGTGCTCTTCACCGCCGGAGGGCCCTTGACGTCCGGGCCGCTCACGTCCGGCTTCTCGGATCCCGAGGCCCCGGAGCCGCCGCCCAGCGGGCTGTCAGGCCCGGGCAGCTCGTTGAGATCGGTGAACCGGTCGTTGTCGAAGTAGTTGTTGTAGACCGAGAACGCCCCCGCGCCGATCGCCAGCCCCGCGCCCACGTCGAACAGGCTGCTGGTGCCGGAACCGACGAACGTCTCCCACTTCCATTCCCACGTGTCGTAGAAGGCCCCGTTGACGATGACCTCGGCGGTGCTCTCGGCCGCACCCCCGACCACGAAGACCGTGACGACGGTCGGCGGACCGTTCACCAGCCCCTTGAACACCCAGCTGTCCGGGTCGATCTTGAACTTGCTGAAGACGTCCCCGAAAAGATCCTTGAAGTAGTTCTCGAGCGGCTTCAGGACCTTCTCGAAGATCTCCATGAAGCCCGCGGTGAGCGCCCCGAACACCGCGGCGACCCCGACGTCCTTCCAGTCCACGCCGTCGGGCTTGCGGCCACCTGTGTTCAGACCGATCTGAGCCAGCCGGACAGCGAGGGTCTGGATGGCTTCCTGGACCGCCTCCCCGAGAGTCGGCGCGATGTGCGTCATCCGGAGCAGACGGTCGATGATGATCAGGATCGCCAGCTTGCTCCGGGCCCTCGCCAGGAACATCTGCGACACCGAAGCACCGCCCGTGAACGCCATCAGCACCGCGAGCAGCGCCAGCTCGGCGAGCAGCATGATGATCTCGGCGATGATCTCCCACTTGGATCCCTGGATCTTCTGTGAGTAATCGATCTGGCCGTTGGCAAGATCATCCAGCTGGTACAGCAGCCTCTGGATGGGATCGGTGCCGCCGGGCTCATCGGTGAGCATCCGCACACTCTCGATGTACGGCCGGGCAACCTCCGGCGGCAACGCCTCCTCCACCATCTGAATCGTCTCCCGCGACGCAGCGCGGAGATCGATCAGGCCCTTCTGAAGAGACAGGTAGAGCTGTCGGCTTTCCCACGCCAGATTCTCCCTGGCCTGCAAAGGCATCTCGCCCAGCAGAATCCAGAGCATCGTCCTGACGTCCGGCGGAAAGTCGATCTCCTCCACTTAGTGCCTGCCACCCCCGGTGGAGTCCTCGCCCAGGCCGTCGAGACTGGACGACTGCCGCCCGATCTGCTCGTGCGCGTAGGACGAGACGCCCTCGATGTGCTGCCCGTTGGCCCAGACGGCCTGCCGAAGCTCCGAGAACGCGGTGCCGATGGTCCTGATCAGCTCAAGGCACGCCTCGTTGTTCGCCTCGTACTTGGGCAGCACCTCAAGGGCGAAGTCGTCGTTGTAACCCGCCCAGCCCCGGTAGTTCTGGACATCGGAGATGAAGTCGTCAGCGATCTTGTTCGTTCTCTCCGGCAGAGCCTCCATCATCTCGCCGCCGCGACGCATGCGTCCGGGATCCGCGATGTACTTACCCATGGCCATGACTCCCTCCGTCGTCGCCTTCTGGTGGAACGTCAGTCCTCGTGGATCTCGTCGTGCAGCCGGGCCGCCGAGCGCCTTCTTCCGCCGTCCGGGCCGTCCAGTGCCGAACCGAAGGCCCGGTCCCAGTCGATGTCCACGCCCCTGAGGCCCGTCGGGCCTCCGCTCGACTGCGTCAGGGGTTCGAACACGTCGATCACCCTACGGGCCATCTGGGCGCGACCCTCCTGTACCGCCTCCAGCACGGAGGCGGCGAGCTGAATGCCCGTCATGTTCCGGTACTTGTTGTCCGGGAACTTCAGGCCCGTCAGCTCGCCCTGCGGGCCCACGGTCACCTCTACCGCCCGGTCCCGTGAACGGGTCGTGGCCGAGGCCTGGCTGAGTTCGCTCTCGGCGCGAGCGACGGCCTCCTGTACGGCTGTCAGCTCGGCCATGGCGTCGGCCAGCTTCTTTTCCATCGACTCGCTCAACGGTCACCCCTCCACGTGCTCGTACGAAAGTCTGCCGCACACATGTGCGTCAGGCGAAATCCCGGTGTTATCCCGGTGCTTGAGTCGCGGTGACAGCCCCCTGCGTAGCGGTCACCGCCCGATCACCGCAGGTGCGCCGCCCTCGTCCGTGCCCCATACGTCGTCGTCCTCCGGCACCCACGAGCCCCGTGCGCGGTCACCGCTCTGGGTCTGCGTCTGCTGACCGGGTGCGCCACCGCCGCCGGCCATCGGCGGGAGGAACGGTGTGCCGCCGGCGGTGGATCCGCCGGTGGCCACGCGCACCTCGTCGTCGGCGTACTGGCCGTTCCTGACGGGTGCGCCCGCACCGGCCCGGGGACGGCGGTTCTTGACCACCTCGCCGTCGATGACGTTGCGGACGCGCTCTCCGGAGTCCGACTGGCCACCCTGGCCGCCGCCCATCCCGCCGCCCATGCCGCCGCCCATGCCGCCACCCATGCCGCCGCCCATGCCGCCGCCCATGCCCGGACTCATCGGGGAGCCGGTGCCTGCGCCGGTCCCTGTGCCCATGCCACCGCCCGTGTCTCCCATGGCTCCGCCGGAGGGCCCCGGGAACGGTCCGCTGTTCAGGAACGGGCGATTGTGGCTGGGGGTGGTCGACTCGCCGGACGAACCACTGCCGGCCAGGGGTGAATCGTAGGGCTGGTCGTCGAACAACTCCTCCTCGTAGGAGGGGAAGTCGTACGACGGAGGCGTGTAGTTGAGCGAACCGTCGTTGAGGCGGCCGGACTCGCGGGTGGAGGGGCCGGAGTCGTCCAGGTAGCCGGAAACGGTCGAGCCGTCCGGACGCGTGATAGTGGTGGTGCCGGTGTCCGGATTGATCGTCTGGGTGGAACCGTCCGGGTACTCCGTGACCAGGTTGCCGCCGGAGTCCAGGTGCGTGGTGCTGCCGTCGGGGTTGGTCAGCAGGTCACCGGTGTTGAGCGGACCGGAGATGGTCGAGCCGTCGGGCCGGGTCAGGGTCGAGGAGTGGGTGTCCGGGTCGATCGTGACCGTGGAGCCGTCCGGGTAGTCGGTGATCACCCGGCCGCTGGAGTCGAGGCGCGACTCGCCGCCGCCGGGGAGCTCCAGGACGCCGTCGTTGACGGGGCCGGAGATGGGGGTGGACGACAGGTCGGGCAGATCGCCGTTGCCGAAAAGCCCTTCACGGGAGCTGTCGAACCTGGCTTCCGCTTCGGCCTGCTTCTTCTCCTGCTCCTGCCGGATCTCCTCCTGCTTGGCTTCCGCTTCGGCCTGCTTCTTCTCCTGCTCCTGCCGGATCTCCTCCTGCTTGGCTTCCGCTTCGGCCTGCTTCGCCTCCTGCTCCTGCCGGACCTCCTCCTGCTTGGCCTCAGCCTCCGCCTGCATCTGTTCCTGCTTGGCCTCCTGTTCGGCCTGCCTGGCCTCCGCCTTGGCCTCCTGCTCGGCCTGCTTCTTCTCCTGCTCGGCCTGCTGCTCCTCCTGACGCTCCTCCTGCTCGGTGCGGATGCGGTCCTGCTTGGCCTCCGCCTCGGCCTGTTTGGCTTCGGCCTCCTTCTCCTTCTTCTCCTGTTCGGCTTCCTGCTCCGCCTCCTTGGCCTCCTGCTTGGCTTCCTGCTCCGCCTGCTTGGCCTCGGCTTCCTTCTCCTTGGCCTCCTGTTCGGCCCTGGCCTCCGCCTCCTTGGCCTCCTGTTCCTTCTTCGCCTCCTCCTGCTGGGTCCTGGCCTGGTTCATCTGCATCATCTGCATGTTCTCCGCACGGGCCTGGGCCTCTGCCTGCTTGGCCTCCTGCTCCTTGCGGATCTCCTCCTGTTTGGCCTCCTGCTCGGCCCGCAGCTGTTCCTGCTTGGCCTCCTGTTCGGCCTGTTTGGCTTCCTGCTCCGCTTCCTTGGCCTCCTGTTTGGCTTCCTGCTCCGCCTGCTTGGCCTCCGCCTTGGCCTCTGCCTCGGCCTGTTTGCCTTCGGCTTCCTTCTCCTTGGCCTCCTGCTCGGCCTTGGCCTCCGCCTCCTTGGCCTCCTGCTCCTTCTTCGCCTCCTCGGCCTTGGCCTCCGCTTCGGCCTCCTTGGCTGCCGCCTTCGCCTCGGCCTCCGCCTCCTTACGCGCCTGCTCCTCCTTGGCCTCCTGCTCCTTCCGGGCCTGCTCCTCCTTGGCGGCCTTCTCCTTGGCCTCCTGTTCGGCCTTCGCGGCCGCCGCTTCCGCCGCCGCCTTGGCGGCCTGTTCCTTCTGCCACTGGATGAACTCCTCCTGCTTCTTGGCGGCGGCAGCCGCTGCGGCAGCGGCCGCTTCCTCCTTCTTCTTGGCCTCCTCCTCCGCGAGTTCGGCCTTCTCCTCCTTGTAGTCCGACTCGAGGGTGCCGCTCGTGCCCCGGGACTTCACGGACCCCAGGTCGAAGGTGCTGTTGCTCCAGCTGTCCCTCACCTTCGTCATGGCCGTGATCGCCGCCGCGTCGAGCTGGTCCACGATGGTCTGCTGCCACATCAGGAGGGCCTTGTTGCCGATGTGCTCCCAGGTGCTGAGTTCCTTGAGGTCACCGAAGTCCTGGGCTTCGGCGCTCAGGTCCGAGTCGGTCTTGCCCGTGATCGCGGCGATGGCGGCCGTGTTGCTGAAGCCTTCCTCCGAGATGTAGTTCGTGGTGGTGCTGTACCCACCGCCGTACGTCCCGTAGGTCTCGATCTCGTACGTGATCTTCGTGATGTTGTGGTCCCACACGTGCTTCATCACCGCGGACAGCAGCGTGTGCAGCACGGTCAGCGGGTTTCCGTAGGCCCACTGCCACTTCGACCAGACGCTGTGCAGGTCGCTCACCGCGTCCCTGAAGTCCTTCTTCGCCTGCCGGATCTCGTTGCCCTGCTTGGAGTAGCCCGTACCCGAGCTCATGTCCTCCGCGTAGTCCGTGTACTGCTGGTTGATCTTGTTGACGAGGTCCCAGAAAACGCCTGCGGCCTTGCCCCGCCAGGCTTCGTTCTTCTCCGTGCCGACCCTGCGCTGCCACTCCTCCACCACCTTCTGCTGGCTGGTGAAGAACTGGGCGACCCGGTCGAAGGCACCGGCCACCACGTCGAAGTTGTCGAGGGTGACGGAGTCGCCGTCGGCCACGGGCAGACCGTTCCAGCTGAACCCGTGGGTTCCCTGCGTCCCGTTGTTGAGCAGCTCCTCCAGGGCCAGACCGGTGCCGTAGGCGTACCGCGTGGTCGGGGTGGTGTCCCAGGTGGGCTTGCCGTCCATCCCGAGGTGACCGTCGATACCGCTGGAGAACTGCCCGCCCTCGTGGTAGCCCTGGCTCGGTATCCTGCCGTCGCCCTTGCTGCCGAGCAGTGTGATGCGTGCTTTGTACATCGACACGTCGGACCCCGTGCCGCCCTTCGCGTGGTAGAAGGGGATGACGAAGTCGGTGTTCTGGATTTCGGAACCGGCGTTCTCGTAAAGCCAGTTCATGTCCTCGGTGTCGACGTAGTCGACGTAGCCCACGTCGGAGATCTCCACCTTCATCAGTGGAATTCCCTCGTTACCGACGAGGGCGTCGAACAGTTCGCTCCTGTTCGGCGCCTTGTACCCCGTGAAGAAACTGACCGCCTCGGACCATTTGTCGTTGGTTCCGCTGAGGTCGTCGGTGATCTTGCTGGTGTCGAGCGCCATGCCAGGAGGCCTTTTCGGTCAGGGCGGATGGGGGGAGCGGGTGGACGGGGGTGCGCTTCCCGGAGTCGCGTGGATACGGCCGGTGCCGCGGCGGGCGGGGCCGGAAGGCACCGACGCCGGCTCAGTCCTCGTCGTCGTTCGAGCCGCCGCTTTCGGAGAGCACCTCGTCCACGCCTTCGAAGAAGTCGATGAGTTCCTTGCCGTCGATCTTCCCCAGGTTGTCTTCCTGGGTCTTGAACATCTTCTCGATGGTGTCCTCGAGGTCGTCCTCGATCTCCTCGAAGAGCTCGACCTGGAGCTTGAGGATCTCGTCGAGCTGGTCGACCATCCCGTTCAGGCTCTTGATCAGGTAACCGCCGTTTGTCCGGCCTTCCTTGTCACCCGCCATCGCCCCGATCGCGAGCGGTACCTGCTGCCCGTCGAGGAAACCGGGTGCTGTCTTCGCCCCGTCCTCGCCGCCCTGCAGCGTGGGGATCCCGGGTACGAGCACACCCTCAGCTGAGTTCCCGTTCTCCCGGATCTTCTTGACCGCGGCGAGGAAGGGGACCACGTCGTTGTCGAGAAAGCCCTGCAACCACGCCTTGTTGATATTGACCGGGGGGGAGTTCTCCGCCATGCCTATTTCTCCTGTCTCCATGTTCCGACGACTTCGAGGAGTTCTGCGAGCGCGCGGAGCCGACCATCCGCGCGGATCGAGGGCGGCGGCACGCCGCCCTCACAACAGCGGGCGACCGCTCGCGTGAGGCACACGCGGACGGCCGCCCGAGAAGACCGGAGCGTGTCGCCCCGGGTCAGCCGCCGATCCGCACGCTCTCCCACAGCGAGGTCAGGGACTTCTCGCTGTACTGGTAGCTGTCGGAGACGTCGGTCAGCAGAGCCGAGTTCTCGGAGAGGATGCGCTTCATCTCCTCGACGGCGTTGTTCCAGGACGCCTGCTTCTCGGTGTACACCGCCTTGTCGTCACCTTCCCAGGTCCGCTGGAGCTCCTGCAGCTCCGCTTCCAGGTTGGTGAGGATGCTGTCGATCGCCTTGGTCTGCTGGACCATGTCGTCGGCGGCGTTCTGCATGTGGGAGTAGTCGACGTAGATCTGGCCGTCGGAAAAGTCAAGCGGGGGAGTCATGGTCGTCCTCGTCTCGCGGCGGGTACTTCAAGAGGGGAAGGGTGTCGTGCCCGGGCGCCCGTCAGGGCTCCCGGGGCGCGTGGGGTCGTCAGCGACCGGCGGTCGAGCCCGCAAGCGCGTTGAAGATCTCCTCGGAGCGGTTGAACGCCTGCTGGATGGATTCACTCGCCGCGGACTGCTGGATGCCCTGCGCGCGCATCGTCTCCTCCAGCGTCGTGATCATGTCGCGGAGGTTCCCGGAGATGATCTCCGCCTGCGCGTCCCACCGGTCGAGCAGCTTCTGGAACGCGCCACCGTCACTACCGGCGTATCCGGAGGACAGGTTGTGCTTCATGTTCTCCACGTCCTGACGGCTCCTCTGGACGCCGTTGAAGGCCATCTCCAGAGCCGTGACACCGTTCTGTGTCGCTGATGCCAGTGACTGCTGTCCGCCTGTGCCTGCCATATGCCTGTGCCTCCTGGAGTGTCACGCCACCGGTTGTTCGGACCGGTCGGCGCGGTACGTGACCGGACACGGCCGGAGGACCGGCATCCGGATGGTCTAACGAACAGAGCCTAAGGAAAAGCCAGTTGACGGTTCAATGGCCTGAGTCACCTTTTCGGCTCCGTCCGGGTGTTTCAGGTGATTCGCGGGGAAGATTTAACCTGCCCGTCAGCTGGGCCTCTGTGCTTTCCCGTTCCTAGGACGGACGATCGCCACCTCGCGTTGCGGTGTCACGGCCACGATTCCTCGTGTACGCGAAGTTCATCTCCATTGCCACCACGGTGTGTTCGCGGAAAGTCACTGTGCGGCGTGGCCGCCGGCGACTTCGTCACCGATGCCTTCATTTCCGGTCACAGCGCGGAGTCGTGCTCGCGTTCCGGCCGAGGGCGGCGGCCTCCTTCGTCAGGTCCGGCCCTGTCGGCAGCATCGCCAGCAGCGGTGCGGGCAGTCCGCGCGCCTGACTCTCCGAGTAGCCGAGCGCGGCAAGCGCGTCGGCCGTCCCCACCCGGTACTTCATCCCGGTGTCCGTCACCAGGTAGACGGTGGCGCCGACCTTGCTCCCGCTCGCCCCGAGCACGCGCACCAGGGATCCGCCGCTCGGCCGTACGGTGATCGTGCCGACCGGCATACAGGCCGGGGTGAGTCCTTCGGGTGGCGCCTGGGAGGCCGGTCCCAAGGTGCCGGTCCCGGTCAGGGCCACGCTGATCTGCGGGCCCTGTCCGCCCGGCTGCACCCGTACGCAGACGGTACGGTCCCCGCCGAGGGCCACCGCCTCCGGCGGCGCCGAGGGCAGGTCCGGGTCCTCGGCCGTCTCGGCCGCGCCGGGAGCCAGCCGGCTGCTCAGCACGTCCGCACCCAGGGTGGCCACCTTCGCCGCGTCGCCCCCGTACACCTTCTCGCGGGTCTCCGGGTCGCCGAGCACCAGCGCGGCACCGGTCGCCGTGAGGGGGGCCAGGCCCTCCTCACGCAGCAGGTAGTAGCGATCGGCGGAGCCCGGCACGGTCACCCGGAACACCTCACCGATCCGGGACTCCCGGCCGCCGAGCGACGGCCCGTCCTGCCCCTTGCCGGGCACGTCCGGCGAGCGCAGGTCGGGACCGGACGGCAGGGCGTTCAGGAAGGCCGCCGAGACGGGAAGCCGTGGGGTGGAGCCGTAGCCGAGGGCCTCGCGGGCGCGGCTGTCCTCGTCGAGCCGGAGCTTGCTGCCCCGCCACACCAGATAGCCGGTCCTGTCCGGACCCGTCACCAGCATCCCCTGGCCGGTGGGCAGCCCGGCGCCGTCGGTCGTCCCGCCCACCGCGAGGACGGTGCCGGTCGAGCCGGTCCGGCTGCCCGAACAGATCTGCCACGGGCCGGTGTCCAGGTCCCCGCTCCCCGGCAGCGCGTCCGGGGCGCCGCTGATGCCGATGGGCGCCCCGTGCGGCGTGCCCTTCAGGGAGTTGGAGCCGACCGTCACCGCCTTCATGTCGGCGCCGGCGATCAACCGCGCCGAGGCGTAGTTGCGTACCGGCCGCAGCCGCCCGTCCAGGTAGAGGTAGCGGGAGCCGGTCTCCTTGTTCACGACGAGGGTCCCGGCCGCCTGCCAGGAGTCCGTGGTGCCGGGCTTGAGCAGGCCGAGGACGAAGGACCCGGCCGACAGCAGGACGGCGAACACGATGCCGATCACCATGCCCCGGTTGGTCCTGCCCTGGGGGCTCTCCGGAGCGTCCGGGTCCGCGCGCAGCATGCCCGAGGTCAGCCGGCCCATGACGAACATGTGGGCATGGACCTGATCGCGCTTGGATTGCATGGCAGCGGGTCTCCCTTCTGGTCAGGCGTTGATGGACCGCAGGGTGCTGTACACGCCGAGCACCCACAGGGCGAGCGGCAGCATGCTCATCGCCAGGGCCGAGTGCAGGATTTCCCCCATGCGGCCCCAGTACGGCACGAGCCTGCGCCCGGGTACGGTCCAGGCGGCGATCGCGACCATCGCCGTGGCCGCGAGCAGTCCCGCGGCCGTCACCAGCCGGGAGTTCGGCGAGGAGGACGGGGCGGCGACCAGCACCAGCAGGAGCAGCCCCGCCACGCCCGGGACCACCAGCGACAGGCGCTGCCAGATGTTGCCCAGTCCACGCGCGTGCAGGATGAGCAGCAGGCACAGCGCCACCGTCATGATGATCTCGGCCAGTTCGCGTTCCCGGGCCAGTGCGAGGAGGCAGCCGGCGCTGACCACGCCCACCGCCCCGTACAGCGAGGTCATCCAGCCGTCGGCGAGGATGGCGCGGGCCGAGACCACGGAGGTGGCGTGCGGCTCGATGCCCTCCTGCAGCTGCTGGGCGTTGGTCGGCAGCGGGGGCATGCGCATCCCGGACATCCGGAACGCCAGCGACGGGACGAAGGCGCCCAGGACCACCGCGAGTACGGCGATGATCCCGGCGGTGTGCACGGGCGCCAGATTCGTCGTGATGAGCAGGACGGCGGCGAGGGCCGCGAACAGGGAGGCGACGGCGACGCCCAGGAAGAGCGCGGCGAACGCGGCCACGATGGCGAGCGCGAGTACCGCACCGCCCGCCGCCGCGGCGGCGGCGGCGAGCAGCCGCGCGCCCAGCGTCTCGTACATGTGCGGCCCGCTGAGCTCGCCGCCCGGCAGCATCCAGCCGGCCAGCGCGAGGTAGGGCGCCACCATGAAGCCCAGCGCGGCTCCGGCTCCGGCGTCCCCGACCGCCCGGCTCGCCGAACCCGCGCCCGCGAGCAGGAGCAGGCCGACGGCGGTGGCGAACACGGCCCGGGGCAGCGCGGAGCCGCCGGGCCACGCGATCACCACCATGCCGGCGATGAGCACGGTGACCGCTGTGCCGAGCAGTGCCCACCGGCTGACCTTGGGGGTCCAGCCGAAGGGGTGGTCCCGCATCGTGGTGGAGATGCCGTCGACCAGATCGTCGAGGTGCACCTCGGGCAGGGCTTCGGTGCGCGGTCTGAGGTAGAGGATGTCGCCGTCGCGCAGGCCGTAGGAGTCGAGGGTGCGTTCCTCGTCCAGTGGTTCGCCGCCGAGCCGCTGGAGTACCCAGCCGCCGTGGTCGATACCGGTTTCCTCGAGGTTGTCGCCGGCGTATCTGAGCACCGCCGGCAGCAGGTCCGCCACGGGGACGTCGGCGGGCACGGCGAGGTCGATGCTCTTGGCGGGGACTCGTACCGTGAGACGGCACAGCTCGGCCACCTGAGTGTCAGTCATCGGGATGGCTCACGCTTCTCCGGTTACTGCTGAGTACGGGTTGGGGGGACGAGGCCCGACGCGCCGCCGGACATCACAGTTCGACAGTCGCGTTCCAAGAACACGGGACGGAACGGGCGTTGGCGGTCGGCGCATTGATCGTAGTATCAACCAACTGGTGCGGACGACGTGGCTCGTAACCGCTGAACGGAACATGGCCGTTGGCGCACGATCTGGCACCGCGCGAAAGGCGGCCCGGTACGGATGGCGGCGCGGTACACGCCGTCGCCTGCCGTCGCGCCCTCCGTGCGGCGTGAGCGTGACCTGGCGTTGTAGCCGGATCGTGACTTGGCGCCAGGGCAGGAGCGGGCGCCGCTCGGCGGTGCCGGGACGACCGCTCGTCGCCGGCCGGAGCGCGGCGTAGGGTGCCGAGCGGAAGCGCTGTCCCGCCCGGTGTCCCGGCACCGTGTCGACGACGACGGGCATCGCCCCGACGACGGCGTCGTTCCGCCTGCTCTCCCCCTTTTTTTGCCCCGTAAGGAGACGGTTCCTTGAGTGTGGTCCTGTTCCGCCGCCCGGCCCGACGCCGGGGCCCGGAGATGCCCGACGGGGAGCTGAATCTCCAGGAACCGCCGATCCTTCCCGAGACGGTGCCCGACACCTCCGCCGTGTGGACGTACCTCCCCATGGCGCTGATGTCGGTCTCCATGATGTTCATGTTCATGCGGCCCGGCATGACCAGGGGTTCGGGCGGGTTCATCTACATCGCCCTGGGCCTGATGGTGCTCGGCGCCGCCGCGATGTTCATCGGCCAGTTCATGCGCAAGGCCTCCGAGCGCAAGCAGAAGCTGAAGGGCGAGCGCCGGGACTACCTGCGCTACCTCACCCAGATCCGGCGCAAGGTGCGCGGCGCCGTCGTGGACCAGCAGGTGGCCCTGGCCTGGCGCCACCCCGAGCCCGCCGCCCTGTGGTCGATGACGGGCACCACCCGGCTGTGGGAACGCCGTCCGCGCGACGAGGACTTCGGCGAGGTCCGGATCGCGGTCGGCGAGCAGAAGCTGAGCCTGAAGCTGAACTCCAGCTCCACCAACCCCGTCGAGGACCTGGAACCGCTCAGCGCGCACGCCCTGCGCAGCTTCATCCGCGCCTACTCGACCGTGCCCGAGCAGCCCATCGCGATCTACCTGCGGGCCTGGGCCCGGGTGCTGTTCCGGGGCGACGAGGAGCGTATACGGTCCGTGGTCCGGGCGTTGATAGCCCAGTTGGCCACCTTCCACTCACCGGACGACGTGTGGATCGCCCTGTGCGTCTCCGACGAGCGGCGGGCGGACTGGGAGTGGACGAAGTGGCTCCCGCACAGCCTCCACCCGCACGACACGGACGGTGCGGGACCGACCCGGATGACCGTCTCCGCCCTGGGCGAGCTGGAGAACCTGCTCGGCGCCGAGTTCATGGAGCGGCCCCAGTTCGACCCGGACGCCGTACCCGGGCGCGAGGAGCCGTACACCGTGATCGTGGTGGACGGCGGCACCGTCCCGACCGGTCACCGCCTGGACGGCTCCGGCTTCCGCAACACGGTCGTACTGGACCTCAGCGACGCCCTGTCCTGGCGGCCCGGCCGCATCACGCTGCGCTTCGAGGTCGGCGAGGACGATCTCGGCCTGGTGCGCACCGACCGTGAGCGCAAGGAGCAGACCACCCGGCTGGGCAGGCCCGACAGCTTCGGGCCGACGGGCGCCGTGTCGCTCGCGCGGCGGCTCGCCCCGTACCGCATGGGTCTGGGCACGGCGTCGGATTCGGCGGAGCCGCTGTCCGCGAACGTCGAACTGACCGCGCTGCTGAACATTCCCGACCTGCACCGCCACGACCCGGTGACGCTGTGGCAGCAGAACACCGGATCCTCCCGGCTCAAGGTGCCGATCGCGGTCGGCGCGGACGGCGAGCCGGTCGAACTGGACATCAAGGAGTCCGCCCAGGGCGGCACCGGACCGCACGGCATGCTGATCGGCGCCACCGGCTCCGGCAAGAGCGAACTGCTGCGCACCCTCGTCCTGTCGCTCGCCCTGACGAACTCCTCGGAGACGCTCAACTTCGTCCTCGTCGACTTCAAGGGCGGCGCCACCTTCCTGGGGCTGGACGAACTCCCTCACACCTCCGCCGTCATCACCAACCTGGCCGGTGAGGTCGCGCTCGTCTCCCGGATGCAGGACGCCCTGCACGGCGAGCTGATGCGCCGCCAGGAGCTGCTGCGGGCGGCGGGCAACTACAGCTCGGCGCTGGACTACGAGAAGGCCCGCGCCTCGGGCGTGCCGCTGGAACCGCTGCCCAGCCTGTTCGTCGTCGTCGACGAGTTCAGCGAGCTGCTGGCCGCACACCGGGAGTTCATGGAGCTGTTCGTGATGATCGGCCGCCTCGGCCGGTCCCTCGGAGTGCATCTGCTGCTCGCCTCGCAGCGCCTGGACGAGGGCCGGATGCACCAGTTGGAAAGCCACCTGTCGTACCGGATCGGTCTGCGCACGTTCTCCGCCATGGAGAGCCGCGGCGTCCTCGGTGTGCCGGACGCCTACCAGCTACCGTCGGCGCCCGGCAGCGGCTTCCTGAAGTCGGGCGTGGAGGCGCTGACCCGCTTCCGCGCCGCGTACGTCTCCGGCCCGTACCTGCAGCGGCGGGGCAGCGCCAACCAGGCGCGGGTGGCCAGCCAGACCGTCCCGTGGACCAACAGTTACGTCGTGCCGCGCCAGCTTCCGGACAGCCCGGACCCCGAGCCCACCCCCGAGCAGGAGGAGACCGGCGACACCCTTCTCTCGGTGGCCGTGGAGCGGCTGCTGACCGCCGGGCCGCCGGCCCACCAGGTGTGGCTGCCGCCGCTGGACCTCCCCGCCACCCTCGACCAGGTGCTGCCGCCCCTCACCCCGGACCCCGAACTCGGTCTGACGACCGTCGACTCACCGCACCGGGGGCGGCTCACCGTCCCCATCGGCATCATCGACCGCCCCTTCGACCAGCTCCGCGACCTGCTGACCATCGACCTCTCGGGCGCGGGCGGGCACATCGCCATCGCGGGCGGTCCGCAGAGCGGCAAGAGCACCATGGTGCGCACGATCGTGACCGCCCTGGCGCTCACCCACACCCCTCGCGAGGTGCAGTTCTACTGCCTCGACTTCGGCGGTGGCACTCTCGCCGGGCTGTCCGACATGCCGCACGTCAGCGGGGTGGCGGCGCGCCTGGACACCGAGCGGGTCGGCCGTACGGTCTCGGAGGTCACCACGCTCCTGGCGGAACGCGAGCGGTTCTTCCTGGACAACGGCATCGACTCGATGGCGACCTTCCGGCGTCGCCTGGCCGCCGGGGAGTTCCCCGAGCACCAGCACGGTGACGTGTTCCTGGTGGTCGACGGCTGGTCGACGGTGCGCCAGGACTTCGACCGTTACATCCAGACCTTCGGTTCGATCGCCGCCCGCGGCCTCAACTACGGCATCCACCTGATCGTCACCACCGCCCGCTGGGTGGAACTGACCTCCGCCATCCGGGACCAGGCCGCGACCCACCTGGAGCTGCGGATGGGGGACGCCATGGACTCCGAGATCGACATGCGGCGCGCCGCGACCGTGCCACGGCTGCCGGGCCGTGGCCTGACACGGGACGCCAAGCTGCACTACCTCACCGCGCTCCCGCGGATCGACGGCGTGGAGTCCGCGGACGATCTGTCCGAGGGCGTCGCGGGCGTCGTGGCGGCGCTCCGGGAGAGCTGGCAGGGCCCGCCGGCCCCGCCGGTCCGGATGCTGCCCACCCGATTGAAGCTGTCGGAACTTCCCGCTCCGAAGGGCGACTTCAAGATGCCCATCGGCCTGGAGGAGGAGCGCCTGTCCACGGTGTGGCACGACTTCTCCGAGACGCCCCACATGATCGTGGTCGGCGACGCGGAGAGTGGCAAGACCAACATGCTGCGGCTGACGGCCAAGGCCATCATGGACCGCTACACCCCGGCCGAGGCGCGGATCATGGTCGTGGACTACCGCCGCGCACTG
Organism: Streptomyces sp. NPDC058637; assembly: GCF_042717325.1. Classification (NCBI taxonomy): domain Bacteria; kingdom Bacillati; phylum Actinomycetota; class Actinomycetes; order Kitasatosporales; family Streptomycetaceae; genus Streptomyces; species Streptomyces sp. NPDC058637. The sequence goes on along the minus strand of NZ_JBHXRD010000015.1, from coordinate 66,941 downwards.
GTGGAGGCGATCCCGGACGAGTACCGCCTCGGCCACGCCGTGTCGATGGACGCCCTGAAGGAGCTGGTCTCCGGTGCCGCCCGGGCGGTCACGGCCCGCGTACCGGGCCCGGACATCACGCCGGCCCGGATGCGCAAGTGCGACTGGTGGGACGGACCACGGCTGTTCATCCTGGTGGACGACTACGACATGCTGGGCACCAGCGCGATGAACGCCCCCTTCGACCCGCTGCTCAACCACCTCGCCCTCGGCTACGAGGTCGGCCTGCACCTGGTCGTCTCCCGTTCCGCCGCCGGTGCGGGCCGGGGCCTGGGCGAACCCATGCTGCGGCGCATGCAGGAGGTCAACACCCCGACCCTGCTGCTCTCGTGCCCGCCGTCGGAGGGCTTCATCCTGGGCAGCATCAAGGGCCGCAACCTGCCGCCGGGCCGGGGCACGCGGGTGACGCGCCGCAAGCAGATCCAGGTGCAGACGGCGGTGCTGGAGGACCAGGAGTCGTAGCGGCGGGGCCGGGTCCGGGCGCCTGACGGACGCACGGACCGTCGGACGGCCGAAGGACGGCCGAAGCACACGATCGGGAGCCGACGGAACGCCGGATACGGC